>NZ_CP108036.1:2400000-2744166 GCF_036170895.1 Streptomyces erythrochromogenes | reverse complement strand
CTTCCGCGTTCAGCGTTCCGCGCGGCGCGTCCGCCTTCCGCGTCCGCCTTCCGCCGGACGCGCCGCGCCGCACCGCGCCGGTCAGTTGTACGCCGCCTCGTGCTCCCGCGCCCCGGCGGCCGGGGCGGGCTCCGCCGCGGCCGGCGCGGGGGCGCCGGTCCCCCGCATCAGAGCCGCGGCGAGCACGGCCGCACCGAGCAGCAGTGCCGTACCGCCCCAGGCCGCGTACTGCATTCCGTGGACGAAGGCCTCGCGGGCCAGGGTCAAGGCCTGCTCGCCCGCCTCCCCGCCGATCCGGTGGGCGGTGGCGACGGCGCCGCCCAGGGTCTCCCGTGCGGCGGGCTCGGCGTCGGCCAGGTCGCTGCGGTAGACCGCGGTGCCCAGGCTGCCGAGGACGGCCATGCCCAGGGCGCCGCCGAACTCCGTACCGGTCTCCAGCAGGGAGGCGGCGGAACCGGCCTTCTCGGCGGGGGCCGCGCCCAGGGCCAGGTCGGAGACCAGGGACATCACGGTGACGATGCCCGAGGCCAGGACGCCCGCGCCGGTCAGCAGCAGCCACAGGGAGTCGGTGCCCACCAGGCCGATCAGCGCGAATCCGGCGGCGGCGAGGACGAACCCGCCGGCGATGACGTAGGCCCGGTCCACCTTCTGGGCGAGGGACGCGGAGACGGGGGCCGCCGCACCGATGACGACGGAGGGGGCCAGGCTCCACAGGGCGGCTTCCAGCGTGCCCATGCCGAGCACCGCCTGGAGGTACTGGGTGGTGAAGTAGGCCGAGCCGAGCATGGCGAAGGCGGCGAGGGTGTTCAGGCCGATGCCGGCGCCGAAACCGCGGCCCTGGAACAGCGAGCGGCTGATCATGGCGTCGTCACGGGTGCGCTGGCGGCGGACGAAGACGTACCCGAAGGCCAGGCCGACGGCGAGGCAGCCCAGGTGGAGGGGTTCGAAGCCCTCGGCGGCGATCTCCTTCAGGCCGTACACGACCGGCAGCACCGCGGCCATCGACAGCGGGACGCCGGCCAGGTCGAAGCGGCCCGGGACGGGGTCCTTGAACTCCGGGACCAGGACGGGGACCAGGGCGAGCAGCAGGACCATGGCGGGCACGTTGACCAGGAAGACGGAGCCCCACCAGAAGTGGTTCAGCATCACGCCGCTCAGCACCGAGCCGAGCGCGATGCCGCCGGTCATGGCCCCGGACCAGATGGCGATGGCCTTGCCGCGCTGCTTGTCGTCCTGGAAGAGGTTGCGGACGAGGGCCAGCGTGGACGGCATCAGGGTCGCGCCGCCGATGCCGAGCAGGACGCGGGCCGCGATGAGCATCTCCGCGCTGGTGGCGTAGGCGGCGCCGACCGAGGCGAGGCCGAAGGCGGCGGCTCCGATCAGCAGCAGCCGGCGGCGGCCGATCCGGTCGCCGAGCGAGCCCATCGTGATCAGCAGGCCGGAGAGGGCGAAGGCGTAGCTGTCGAAGATCCAGAGCTGCTGGGTGGCGCTCGGGTCGAGCTGCTCGGTGATCGCCGGAATGGCGAAGTAGAGGACCGAGACGTCCATCGAGACCAGGAGCAGGGGCAGCACCAGGACGGTGAAGGCGGTCCATTCACGGCGGCCGGCGAGTCGCGCTGTGGCGGCGGGGTTCGTCATGCCGAGGAACATACACATGTATTAAACGCTTGTCTATGACGCTTGTATAGAACTGTCGTCTAGGACAGTTGTCTTGCTACGGTGAGGCCATGGGACATCGCGAAGATCTGCTCGAAGGCGCCAAGAAGTGCCTGGTGGAGAAGGGGTTCGTACGCACCACCGCGCGCGACATCGTCAGCGCGTCGGGGACGAACCTGGCCTCCATCGGCTACCACTACGGCTCGAAGGACGCCCTGCTCACCGAGGCCTTCATCGGCCTGATCGAGGAGTGGGGGGCGGTCTTCCAGGACGGCCTGGCCGGGGAGGGCGGATCGCTGGAGCGCTTCCGCGCGCTCTGGGAAGGCGTCCTCGCGCAGCACGAGAAGTCCGCGCCCGTCTGGGCGGCGAGCCTGGAGGTGGCGCTCGGCCGCGACCAGCGGCCGGAGCTGCGGGCCATGCTCGCGGCCTCCCAGGCCGAGGGGCGCCGCGGGCTGATCTCCATGCTCACCGGCACCCCGGAGGGCGAACTCGACGAGCGGGACGTGCGCACCCTGGGCTCCTTCTACCAGGCGCTGCTCAACGGCCTGATGATCCAGTGGCTCTTCGATCCGGAATCGGCGGCCACGGCCGAGGAGTTCACCGAGGGCATGCGCCGGGCCGCCGAGGCGATGACCCGGCCGCAGGAGCAGACCGGCGGAGGCGGACGGCCTACACCGTGATGACCACCTTCGCGCGGGCGTGCTCCACCTCGAGGTACCTGATGGCCTCGGGCACCTCGCGCAAAGGGTAGGTGCGGTCGACGGCCGGGGTGACCCGGCCGGATTCGACGAGTTCCCGCAGCGCCGCCAGGTTCTCCCGGTCCGGCGCCGCGGTGAGGACGAGCAGCCGCTGGCGGACGAAGCCGGAGAGCGCCCGGCCCCTCACCAGGAGGGACATCGGCCCCACCAGGCTGCCCCCTTCGGACACGCCGCCGCCCGAGAGCACCAGCGTGCCTCCGGGCGTCAGCGCCCGCCGGCACGCGGCGAGCGACCGGTTGCCCACCAGGTCGAGGACGAGGTCGTGTCGCCGGCCGGTGCGGGTGAAGTCCTCCCGGGAGTAGTCGACGACGTGGTCGGCGCCGAGCGAGCGCACCAGCTCCGTGTTCCTCGTGCCGCACACGCCGGTCACCTCCGCGCCGAGGGCCTTGGCGATCTGAACGGCGAAGGTTCCCACCCCGCCTGACGCGCCGTTGACCAGAACCCGCTGTCCCGGTCGCAGGCGCCCCAGGTCGCGCAGGCCCATCAGGGCGGTGTTCCCCGCCAGCGGGACCGCGGCCGCCTGCTCGAACGTCAGGTTCGCGGGCTTCGGCTCCACCGCGTCGGCCGGGGCGCACACGTACTCGGCGAAGGCGCCCTCGGCCTCGCCGAACACCTCGTCGCCGGGGCGCAGCCGGGTCACGTCCTTGCCCACCGCCTCCACCCGGCCCGCGAAGTCGGTGCCCCGGATCCGCACCTTCGGGCGCCGCAGGCCCAGCACCAGCCGGGCCAGATACGGGTCGCCCCGCATGAGGTGCCAGTCGCGCGCGTTGACCGAGGCCGCACGGACCCGTACGAGCACCTCCCGGTCACCGACCCGTGGCCGCTCGACCTCCCTCAACTCCAGTACGCCGGGGGAGCCGTACCGGTCCTGGACGATCGCCTTCACGGAGCCTCCATGGTGCACCGACCGGCGCGGAGGGCTCCGCGGGCAGGGCGGCCGGCCCTGTCCGCGAGGCTAGGGAAGCGGCAGCCACCGGGGCATCGGGGACAGCCCTGAGACGCCCCGGGGAACACCCTCAGACCAGGGCCCGGGAGTGGCCGGGTCCGTACTGTCACGAGCGGTGTCGGTTCGGCCGTCTGCCATGGGGGGCCCCGACCGAACGGGCCGGTTCGGCGCTTTCGGGAAACGGGCGGATGGAGCCACCGGATCCGGAAACCCCGAAGTGCACAGAGCGCGCTGATCTCCTGTTCGGCGAACTCCTGCCGGGCCTCGCACCTTCTTGCCGGCGCCTACCGCAAAGACGCGTCCGAGGCCGCGAAGGCCCGGCTTTCTGTTCAGGCCCGCCTCCGACGTCGTGGAGACCCTGGAGCTCCAGGTCATCCACCTGCACCTCCAACGTGACGATGCGCCGCTGCCCCCGGGCCGACTGATGCCCGGTTCAGGCCAGGCGGGAGGCCTTGAGGGCCATGTGGAGCAGGAGGCGGTCCTCGCCCGCGTCGAGGTCGAGGCCGGTCAGCTGTTCCACGCGGCCGAGGCGGTAGTAGAGGGTCTGGCGGTGGATGCCGAGGGCGGCGGCGGCGCGGCCCGCCTGGCCGGCGCAGTCCAGGAACACCTCGGCGGTACGGGCGAGTTCGCGGTGGGCCGGGGTGAGCAGGGTCCGGGCCGCAGGGTCGTCCACCGGGTCGGAGGCCAGGCTCGCCAGCAGCCGGTACGGGCCGATCTGCGACCACTGGGCGACCGGGCCGAACCGGGGCTCGGCCACCGCCGCGCGGGCCGCGGCCACGGCCTGCTCCCAGGCGGCGGGCAGTTCGGCCAGGCCGCGGACGGGGTCGGCGACCCCCGCGGTCATCCGGTGCGGGCCGGCCGCGGTCGTGGACCCGGCTCCCGTGGACGCCCCGGCCGACGCCGCCTTGGCCCGGGATCCGGAGGCGCCCGGGCCGGCCGCAGCGGCCGCCGCCGGTTCCGCCGCGCGCGGCAGCAGCCGTGCCACCGCCGTCAACGCCGGAGCCAGCGCGTCCGTCGACCGCAGCCGGAGCAGTACGGCCAGGGCCAGGCCGCCCGCGGGCCCGGCTGCGGACGCGGCGCCCGGCTCGCCCGCGCCGCCGCCCCGCAGTGGTACGACGCACACGGCCGCCGCGCCCGGCACGGTCGCGGGAGTCTCACCGGGCCACGGCGCGACGCAGACCGCCGCGTGCAGGCCGTCCCCGCCCGGCCCGAGGGCGGCCCGCAGCGCGGCCACCGCCATGTCCTGCTGCCACCCCCGCCCGGCCGTGAGCACCGCCTGGAACTCCCGCGACAGGTCCGCCCCCGCCTTCGCCTCCTCGGCGAGCAGCACCCCGATCCGCTGGGCCACCTCCATGGCCGCGGCCAGCGCCGCGGGGTCGGGGCCGGGCTTGCCGGGCTCCTGGTCGAGCAGCCACACGTAGCCCTGCACGATGCCCCGGGACCGCACCGGCAGGCAGATCCGCCCCCGGAACACCCCCGCGTCGGGCGCCGCCGGGATGCGGACGGGGCCGGTGGCGCGGGCGATGCCGAAGCCCTCGAACCAGGCCCGCACGGCCGCCGTCGACTGCCGGGTCAGGATCGACCGGGTCCGTACGGGGTCCATCGCGAGGTCGTCGTCGCTGTCGTGGGCGCCGAAGGCGATGAGGCGGAAGTCCCGGTTCTCCAGGGTCGCCGGGGCGCCGAGGAGCGCCGAGATCTCGTCCACCAGGTCCTGGTAATCGCCCTTCACGCGCACATTCTCCCACCCGCGGCCGCACTCTTCAGACAGATGTATGAGATCGCGGACACGGATGCGTGACAGCTGTCGATGGCAGAGGATCAAAGCGATCCTTAGGTTTCACGGTGGTTTTACTTGCGCTTTTCTTCTGCCACCCGCTGGAGGTGCCCCGTGCTGGGTCCCGTGATCCTCGCCGCTTCGCGCAGCGACAAGATGCGTCGTATCGTCTCTGCCGCCCCGGTGACCAAGCCCGTGGTGAACCGTTTCATCCCCGGCGAGACGGTCGACCAGGTCATCCCGATCGTCGAGGACCTCACGCAGGCCGGCCTGGAGGTCACCCTCGACGTCGTCGGCGAGGACATCACCGAGGTGGAGCAGTCCTACGCGGCGCGTGACGCCTACCTCCAGCTCATCGAGCGCCTCGCGGAGCTCGGCCTCGGCGAGAAGGCCGAGATGTCCGTCAAGCTGTCCATGTTCGGCCAGGCCCTGGAGGGCGGCCACGAGCTGGCGCTCGCCAACGTCCGCCCCGTCGTCGAGGCCGCCGCCGCCATCGGCACCACCGTGACGCTGGACGCCGAGGACCACACCACCCTCGATTCGATGTTCGCCATCCACGAGGAGCTGCGGAAGGACTTCCCGCAGACCGGCTGCGTGATCCAGGCGTACCTCTTCCGCACCGAGGCCGACGCCCGGCGCCTGGCCGCCAACGGCAGCCGCGTGCGGATCGTCAAGGGCGCCTACAAGGAGCCCGCCGAGGTCGCGTACCTGGACAAGGCGGAGATCGACAAGGCGTACGTCCGCATCCTGAAGATCCTGATGGACGGCGAGGGCTACCCGATGATCGGGTCCCACGACCCGCGCCTCATCGCCATCGGCCAGGAGCTCGCCCGCAAGGCCGGGCGCAAACTGGACGAGTACGAATTCCAGATGCTGTACGGCATCCGCAGCGAGGAGCACCTGCGGCTCGCCGCCGAGGGCCACCGCATGCGCGTCTACACCGCGTACGGGACGGACTGGTACGGCTACTTCATGCGCCGCCTCGCGGAGAAGCCGGCCAACCTGCTCTTCTTCGTCCGCTCGATGATCACCAAGAACTAGCCAAGAACCAGGTCAAGGAGTTACCACCCCCATGGATGCTGTGACCCAGGTCCCCGCTCCGGTCAACGAGCCGGTCCACTCGTACGCCCCCGGCACCCCGGAGCGCACGCGCCTCGAAGAGCAGCTCAAGCAGCTGTCCGAGAACCCGATCGACCTTCCGATGACGATCAACGGCGTCAAGCGGATGGGCGGCGGCGAGCGTTTCGACGTGGTCCAGCCGCACGACCACAAGTCGGTGCTCGGCACCTACGCGAACGCCACCCAGGCCGACGCCCAGGAGGCGATCGACGCCGCCCTGGCCGCCGCCCCGGCCTGGCGCTCGATGTCCTTCGACGACCGCGCGGCGATCATCCTGCGCGCCGCCGAGCTGCTGTCCGGCCCGTGGCGCGAGAAGCTCGCCGCCTCGACCATGCTGGGCCAGTCGAAGACCGCCCAGCAGGCGGAGATCGACACCCCGTGCGAGCTCGTCGACTTCTGGCGCTTCAACGTCCACTTCGCCCGCCAGATCCTGGCCGAGCAGCCGGTCGCGAACTCCGCCGGCGTGTGGAACCGCAGCGACCACCGCCCGCTCGAGGGCTTCGTGTACGCGATCACGCCGTTCAACTTCACGGCCATCGCCGGCAACCTGCCGACCGCTCCCGCCCTGATGGGCAACGTGGTCCTGTGGAAGCCGTCCCCGACGCAGACCCACTCCGCGGTCCTCCTCATGGAGCTCCTGGAGGAGGCCGGCCTGCCCAAGGGCGTCATCAACCTGGTGACGGGCGACGGCATCGCCGTCTCCGAGGTGGCCCTGAACCACCCCGAGCTGGCCGGCATCCACTTCACCGGCTCGACCAAGACCTTCCAGTACCTGTGGAAGACGGTCGGCAACAACATCGAGAAGTACAAGTCCTACCCGCGCCTGGTCGGCGAGACCGGCGGCAAGGACTTCGTCGTCGCGCACCCGTCCGCGGACCGCGCGATCCTGAAGACCGCCCTGACCCGCGGATCCTTCGAGTTCCAGGGCCAGAAGTGCTCGGCGTCCTCGCGCGCCTACGTCCCGGCCTCCATCTGGAACGACGGCTTCAAGGAGGCCTTCGCGGCCGAGGTCGACGGCATCACCATGGGCCCGGTCACCGACCTGACCAACTTCATCGGCGCCGTCATCGACGACCGTTCCTTCGCGAAGAACAAGGCCGCGATCGACCGCGCCAAGGCCGACCCGACCTGCGAGATCGTCGCCGGCGGCACCTACGACGACTCGGAGGGCTACTTCGTCCGCCCGACCGTCATCGTGTGCACCGACCCGGAGAACGAGGTCTTCACGACCGAGTACTTCGGCCCGATCCTGGCGATCCACGTCTACGAGGACGAGAACTACGACGCCATGCTGGCGCAGATGGAGTCCGTCTCGGCATACGCCCTGACCGGCTCGATCATCGCCGCGGACCGCTACGCGGCGGCGGACGCGATGGAGAAGCTCCGCTTCGCGGCGGGCAACTTCTACATCAACGACAAGTCCACCGGCGCCGTCGTCGGCCAGCAGCCCTTCGGCGGCGGCCGCGCCTCCGGCACCAACGACAAGGCCGGCGCCGCGTCGAACCTGCTCCGCTGGACCTCGACCCGCTCCATCAAGGAGACCCTGGTCCCGCCGACCGAGTACGGCTACCCCCACATGGGCTGACCTCCGGCCCCTGCTGAACCCCGCCCCCGCTCCGGTACCCCCAAGTCCGGAGCGGGGGCGGTATCCATTTCGGGACCGGGCAACTCCTGCTAGCCTGGGCGCAGTTGTCGCGTACGGCGACCAGCTCCACTACCCGGGCCCGGTGACCCGGGGGAGCCAAGGGCTCTGCCGAGTTCCCGTACGGGGTGGGAAAGACCGCTGGAGATACGCAACCTCTACGCGCCCGTACCGGGACCGGCGCCCGGGGAGACGTATGTCCAGGCGTACAGACAACCGCCACCGTGCCGCGTCCATCTGCCGCGCGGCCACCGGTCTGCCGCACCGCACCTGTCTCGGCTGGGCCGAAACGGGGCTGATCGACCACCGCCAACCGGTCCCGGACGCCGAGGACGAGGGACAGCGCGTCCTGGAGTCGCTCGTGCTGGCCGAGATCGCCGACGGGCTCCGTGAGAGCGAGCACCGAGACGGGGCCCTCTTCGGCTTCACCTCCGCCCGGCCGGCCCGCACCGGGCTGGCCCTCGGACTGCACCCGGCCATGGCGGACCGGGTCCTCGCCACGGTGCTGCCGCGCCTCGACGAGCACCACGGCGGACTCCGCGGGGTGCCCGGGCTGCGCATCGTCCCGACGGGCCCGAGCTGGGCGCTGACCCGGCTGCGGGACGGGGCCGCGGTCCATCTGCTGCACCCCGACCCGGACTGGCGCCCGGTGCTGCCGGAACACGGCGACGGGCTGACACAGCTGTGGCGGCGCAACCGCCACCGCCTGCACCCCGCCGAGGCGGCGGAGCTGGGCGGGCGCGCCGACGCAGGGGGCGACCCAGGCTCGGTCGCGGCGCAGGACTGGCTGAACAGCAGGCTCCTGCGACGCCCGCGACTGCTGGGCGCGGCCGGGGCCGCCCACGGATCGGCGAACGTGTACACCCACGGCGGCGGGGACGTGGTCGTGGAGTGGTGCTGCGCCGTGGAACGGGACGAACTCGAGCGGCGGCTGCGCCGGAGCGGTCTGGCGCAGCGGCCGCGCGGGGTCGCCGAGCGGCTGCGGGACCAGCCGTGGTTCCCCGGTGAGATCGCGATGGGCGGCGCCTTCGTCACCCTGCGGCGCGGGCCCTGCCGCGCCCCGGACGCCGCGGCGCGGAGGACATCGTGATGCTGACCGCGGTGATCGTGACGGCTGCCGTGCTCGGGGTGGCGAAAGTGGTGCGGGACTGGCTGATCCTGCGGCAGGTGCGGGCCGCCATGGAGGCCGGCACCCCCGAGGACCGGGTGCGGATCGGGATGCGGCTCGCCGAGGCCCTCGGCGGCGGGCAGGCCGCGGCGGCGCCGGGGCAGGCCCCTGAGCCGCCCGGCGGCGAGGTGGTCACACCTCGACCATGACCTGGTCGAGGGACTTGCGGACCAGGTCCGGGACCACGCAGTCGTCCGCCGGGTAGCCGACCGGGATGACCGCGAAGGCCTTCTCGTTCGCCGGCCGGTTCAGGACGTGGCCCAGGAAGCGCATCGGGCTCGGGGTGTGGATCAGGGCGGCGAGGCCGCTCAGGTGCAGGGCGGACAGGAGCATGCCGACCGCGATGCCGACCGACTCGTCCACGTAGTAGTGCTTGCGCTTCGTGCCGTCGGGGCCGAGCCAGTAGCGCTGCTGGAAGACCACGATCAGCGCGGGGGCGTCCGTCAGGTGCGTCTTCACGGCGTCCGTGCCGAGCGGGCGCAGGGCCGCCAGCCATTCGTCGCCGAGGCGGCCGTCGTAGGAGAGCTCCTCCTCCTGTTCCGCGGCCGCGCGGATCTGCCGGCGCACGGCCGGGTCCTTGACCAGGACGAAGGTCCACGGCTGCTGGTGGGCCCCGGACGGCGCCGTCGCCGCGCACGCGACGGCGTCCCGGACGGCCTGCTCGGGCACCGGGTCGGGGGAGAAGTGGCGTACGGTCCGCCGCTCGTCCATCCGGGCCCGCAACTCGGCGGCCCGCGCCAGGGATTCGTGCTGCGGCATGCGCTCGGGCCGGTAGGCGGCGGGGCGGTACGGCTGGCCGTGGGTGGGGGTCCACTGCTGGGTATCGGGCGACATGGGGCGAGTCTGCCGACGCAGTGGTCCAGACCGCTAGAGCCGCTTCGGCCGATGGCGGCCGGTGTGCGGCGTTCGGCGTCCGCAATGCGGTCCCCGTCCTTGATACGTTCGCGGGATGAGTGAGTGGGACGCGGAGGCCGTACGGGCGAGGTTGCGCGCGAAGATCTTCCGGTACGAGCTGAGCCCGCCGCTCCCGGAGGCGGAGGTCCGGGCCTTCGAGGAGGAGCACGGCATTCGGCTGCCCGAGGAGTACCGGACGTTCGTCACGACGGTCGGCGACGGCCCGGCGGGTCCCCGGCACGGGCTGATGCCGCTGATCACCCCGCGCACGGGGGTCGACGACGACTGGGCGGTGGACGACGAGTGGCGGGACGACCGCCGCCCGGGCCGGCTGGCCGCGCCCTGCCCGATCCGGGGGCCCCGTCCGTTCGATGAAAACCGCCGGTTCGACGAGGCCGAGGGGCTGACCCTGGGCACGCTCATGCTGGCCGAGGAGGGGTGCGGCATGTATGCGAGGTTGATCCTCAACGGGCCGCTGGCCGGTCAGGTCTGGCAGCTGGACCAGGACTTCGGCTGCCACTTCCCCGAGAGCCCGGACTTCCGCAGCTGGTACACCGAGTGGCTGGAGCAGTGATGGACACGCGGACCGCGCACACCTCGGAACTGACCGCCGGCGAGCTCCGCGCGATCCGGTCCCTGCTCGACGACGCCTTCGAAGGGGACTTCGCCGACGAGGACTTCGAGCACGCGCTCGGCGGAATGCACGTGCTGATCCGCGTGGACGCTCGGCTCGCCGCGCACGGCAGCGTCGTGCAGCGGCGGGTCCTGCACCGGGGCCGCGCTCTGCGCACCGGATACGTCGAGGCCGTGGCCGTACGGGCCGACCTGCGCCGCCGCGGCCTCGGCGGGCAGGTGATGGCCCGGCTGGAGCAGGTCGTGGCGGGGGCCTACGTGCTGGGCGCGCTGTCGGCGTCGGAGGAGGGGGCCGGGCTGTACCTGGCCCGCGGCTGGTCGGTGTGGCCGGGCGAGGTGGGGGCGCTCTCGCCGGACGGGCCGGTACGGCTGCCCGAGGAGGAGGGCTCCACCTACGTGTGGGCGCCGCCCGGCGGGATCCGGCCGGACCCCGCCGCGCGGCTCGACTTCGACTGGCGCGACGGGGACGTCCTCTAGGCCCTGCCGGGCGAGAGGGTCATGACCCCGAGACGCTCGCCGAGCCCGTCTCGATGTGGCCCGTGTAGCGGCGCGACCAGGTGCTGTCGGAGTCGGCCAGGATCGTGAAGTCGTACCAGCCCTTGTGGTACGCCACCGCGTTGAAGAAGTCCTCGCGGGAGGAGTTCGCCGGGACGGTGTACGTCCACGGGCCGTCCGAACGGTAGGCGTTGGAGCGGATGGTGAAGGTGACCGGGGAGGCGGAGGAGTTCGTCATCCTGAACCAGATCGCCGTCTTGCCGGTACCGGGCTCCACTGCGAACCGCGCCGCCACCTCGATCGCCCTGCCCGCCCTGGACGCGTCGCCGATGAAGCGCCGCAGGAAGCGGTTCGGCCCGTACATCGAGATGTCGTACGTGCCGGAGCCGTGGCCGAGCCCGATGTGGAAGTAGTCCGTCGCGGCGCCGCCCGGGTCCACCGTGTACTGCCAGGCCGCCGTGTCCCGGTGCTGGTGCGGGTGGATCGAGAAGTGCGCCGGGCGCTTGGCCCGGGCGCCCTGGTTGGTCATCGAGAACCAGGCCGTGATCTGGCCGGCCGCCCCGAACTCGAAGCGGTCGAGGTTGCCGTTGACCTGGTACGGGAGGGCGCGCGCCGGGCGGGTACCGGGCTCCTGCGCCGGGAGGGCGTTGTCCTGCGGCACCGGGTTGGGCAGCGGGGCGCAGGTGGCCTGGCCGATCACCTCGGCGGTCGACGGGAGGCCCGCGGGGGCCCCGTACACCGGGTGCGCGAAGTCGAAGACGCCGGTCAGGTCGCCCACCACCCTGCGGCGCCACGCGCTGATGTTCGGGCAGGCGGCGGGGGTGCCGAGGGCTGCGGTCCAGGTCTCCATGAAGCGGAGCACCGAGGTGTGGTCGAAGACCTCCGAGCTGACCCATCCACCGCGCGTCCAGGGGGACATGACCAGCATGGGGACGCGGAAGCCGAGGCCGATCGGGAGGCCGTCCAGGTACTCGCCGGGGGTGCCGGGCGGGGCGACGGGCGGCGGCACGTGGTCGAAGAAGCCGTCGTTCTCGTCGTAGTTGAGGAACAGGACGGTGGAGTCGAAGACCTCGCGGTTCGCGGCGAGGGCGCGGTAGACCAGGTCCACGAAGTGCGCGCCGTCGCCGGGCGGGGCGTACGGGTGCTCCGAGAAGGCCTCGTTCGCGACGACCCAGGACACCTGGGGGAGGGTGCCGGCGACGGCGTCGGCGCGGATCGCGGCCGCGATGTCGTCCGGGGTGGAGCCGGTGACCTTGGGGACCGAGCCCATGCCCCGGTCCCACAGCGGGTTCCCGGGGGCCGCGTCGGTGAAGTTCTTGAAGTAGGCGAGACCGTTGTCGCCGTAGTTGTCCTGGGCGTTCTGGTAGACCTTCCAGGTCATCCCGGCGCGCTGCAGGGCTTCCGCGTACGTCTCCCAGGTCAGCCCCGACTCGTCGCCGCCGTCCTTGCTGGCGGCGTCGATCTTCCCGCTCCACAGGAACGTGCGGTTCGGGCCGGTCGCGCTGAGGGCGGAGCAGAAGTACGCGTCGCAGATCGTGTAGTGGTCGGCGAGGGCGTAGTGGAAGGGGATGTCGCCCCGGTCCAGGTGCCCGAGGGTGCGGGTGTTGCCGACGCCCAGGACCCAGTTGTCCATCCGGCCCTTGTTCCAGGCCGCGTGCTGCGAGGTCCAGCTGTGCGGGAGGTCGCCGCTGCACTGGGCCAGGGTCGCACCGTCCGCGCCGCCCGCCGGCGGGGTGGCGGACAGCTTCCACGGGTACTGCCGGGCGCCCCAGTTGGGCTGGTTGAACGTTCCCCAGCCGCCCGGGATGTTCCCGGCGGCGCGGTCGCCGAACCCGCGGACGCCCTTCAGCCTGCCGAAGTAGTGGTCGAAACTGCGGTTCTCCTGCATCAGGACCACCACGTGCTTCACATCGGTGATGGTGCCGCTCGCGGCGGCCGCGGCCGCCGACCGGGGCGCCACGACGGGCAGGGCCGCCCCCGCCATCAGCCCGGCGCCGATTCCCACGAAACCTCTTCGGCTGATCGGTGTCACTGGCCCCTCGCCTCCACCTGTGGTGCCCCGGCGGCACATCGACGGCAAGGGTGGCGGGGGTGGCTTCAAAGGTCTACAGCCGTGCGGTAAGAGTTCGGTGAACTTACGGGTGGCCGGAATCAGCCGTCGATCCGCACGAGCATCTTGCCCACGTTCTCGCCGCGGAGCATGCCCCGGAAGGCGTCCACCGTGTGTTCGAAGCCCTGCACAACGGTGGTGTCGGTGCCGATCCGGCCGGTGCGCAGATGGGGGACGAGGAAGTCCTCCAACTCGTCCTGAAGATTGGTGTGATGGCGAACCAATACGCCCTCCAGGCGCAGCGACTTGTGTACGACCTCGCAGAGGTTGCGGGGCGCGGCGGGGGAGCGGTCCCCGTTGTAGGTCGAGACGGCGCCGACCCAGGCGATCCGGCCGAACTCCCGCAGCGCGCCGATCGCGCCCTCCAGGTGCTCGCCGCCCACGTTGTCCACGTAGACGTCGATGCCGTCCGGAGCGGCCTTCCCCAGCTGCTCGCCGACCGGGCCGTCGTGGTAGTCGAAGGCCGCGTCGAAGCCGAGGACGTCCGTGAGGTGGCGGACCTTCGCCGCCGAGCCGGCGCTGCCGATGATCCGCCGGGCGCCCAGCAGCCGCGCGATGTGCCCGGTGGCGGTGCCGACCCCGCCCGCGGCGGCGGAGACGAAGAGGTCCTCGCCCTCCCGGAGCGCCGCGGTCCGGGTCAGCGCGGCGTACGCGGTCAGGCCCGTGCCGCCCAGGATGGACAGGTACGCCTCCAACGGGACGCCCGCGTGGCCCCGCAGCCTGCGGGTGCCGTCCACGCCGAGGGTGACGAGGGCGTGGGTGCGCCAGCCCTCGCGGTGGAAGACCAGGTCGCCCTCGCGCAGCCCCGGGTCGCGGGAGGCGGTCACCCGGCCCACCGAGCGGCCCTCCAGCGGGGTGTTCAGCTCGAAGCCGCCCTCGCCGCCGTCCATCAGGCCGCGGTGGTACGGGTCCACGGAGAGCAGCAGGTTCTCCACCAGGGCGGTGCCGGGTCGAGGCTCGGGGACCGGGGAGGCGACGTAGGCGAAGTCGGAGGCGGCGGGGAAGCCGTCGGTGCGGGCGATCTGGTGGACGGCGCGAGCGGTGTTCGTGGTCATGGCCCGAACGCTAGGAAGGAATCCCGGAGCCGGGCAGGGGGTTGGGTTCATGGAAGCCACGCATCCATGAACGCCACTCATACAACGAGGTGGGAGCCCCGGTGTCCGATCTCCTCCCGCAGGAACTGCGGATCCTGGTCGCCGTCGCGGAAGCCCGCGGGTTCTCCGCCGCGGCCGCGGCGCTCGGCCTCACCCAGTCGGCCGTATCGCACTCGGTGCGGGGGAGCGAGGCCAAGCTCGGCGCGGTGCTCTTCGAGCGCGGGCGGTCCGGGGCGTCGCCCACACCGGCGGGGGAGCGGGCGGTCGGCCACGCCCGCCGCATCCTGCGGCTGTACGAGGCCATGGGCGCGGAGGCGCGCGGCGCGGGCCGGGACGGGGGCCGCGACACGCTCGGCGGCGTACTGCGGATCGCGGCGTTCCGCAGCGCTGCCCTGCACCTGCTGCCAGCCGCCCTGGAACGGCTGACCGCCCGGCACCCCGGCATCCGCCCCGAGGTCCGCGTGGTGCGCGAGATCGGCGCCGGCGCGGCCGGGGAAGTGGCGGCGGGCCGTGCGGACCTGGGCATCGCCACCCTGGGCGGCTCGCAGGACCCGGCGCCGCCGGGCCTGCTGACCGGGGTGCTCATGCAGGAGGCGTACCGCCTGGTGCACCCGGCGGGGCATCCCGACCCGAGGTCGCTGCCCCTCATGGACTGGGACGAGAACTGCGGCTCCTACACCCGCGCCTGGTGGCGGGCCCAGGACTGGATCCCGCGAGCGACGGTCAAGGCGGAGGACGACGCGATGGTGCTGACCATGGTCGGCCGCGGCCTCGGCATGGCGATCATGCCCGAGCTCTCCCTGAGGGAGGCGACCGAGGCGGTGGAGATCACCGGATTGGGCCCGCAGGGGCCGGTGAGGCAGGTGGGATACGTCACGACGTCGGAAGCCGCCTCCACCCTCGCCATCAGGGCTCTGATCAGGGAACTTCGCTCCGCGAGAGGCTGAAACGGACCCTCGGGAGGCGGCTTTTCGAAGGGATTCGCGTCTCAGATAGTAGGAAGTCCGAGTAACTGCCGAGACATACAGCGGGACCTGCCCTAGCTTTGTAGGAGCCGAACGTCTCGCCGATCAGGCGAATGGCGGTCGAGAGCGCGCGCCCCTGGCAGGCAACCCCTGCGGCGCACAGCTCCCCGCCTCTTCCGGCGCCTTGAAGGAACCCCTCATCCGTGGCCCCGCCACGCCGTGATCTCAAGGAGTCGATCACCATGACCGCAACCACCACCGCCCGCCGCGTCCGCCACGCCTCCGCCTCGGCCGACGAGCGCAAGAACGCCGCCGCCGCCCTGCAGCGCGCCCTCGACCGCCGCGACAACGGCGGCTCGACCGGCCACTGACCCGCCCTGGCACAACGCCGCCCAGGACATTTCACGTCCACATCGTGGACGTGAAATGTCTGAGGGCTGGACACGGAGTACGGTTTCGCCATGTCGACCAGCATCAATCTCGCAGTGATCCCCGGTGATGGCATCGGCCAGGAAGTCGTGGCTCAGGGACTCAAGGTCCTTACCGCGGTCCTGCCCCAGGATGTGAAGCTGGAGACCAGGCAATACGACCTCGGCGCCCAGCGCTGGCACCGCACCGGTGAGACCCTCCCGGACGCGGAGCTCGAAGCCCTCAAGCACCACGACGCGATCCTGCTGGGCGCCATCGGCGACCCCTCGGTGCCGTCCGGCGTGCTGGAGCGCGGCCTGCTGCTGAAGCTGCGCTTCGCCTTCGACCACTTCATCAACCTGCGCCCGTCGAAGCTGTTCCCCAACACCGCCACCCCGCTGGCGGGCCGCCCGGACATCGACTTCGTCGTGGTCCGCGAGGGCACCGAGGGCCCGTACACCGGCAACGGCGGCAGCCTGCGCACGGGTACCCCGGCCGAGGTGGCCACCGAGGTCAGCATCAACACCGCGTACGGCGTCGAGCGCGTCGTCCGTGACGCGTACGAGCGGGCCAACTCCCGCCCCCGCAAGAAGCTGACGCTGGTCCACAAGAACAACGTCCTCGTGTACGCGGGCCACATGTGGAAGAACATCTTCGACAAGGTCGGCCAGGAGTACCCCGAGGTCACCACCGACTACCTGCACGTCGACGCCGCGACGATCTTCTTCGTCACCCAGCCGGAGCGCTTCGACGTCATCGTCACGGACAACCTTTTCGGTGACATCCTCACCGACCTGGCCGCAGCCGTCACCGGCGGAATCGGCCTGGCCGCCTCCGGGAACATCAACCCGACCGGCGCCTTCCCGTCCATGTTCGAGCCCGTCCACGGTTCGGCCCCGGACATCGCCGGCACCGGCAAGGCCGACCCGACCGCGACGATCCTCTCCGTCGCCCTGCTGCTGCGCCACCTGGGCTACGAGGCCGAGGCCGTCCGCATCGAGGACGCGGTCTCCGCCGACCTCGCCGAGCGCGACGGAACCTTCCGCTCCACCGACGCGATCGGCGACGCCCTCGCCGCGCGAGTAGCCGGCTGACCCGGCCGCTCCACCTCAGGAAGCCGCCGGGTCACAATGGGACCCGGCGGCTTTTCCTGTGCGGCCCCGGGTGCCACCATCTCCCCTGGGCCGCAATCCCCCGCTTCTCCGAAGCCTGCCCGCGCGCGATAATCGAACGCGAGGCCGCGGAATGCGGGGAAGCTCGGACGTCCTGGTGCGCCGTGAGCGCGGTCCGCCATACACAACCGGTGAAGGACAAGCACTCATGACGACGCCCACGATCGAGCTCAAGCCCTCCTCGAACCCGCTGTCCGACGCGGAGCGCGAGGCGATCCTGGCCAGCCCCGGCTTCGGCCGCCACTTCACCGACCACATGGTGACGATCAAGTGGACCGAGGGCCGCGGATGGCACGACGCCGAACTGGTCCCGTACGCGCCGCTCTCGATCGACCCGGCGAACATGACCCTGCACTACGCGCAGACGATCTTCGAGGGCCTCAAGGCCTACCGCCAGCCCGACGGCACCGTCGCCACGTTCCGCCCCGAGGCCAACGCCGCGCGCTTCCAGTCCTCCGCGCGCCGCATGGCCATGCCGGAGCTGCCGACCGAGCTGTTCATCGAGGCCTGCGACGTCCTGATCAAGCAGGACCGCGCCTGGGTGCCGGACTCCGGCGAGGCCTCGCTGTACCTGCGGCCCTTCATGTTCGCCTCCGAGGTCGGCCTCGGCGTCCGCCCGGCCAACGAGTTCCTCTTCATCGTCATCGCCTCGCCCGCCGGCGCGTACTTCCCCGGCGGCGTCAAGCCCGTCTCCGTCTGGCTCTCCGAGGACTACGTCCGCGCGGTCAAGGGCGGCACCGGCGCGGCCAAGACCGGCGGCAACTACGCCGCCTCGCTCGTCGCGCAGGCCCAGGCCGCCTCGCACGGCTGCGACCAGGTGGTCTGGCTCGACGCCGTCGAGCACCGCTGGATCGAGGAGATGGGCGGGATGAACCTGTACTTCGTGTACGGCGACCGCATCGTCACCCCCGAGCTCACCGGCTCGCTGCTCCCCGGCATCACCCGCGACTCCCTCCTCACCATCGCCCGCGACCTCGGCTACACCGCCGAAGAGGGCCGCCTGACCACCGAGGACTGGCAGCGCGACAACGCCAACGGCACCCTCACCGAGGTGTTCGCCTGCGGCACGGCCGCCGTCATCACCCCGGTCGGCTCGGTCAAGTCCGAGCGCGCCGACTGGACCCAGGGCGACGGCGAGCCCGGCGAGGTCACCATGCGCCTGCGCAAGGCGCTGCTGGAGCTCCAGACCGGCCGGGCCGCCGACACCCACGGCTGGATGCACCCCCTGGGCTAGGGGGCGCGGGTGTCGCCACCTGCGTACGGGAGCGGGCCCGCACTCCGGATCTCCGGGGTGCGGGCCCGCTCGCGTACGGGGGGGGCCTCAGGCGTTCGCGGGCTCCTCGGCGGCCGCCGGAGCCGGGGCGGGAGCGCAGCGGGCGGTGAGCGCTGCGTACACGAGCCCGCCGGTGAGGCCGGAGAGGACGAAGGAGCAGTCAACGCCGCCGGTGAGGGCGAGCAGCGGGCCCTCGTAGAAGGGGGTGGTCACGGCGAGCAGGCCGACGGCCGCGCCGATCGCCCAGGAGGCGGTGGCCGCGACGTTCCAGCCGGATCGGTACCAGTAGACCCCGCCCACCGACCGGCGGTTGAAGACCTGGAGCGCGTCGGCGTCGTAGACCCCGCGGCAGCGCACGTGGCCGATCAGGGTGATCACGGCCCACGGGGTGCCGATCGCGGTCAGCACCAGCACGAACGAGGTCATCGCGGACTGCACGTCCCACTCGAAGGACCCGATGAAGACGAAGGCGGTCGCGACGGCCGCGGCGATCACGGTGGCCGTGGTGCGGGTCGCCCGGGGGACGATCGCGTCGAGGTCCAGGCCCATGGAGTAGAGCATCAGCCCGGCGTTGCCGACCGAGCCGGCCGCGGCGGCCGCCAGCAGCGGGAGCAGGTACCACAGCGGCGCGGCCTCCACCAGCGGCCCGGCGTAGTCCAGGCCCGCCCGGGCGGCCAGTGCCGTGTAGGTGCCGAAGAGCTGCGGGATCAGCAGGCCGATCAGCAGGCCGAAGGCGGTGGCCCACAGGACCTTGCGCGAGCCGTGCCGGCGCGGGGAGATGTAGCGCGTGTAGTCGCCCAGCAGGGTGATGAAGGCGACGGGCCCGCTGAGGCCGGCGGCGACGGCGGCCAGCAGCCACGTCGGCCAGAAGGAGCCGAGCAGGTACGCGGTCTCGGGTGGCGCGGCGGTGGTGAAGTCCGGGGCGTAGGCGACGAAGCCGACCGCCAGCAGCACCACCATGGCGATGGACAGCACCTTGCTCATGCGCAGCAGCAGTCGGTAGCCGAAGACGGCCGCGACGACGGTACACGCGGCGAGGAAGCCGTACATCGCCGCCCGCGAGAGGCCGGTGTCCGGCAGCCCGGTGAGCCGCGCGAGGGTGCCGACCATCACGTCGCCGCCGATCCACAGCGTGAGTGCCGTGTAGCCGAGCGAGAGCAGCAGGCCCACCACCGAACCCACGAGCCGCCCCCGCACGCCGAACTGCGCGCCGCTGGAGGTGGAGAGGTTGGTCGCGGTGCGCAGGGAGACGAGTGCCAGCGGCGCGGTGAAGGCGATGCCGACGAGGGTGCCGGTCACGATGGCCGTGACCGAGGGCCACAGGCCCAGTCCGAAGGAGGGCGGCAGCCAGCCGAAGACGATCACACCGAGGCACAAGTTGGAGCCGAGCAGGATCGATATCAGGTCACGGGGACCGCTGGTCCGCTCCTCCTCCGGGATGGTGTCGACTCCGCGCTGTTCGATGGGCATGGGGGGACTCCCTTGGCAGGGCGGGGGGTGGTTGCGCTTGTGTTTGAGCGACACTCAATGTGACTCAAGCCCTGCGTTCAGGTCAATGATTCCCCGCAACGAAATGAAGAGTTAGAGTGATGCTCTAACCCATCGACTCAAGAGGTGGTGGATCGGCGTGCGGCTGACCCCTACGGAGCGCGACCGGCTGCTGCTCCGCAGCGCTGCGGAACTGGCCCGGGCCCGGCGGGCCCGTGGCCTGAAACTCAATGTCCCGGAGGCCACCGCGCTGATCGCGGACACGGTCTGCGAGGCCGCGCGCGACGGAAAGCGGCTGGCCGAGGCCATCGAGGAGGCCCGCAGCGTGCTGGGCCCCGACGACGTCCTGCCCGGCGTCGCAGACGTGGTCACCGAGGTCCACGTGGAGGCCGTCTTCGACGACGGATCCCGCCTCGCCGTGGTCTCGTCCCCCGTCCGGGGCGCGGTGCCGCTCGGCGAGGACGCCCCCGGCGCCGTCGTCCCCGGCCCCGGCGTCCCCCAGCCGGAGCCGGTCCTGCACCTGCACGTGCGCAACACCGCCGACGTGCCGGTGAGCGTGACCTCGCACTTCCACTTCTTCGAGGCGAACCCGCGCCTGGACTTCGACCGCGCCGCGGCCTACGGCATGCGGCTGTGCGTCCCGGCGGGCTCGTCCGTACGGTTCGACCCGCACGGCGAGGGCGACGTCGGCCTCGTCCCGCTCGGGGGCGACCGCATCGCGATCGGCTTCGCGGGTCTCGTCGACGGCCCGCTCGACGCCCCCGGGGCCAGGGAGGAGGCCCTGCGCCGCGCGGCCGCCTGCGGCTACCTCGGAGTCACCCCGACCGGGGCCGGCCAGGCCGGCCCCGCCGACCGCCCGGAAGGGACGACGGCATGAGCAGGCAGACACCGCACACCGACCACAGTGCGCACTGCGCGCCGGGCAGCCGGCACATCGATCCGCACGAGTACGCGGCCGTGTTCGGCCCCCGTGCGGGGGACCGGGTCCGGCTCGGCGACTCCGGGCTGACCGTCCGGGTGGAGTCGGACGCGCAGAAGCCGGGGGACGAGTTCCTGGCGGGCTTCGGCAAGACCGCCCGCGACGGCCTGCACCTGAAGGCGGCCGCGGTCCGCGAGACCTGCGACGTCGTGATCAGCAACGTCCTGGTCGTCGACGCCGTCCTCGGCATCCGCAAGGTCTCCATCGGCATCCGCGAGGGCCGCATCCACGCGATCGGCCGGGCCGGCAACCCCGACACCCTCGACGGCGTCGACGTCGTCGTCGGCACCGGCACCTCGATCGTCTCCGGCGAGGGTCTGATCGCCACCGCGGGCGCCGTGGACACCCACGTCCACCTGCTGTCCCCGCGCATCATGGAGGCCTCGCTCGCCGCGGGCGTCACCACCGTCATCGGCCAGGAGTTCGGCCCGGTGTGGGGCGTCGGCGTCAACTCCCCGTGGGCCCTGAAGCACGCCTTCAACGCTTTCGACGCCTGGCCCGTGAACATCGGCTTCCTCGCCCGCGGCTCCTCCTCCGACGCCGCACCCCTGGTCGAGGCCCTCGCCGAGGGCGGCGCCTGCGGCTTCAAGGTGCACGAGGACATGGGCGCCCACACCCGGGCCCTGGACACGGCGCTGCGGGTGGCCGAGGAGTACGACGTGCAGGTCGCCCTGCACAGCGACGGCCTCAACGAATGCCTGTCGGTCGAGGACACCCTGCGGGTGCTGGAGGGCCGGACCATCCACGCCTTCCACATCGAGGGCTGCGGCGGCGGACACGTCCCGAACGTGCTGAAGATGGCGGGCGTGCCCAACATCATCGGCTCCTCCACCAACCCCACGCTGCCCTTCGGCCGGGACGCGGTCGCCGAGCACTACGGCATGATCGTCTCCGTCCACGACCTCAAGCCCGACCTCCCCGGCGACGCCGCCATGGCCCGCGACCGGATCCGGGCCGGGACGATGGGCGCCGAGGACGTCCTGCACGACCTGGGCGCGATCGGCATCACCTCCTCCGACGCCCAGGGCATGGGCCGCGCCGGCGAGACCATCCGCCGCACCTTCGCGATGGCCGCGAAGATGAAGGGCGAGCTCGGCCCGCTGGAGGGCGACGGCGAGGGCGACGACAACGCCCGCGTGCTGCGCTACATGGCCAAGCTGACCATCAACCCGGCCATCGCCCACGGCCTGGCGCACGAGATCGGCTCCATCGAGGTCGGCAAGCTCGCCGACATCGTGCTCTGGCGCCCCCAGTTCTTCGGGGCCAAGCCGCAGCTCGTCCTCAAGTCCGGCTTCCCCGCCTACGGCGTCACCGGCGACCCCAACGCCGCCACCGACACCTGCGAACCCCTCGTCCTGGGGCCGCAGTTCGGCTCGTACGGGGCCACCGCGGCCGACATCTCCGTCGCCTTCGTCTCCGCCGCGGCCGCGGCCCTGGGCGGCGACGAGATGCCGACCCGCCGCCGCCGGGTCGCCGTCCGCGGCACCCGCGGCATCGGCCCCGGCGACCTGCTCCTCAACTCCCGGGTGGGCGCGGTCGACGTGGACGCGCGCAGCGGACTCGTCTCCCTCGACGGGGAACCCCTGCGCTCCGAAGCCGCCGAATCGGTCTCCCTCAACCGCCTGTACTTCCTCTGAGTCAGCACAGCCGTAAGGACCTGCCTGCCATGACCGCCAAGCCCGTGCACAACGGATTCCGGATGCCCGCCGAGTGGACGCCCCACGAGCGCACCTGGATGGCCTGGCCCAGCCCGAACCCGACCTTCACCAACGAGCAGGAGCTCGCCGAGGCCCGCGGGGCCTGGGGAGCCGTCGCCCGCGCGGTCCGCGCGTACGAGCCGGTGACCCTCGTCGTCTCCCCGGGCGACGCCGAGAACGCCCGGGCGATCGCCGGCGCCGGTGACGGCCACCCGCTCGACGTGGTCGAGCGCGAGCTCGACGACGCCTGGATGCGCGACATCGGCCCGACCTTCGTCACGAACGACGCCGGCGAGCTGGCCGCCGTCGACTGGACCTTCAACGGCTGGGGCGCCCAGGAGTGGGCCCGCTGGGACCACGACTCGAAGATCGCCCGCCAGGTCTCGGACGTGCTCGGCACCCGCACGTTCAGCACCCCGCTCGTCAACGAGGGCGGCGCCATCCACGTCGACGGCGAGGGCACCGTGCTGCTCACCGACACCGTCCAGCTGGGCAAGGGCCGCAACCCCGACTGGACCCGGGAGCAGGTCGAGACCGAGATCCACGCCCACCTCGGCACCACCAAGGCGATCTGGCTGCCGTACGGCCTGGCAGGCGACTACGGGACCTACGGCACCCAGGGCCACGTCGACATCGTCGCGGCCTTCGCCCGTCCCGGCGTGGTCATGGTGCACACCCAGCCCGACCCCTCCCACCCGGACCACGAGCGCTGCAAGACCATCGCGGCGATCCTGCGCGCGTCCACCGACGCCCGGGGCCGGCAGCTGGAGGTCGTGGAGGTCCCGGCGCCGACCGTGCTGGAGGAGGACGGCGAGTGGGTGGACTACTCCTACATCAACCACTACCTGTGCAACGACGGCGTCGTGCTGTGCTCCTTCGACGACCCGCGCGACGAGGAGGCCGCCGAGATCTTCCGCGGCCTGTTCCCCGAACGGACCGTGACCCTCGTTGACGCACGTACGATTTTCGCCGGGGGTGGCGGTATCCACTGCATCACCCAGCAGCAGCCGAAGGTCTGATCCGCGGACGAACGGCGGCCGAACGACGAGGAGTGGTCCATGGCGGCGGGCGGAGTACCGGTACGTGCGGCGCGCAAGAACGCGCCCCCGCGCGAGGACGTACTCGTCGCCGCCATGGCCACGATCG
The DNA here is from genome assembly GCF_036170895.1 of Streptomyces erythrochromogenes. Lineage (NCBI taxonomy): Bacteria > Bacillati > Actinomycetota > Actinomycetes > Kitasatosporales > Streptomycetaceae > Streptomyces > Streptomyces erythrochromogenes. Next base: position 2,720,749 of record NZ_CP108036.1, on the reverse strand, counting down.
CCGAGCGCGGGCTGGAGGGCCTGACCATGGCCGGTCTGGGCCGCGAGGTCGGCATGAGCAGCGGCCACCTCCTCTACTACTTCCGCAGCAAGGACGAGCTCCTGCTCCAGACCCTGGAGTGGAGCGAGGCCGAACTGGGCAGCGCGCGGCGGGCCCTGCTCGCCCGCCGCGGTCCGGTGACCGAGCGCCTGCAGGCGTACGTGGACCTGTACGTGCCCACGCAGGCCCGCGACCCGCACTGGACGCTGTGGCTGGAGGTGTGGAACCGCTCCCAGAACGCCGGCCCCCAGGAACGCGACCGCCAGGCGGCCATCGAGGGCGCCTGGCACCGCGACCTGGTGGCGCTGCTCGCCGAGGGCATCTCGCGCGGGGAGTTCCGCCCGGTGGACGCCGAGCGCGTGGCCACCCGCATCCGGGCCCTGCTCGACGGCTTCAGCATCCAGCTGGCGGTGGGCCTGCCGACCCTCGACCGGACCGACATCCTGGCCCACGTGCGCGAGTTCCTCACCGACACCCTCAGCCCCAACGGCGACTGAGGCGCGGGGGTCCGCCCCGAAGGGACGGCAGCGCCCGCATGGTGAGACACCTGTCCATCCGCGGGGAGCGGTGTGCCACACTGCGACCGTGCCTGCTCAGCTCATGATTATTGACAGCAGCGCGCCGGTCCCCAGTGGCCGCTGAACCGTGGAAGAACTTCGCGGACGCGGCCACCGTGCCTCGGACCCGCGTGCAGACCTCTCGCTACCCGCGAGAGGTTTTTTCGTTTCCCGGCCCATCCCTGCCGGGAGCGGACTGCGCGCGATGATGGGGGCAGTGACGGCGGCCTTCCCCATTGGCGGGTTTCCGGAACCACTCATCCGACAGGAGTCAGATCAGCATGACGACGACACCAGAGGCGGCAACTGCGCTCGCCGGGGGCCTGGACGACAGCTTCCACGTCTTCGACACCACCCTGCGCGACGGCGCCCAGCGTGAGGGCATCAACCTCACGGTCGCCGACAAGCTGACGATCGCCCGCCATCTGGACGACTTCGGAGTGGGCTTCATCGAGGGCGGCTGGCCCGGCGCCAACCCCCGCGACACCGAGTTCTTCGCCCGCGCCCGCGCGGAGATCGACTTCAAGAACGCCAAGCTGGTCGCCTTCGGCGCCACCCGCCGGGCCGGCGGCTCGGCCGATCAGGACCCGCAGGTGCGGGCCCTGCTGGAGTCCGGCGCCCCCGTGATCACGCTCGTCGCCAAGTCCCACGACCGCCACGTCGAGCTCGCCCTGCGCACCACCCTGGACGAGAACCTGGAGATGGTCCGGGACACCGTCTCCCACCTGGTGGCCAAGGGCCGCCGGGTCTTCGTCGACTGCGAGCACTTCTTCGACGGCTACCGGGCCAACGCCGAGTACGCGAAGGCCGTCGTGCGCACCGCGCACGAGGCCGGCGCCGACGTCGTCATCCTCTGCGACACCAACGGGGGCATGCTGCCCGCCCAGGTCTCGGCGACCGTCGCCACCGTCCTCGCCGACACCGGCGCCCGCCTCGGCATCCACGCCCAGGACGACACCGGCTGCGCCGTCGCCAACACCCTGGCCGCCGTCGACGCCGGCGCCACCCACGTCCAGTGCACCGCGAACGGCTACGGCGAGCGCGTCGGCAACGCCAACCTGTTCCCCGTCGTCGCCGCGCTGGAGATCAAGTACGGGCGCAAGGTGCTGCCCGAGGGCGCGCTCGCCGAGATGACCCGGATCTCGCACGCCATCGCCGAGGTCGTCAACCTCACGCCCTCCACCCACCAGCCCTACGTCGGCGTCTCCGCCTTCGCGCACAAGGCGGGCCTGCACGCCTCGGCGATCAAGGTCGACCCGGACCTCTACCAGCACATCGACCCCGAGCGGGTCGGCAACACCATGCGGATGCTGGTCTCCGACATGGCCGGCCGCGCCTCCATCGAACTCAAGGGCAAGGAGCTCGGCGTCGAGCTCGGCGGGGACCGCGCGCTGATCTCCCGCGTCGTGGAGCGGGTCAAGGAGCGCGAGCTCCAGGGCTACACCTACGAGGCGGCCGACGCCTCCTTCGAGCTGCTGCTGCGGGCCGAGGCCGAGGGGCGGGCCCGCAAGTACTTCCGCATCGAGTCCTGGCGGGCGATCGTCGAGGACCGCCCGGACGGCACCCACGCCAACGAGGCCACGGTCAAGCTGTGGGCCAAGGGCGAGCGGATCGTCGCGACGGCCGAGGGCAACGGCCCGGTCAACGCGCTGGACCGGGCCCTGCGGGTGGCGCTGGAGCGGTTCTACCCGCAGCTCGCCAAGTTCGAGCTGGTCGACTACAAGGTCCGCATCCTGGAGGGCACGCACGGCACGGAGTCCACGACGCGCGTGCTCGTCGCCACGACGGACGGGGTCCGCGAGTGGTCGACGGTAGGCGTCGCCCCGAACGTGATCGCCGCCTCCTGGCAGGCCCTGGAGGACGCCTTCACCTACGGCCTCCTGCACGCGGGCGTCGAGCCGGCCGAGTAACCGCCGTCAGCACGCGTCCTCGGCGAGCCGGCGGAACGCCGTCCGGGACATGGCCCTGCCGTCCGCCCACACCTCGTCGGCCGCCAGGCCGTCGAGGTCCTCCGTGGCGAAGGCCAGCACGCCCGCGTACGCGTCGGAGCCCGGAGGCCGGAACCGCACGGTGTAGCGGAAGCCGGGCAGGAGCCGCCGCTCCCCGTCCCACCGCCGGACCGCCCAGGAGGCGGGCGGGGAGAAGAGCGGGAACGCGGCCGCGCCGGCGGAGGGGCGCGAGTCGGCCGCCATCCAGCTCTCCGACATCGGCCCGCCCGGCGCGGCCGGTCCGTCCGGCCCCGGGCCGGACGCGGTGCCGGCCCCCGGCGGGAAGACGCGCAGCTCCGCCGCTCCGACCCCGTCCTCGCCGCACGGGACCATCGTCACCTGCGGTGTTCCGTCCGCTCCGTGATGCACCGCGATCAGCGGCAGGTCGCCCGCCGCTCCGCAGCCCGTCAACACCACCGCACCCACCGTGGTCCAAGCCGTCACCAGCCGTGCGCGCCGCATCGCCCACCACCCCCTGCCGGAAGGGTAGGCGCGGAGCCCCCGCGTCCGGCAAGAGGTGCCCTTATGCCCTGCTCACACGGGAAAGTGCCGGTTCGGGTAGCGTCATGGATATGAGGACCAGGCTGATGTCCATACGTTTGGGATCGTTGCTGTCCGGTCTGCTGCTGGCTCTCGGTGCGACCGCCCTGGCGGCCGCACCGCAGGCATCTGCCGCCACCGGAGTCGCCGCCGTGGCCGAGGCCCTCAAGGAGGGTCCCGTCTACGTCGACCCGCGGGCCGAGGCGCAGCTGCCGAAGGCCGAGGCCGATGCGCTCGCGAAGAAGATCAAGGACGCCGGAAAGCCGGTCTTCGTCGCCGTGCTCCCGGCCACCGCCGACTTCCCGCAGGACAAGGTGCTCGCCGCGATCCGTGCGGAGACCGGCATCACCGGGCTCTACGCGATCCGGCTCGGCGACGGCTTCAACGCCGGCGCCGACCGGGCGGTCATGCCGACCAACGCCGTCCGCAACCTCACCGAGGCGGTCAAGACGGGCGCCCCGGCCGACGCGAGCACCCAGCTCAACAACTTCGTGGACCAGGCCCTGACCCAGACCAAGGGCAGCGCCCCCGGCTCCTGGGGCACCACAGGCGCCGACGACGGCGTCCCGGTCGGCGGGCTGGTCACCCTCGGCGCGGTGGCCGCGATCGGGGGCGGCGGCGCCTACGCGCTGGTCCGCCGGAACCGCAAGAAGAAGGAAGAGGCCCGGCGCGAGGCCGTCGAGCGGCTGAGCGTGGTCGTCGACGAGGACATCACGGCCTTCGGCGAGGAGCTGGAGCGCCTCGACTTCCACCCCGGCGAGCCCGGCGCCGACGACGCCATGCGCGAGGACTACGAGCGGGGGCTCGACTCGTACGAGAAGGCCAAGCAGATCATGGCCTCCGTCCGGTACCCGCAAGAGGTCACCGGGGTGACCCAGGCGCTGGAGGACGGCCGGTACGCCCTGGCCTGTCTGGACGCGCGCCGACAGGGCGAGCCGGTGCCGGAGCGCCGCGCTCCGTGCTTCTTCGACCCGCGCCACGGGCCGAGCACCGAGGACGCGGTGTGGTCCCCGGCCGCTGGGGCGGCGCGTACCGTGCCCGTCTGCACGGCGGACGCGGTGCGGCTGCGAGACGGAGTGGACCCGGCCGTGCGCACGGTCGACACCGAGCACGGACCGCGGCCGTACTACGACGCCGGCCCGGCGTACGGACCCTGGGCCGGCGGCTACTTCGGCGGCGGCATCCTGCCCGGCCTGCTCGTGGGCACGATGCTCGGTTCGATGATGTCGACCCCGGCCTACGCCGCGGACTACGGCGGCGGCACGGGGGGCGGCTATGACGGCGGGGACTACTCCGGGGCCGACTTCAACCCGTCCGACTTCGGCGGAGGGGACTTCGGCGGCGGAGGCGGGTTCGACGGCGGTGGATTCGACGGGGGCGGCTTCTAGACGGGGCCGCCCCCGGGTCGCCGTGCGGGCGGTCAGGCCTGCTTGATGGCGGAGATGTCGAAGGTCAGCTTCACCTTGTCGCTGACCACGACGCCGCCGGTCTCCAGCGCCGCGTTCCAGGTCAGGCCCCAGTCCGAGCGCAGGATGTCCGTGCTGCCCTCGAACCCGACGCGCTGGTTGCCGTACGGGTCGGTGGCGGAACCGTTGAACTCCAGGTCGATGGAGAGCGGCCGGGTGACGTCCTTGATGGTGAGGTCGCCGGTGATCCGGTAGGTGTCCCCGCCGAGGAACGCGGCCTCGGTGGAGCGGAAGGTCATCAGCGGGAAGGTCTCGGCGTCGAAGAAGTCGCCGCTGCGCAGGTGGCCGTCGCGGTCGGCGATGCCGGTGTCCACGGAGGCGATCTTGACGTCGATGGAGGCCGTGGAGCGGGAGGGGTCGGAACCGTCCAGGTGCAGGGTGCCCTCGTGGTCGGCGAAGGAGCCGCGGACGTTGGTCACCATCGCGTGGCGGACGGTGAAGCCGATGCTGCTGTGGGCCGGGTCGATGACGTAGTCGCCGGTGAGGGCGGCCAGCGCCGGGTCCACTTCCAGGGTGGCGACGGCGGCGGTGTTCTCCGGGGTGCGGCGGTTGAAGAGACCCATGACTTACTCCTCGGTAGTGATTCTGTGTGGGGGGCGCCGAAGCTGTTTAAGTTTCAACGACTTCGACACGAGAGACACTAGAACCATTCCGTTCAAATTTCAACCACTGGTCGGAGTGTCGGCGGATTCTGTGAAGGTCCTACAACCCGGGATGGCCCCATCTGGCGGAGTCCTTACTTCCACCGGTGGTTCTGTGCGGGCCGGACAGCGGAAGACTCCCGAGACTGTGCGGAATGAACGGAGGTTTTTCATCACGATCTTCGTAAGGTCGGTACATGACCGTTGTGGACCAGATCCCGAGCGAGCCGACGGACGCCCGTGGGCGCGTGGCCGAGCTGCACTCCCTGCGCGAGCAGGCGCGGCGTGGACCGAGTGACCGTGCGACCGAGGCCCAGCACGCGAAGGGCAAGCTGACGGCGCGCGAGCGCATCGCACTGCTCCTCGACGAGGGTTCCTTCAAGGAGGTCGAGCAGCTGCGCCGCCACCGCGCGACCGGCTTCGGCCTCGAGAACAAGAAGCCGTACACCGACGGTGTCATCACCGGCTGGGGCACGGTCGAGGGCCGCACGGTCTTCGTCTACGCGCACGACTTCCGGATCTTCGGCGGCGCCCTGGGCGAGGCCCACGCCACCAAGATCCACAAGATCATGGACATGGCCATCGCGGCCGGTGCCCCGCTGGTCTCCCTCAACGACGGCGCCGGCGCCCGTATCCAGGAGGGCGTCTCCGCCCTCGCCGGCTACGGCGGCATCTTCCAGCGCAACACCAAGGCCTCGGGTGTCATCCCGCAGATCTCGGTGATGCTCGGCCCGTGCGCCGGCGGAGCCGCGTACTCCCCGGCCCTCACGGACTTCGTCTTCATGGTCCGTGACACCTCGCAGATGTTCATCACCGGCCCGGACGTGGTCCGCGCGGTGACCGGCGAGGAGATCACCCAGAACGGCCTCGGCGGCGCCGACGTGCACGCCGAGACCTCGGGCGTCGCGCACTTCGCGTACGACGACGAGGAGACCTGCATCTCCGAGGTCCGCTACCTCATCTCGATGCTCCCCTCGAACAACCGCGAGAACCCGCCCGTCCACGAGACGAGCGACCCGGCGGACCGCCGCAGCGAGGTCCTCCTGGACCTGGTGCCCGCGGACGGCAACCGCCCGTACGACATGCACAAGGTCATCGAGGAGCTCGTCGACGACGGCGACGTCCTGGAGATCCACGAGCGCTGGGCCCGCAACATCATCTGCGCCCTGGCGCGCATGGACGGCCAGGTCGTCGGCATCGTCGCCAACCAGCCCGCCCACCTCGCCGGAGTCCTCGACATCGAGGCCTCCGAGAAGTCCGCGCGCTTCGTCCAGATGTGCGACGCCTTCAACATCCCGATCATCACGCTGCTGGACGTCCCCGGCTTCCTGCCGGGCGTCGACCAGGAGCACGGCGGCATCATCCGCCACGGCGCCAAGCTGCTGTACGCGTACTGCAACGCCACCGTCCCGCGGATCTCGCTGATCCTGCGCAAGGCCTACGGCGGCGCGTACATCGTCATGGACTCCCAGTCCATCGGCGCCGACATCACCTACGCCTGGCCCACCAACGAGATCGCCGTGATGGGCGCCGAGGGCGCGGCCAACGTCATCTTCCGCAAGCAGATCGCGGACGCCGAGGACCCCGAGGCCATGCGCACGCGCATGGTCAAGGAGTACAAGTCCGAGCTGATGCACCCGTACTACGCGGCCGAGCGCGGCCTCGTCGACGACGTCATCGACCCCGCCGAGACCCGCGAGGTGCTCGTCAGCGCCCTCTCGATGCTCCGCAACAAGCACGCCGATCTGCCGTCCCGCAAGCACGGCAACCCGCCGCAGTAACCGCGAAGGAGATCTGCCACCCCATGACCAACGCCTCTGACACCCTGCTCCGCGTCGAGAAGGGCAACGCCGCACCCGAGGAGCTGGCCGCGATCACCGCGATCCTGCTCGCCCGCGCCGCCGCCACTCCCGAGGAGACCGCGGTCCGCCTGCCGCGCCAGGCCGGCTGGCGCCGCCTGGAGCGCACCCCGGGCTTCCGCGCCCCGCACAGCTGGCAGGGCTGAGCCCCGGGCTCTCCCGAAAGCCGCCGAAGGCCCCGCACCCCGTCCAGGGTGCGGGGCCTTCCGCGTACCGGCGTACGTACGGCCCCGCGCGCCGCAGCACGCGCCGCGTCGGGCCCGCACACGGCAAAGGCCCCCGCGTCGTGGACACAGGGGCCTGTCGGACGCGGCCGGCTCCTACCGCAGGCGCGCCATGAGGGCGTGCTCGACGAGCGTGATGAGCGCGCTCTTGGCGTCCGCGCGGTGGCGGGCGTCCGTGGTGATGATGGGGGCGTCCGGGCCGATCTGCAGGGCCTCGCGGACTTCCTCCGGCGTGTAGGGCTGGTGCCCGTCGAAGCCGTTGAGGGCGATGACGAAGGGCAGGCCGCTGTTCTCGAAGTAGTCGACCGCGGGGAAGCAGTCGGCGAGACGGCGCGTGTCGACGAGCACGACGGCGCCGATGGCGCCGCGGACCAGGTCGTCCCACATGAACCAGAAGCGGTCCTGGCCGGGGGTGCCGAACAGGTACAGGATCAGGTCCTGGTCGAGCGTGATGCGGCCGAAGTCCATGGCGACCGTGGTGGTCGTCTTGTCACCGGTGTGGGTGAGGTCGTCGATGCCCGCGCTCGCGGACGTCATGACGGCTTCGGTGCGCAGCGGGTTGATCTCGGACACGGCTCCGACGAACGTGGTCTTGCCCACGCCGAAGCCGCCCGCCACCACGATCTTCGCGGAGGTGGTGGAGCGGGGAGCCGCTCCGCCGTTAGAGCTTGCGAAGTCCACTGAGCACCCTTTCGAGCAGTGTCACGTCTGGCTGGCCACCGGCAGACTCGTCGCCGCCGGGCTGGTGAATGGCGACAAGGCCCGCCTCCGCCAGGTCGGCTACGAGGATGCGGGCGACACCAAGAGGAATGGAGAGAAGTGCCGAGATCTCCGCGACGGATTTGATCTCCTGGCACAGGCGGCAGATGCGCTGGTGCTCGGGCAACTGCCCTTGCAGACGCGCGGGATCCGCCGTGGTACTGACCAGCGCCTCGATGGCGAGCTGGTAGCGCGGCCGAGTACGGCCGCCGGTCATCGCGTACGGGCGCACCAGCGGGTTGTGGGCCTTCGGGGCCGGCTGCCGCGCGGCGCGCGGAGGCGCCTGCGGGGGCATCTGGGGCTGCTGGGGCTGTCCGTACTGCTGGTAGTGGCTCTGCTCCGGCACGGGCCGGCTCGGTGCGGAGGGGAAGTTGAAGCGGTTCTGGTCGTGCCCACCCTGCGGCTGCTGCGCGCCGCCATAAGGATGTCCTCCGGGTGTTGTCACGTCTCCTCCTCCGACTCCAAGAACGCAGTACTCCCTGTGGAACCGCGCCACCGCACCCTACGGTGCGATGGCGCGAAACGCACTGCCTGTTTGCTAGTTGAGAAGGCTTCCCTGCAGTTCGGCGCGCAGGTCCGGGGTCAGGACACTGCCCGCACGATCCACCAGAAGAGCCATCTCGTAGCCCACGAGGCCGATGTCGCACTCCGGGTGCGCCAGCACCGCGAGGGACGATCCGTCCGAGACGGACATCAGGAACAGGAATCCCCGGTCCATCTCGACCACGGTCTGGTTGACGGCGCCACCCTCGAAGATGCGGGAGGCACCGGCGGTCAGCGAGGTCAGTCCGGAGGCCACGGCCGCCAGCTGATCGGCGCGGTCGCGCGGAAATCCGTCGGACATCGCCAGAAGAAGGCCGTCGGCGGAGACCACCACCGTGTGCGACACCCCGGGGGTGTTGTCCACGAAATTGGTGATCAACCAGTTCAGGTTCTGTGCCGCCTGGCTCATCGGGCTCACACTAACGCTCCTGGTCATAGCTGTTACTTGACTGCTCAGTACCCGCGCTGCGTCCCTGCTGGACACCTCGCCGCAGGTTGCTCAACCTGCCGCGGACGTCCTCCGGAGCGCGGGAGACCTGGGGGCCGCCCTGCGGGGTCGTCTCCGCTGCGCCCTCGACCAGGTTGGCCTTGGGCACGCGCCGAGGGAGACCGGACGGGGTGACCCCGCCCGCCTTCGGCTCACGGAGTTTGGCGGCCTGCTGCCAGCGCTCGTCGTTACCCGAGCGCCACGCCGTGCCACCGTCCTGCTCCTGCTCCGCCGCCGCGGCCTGCCGCTGACGCTGCGGCCGCTGCTCGAAGAGGGACCCGGAGGACTCCGCTTCCTGCTGCGCCGGCCCCCACTGCTGCTGGCTGCCGCGTCGCGGCAGGCCCGCTCCGGTCATTTCGTGACCGGTGTCGGCAGCGGCACCCGGACGGTCGAAGCCTACGCGCTCCGCGGCCGGTTCGGGGACGGCCTGGGATTCCGATTCAGTCCCGTAATCCTGCTGGTAGGCAGCCGGATACGTGTTCTGTTCGGGCCACTCGGCCTGCCCCGACTGGGCTTCGTAGCCTCCGTCGTAGCTCTGCGTGCTCGACTGCTGGTCCGGGTAGCCGTCTTCCGTATAGGCGTAGTCCTGCTGCGGGTACGCCTCGTACCCCTGCTGCGCGCCCTGTCCGTCGTACGCGGGTTCGTAACCCTGCTCGGACTGCTGCTCGTAGCCCTGGTACGGCTGGTACCCGTGCTCCGGCTGAGGTTCCGGATAGTCCTGGCCGCCCTGCTCGGCGTAGCCCTGCTGCTCCTGCGGGAAGCCGACCTGGGCCTCCAGCGCGGCACGCCGCTCCTCGCGGCCGAGCGAACGCCCGACCGGGTCGAGCCCGTGCCCCTCGCCGGCCTGCTCGTAGCGCGAGTCGTCGAAGCCGAGCTCCGCGGCCGTGCGCATCGGGGCGGCCAGCTGGGTCTTCTGCTCCGGAATGATCTGCGAGACCGTGAAGTCGTCGTCCGGGATGCCCTCGCCACCGCCACCGTGCGTGATGGCGTCGGGAAGCATGATCAGCGAGGTGGTGCCCGCAGCCTCGCCCGAGGGGCGCAGCTGGACGCGGATGCTGTGGCGGTCCGCCAGCCGGCCGACCACGAACAGACCCATGCGCTGCGAGATCGCGGCGTCCACGGTCGGCGGGTTGGCGAGCTTGTGGTTGATGTCCGCGAAGTCCTCGGCGGTGAGGCCGATGCCCTTGTCGTGGATCTCCACCATCACGCGGCCGTCGGGCAGACGCGTGGCGTTGACGCGGACCTTGGTCTGCGGGGAGGAGAACGTGGTGGCGTTCTCCAGCAGCTCGGCCAGCAGGTGCACGAGGTCGGTCACGGCCTGGCCGTGGATCTCGGCCTCGGAGACACCGGAGAGCTCGATGCGCTCGTACTGCTCCACCTCGGAGGAGGCGGCGCGGAGCACGTCCACGAGGGGCACCGGCTGGTCCCAGCGGCGGCCCGGCTCCTCACCCGCGAGGATGAGGAGGTTCTCGCCGTTGCGGCGCATACGGGTGGCCAGGTGGTCCAGGCGGAAGAGGTTCTCCAGCTGGTCCGGGTCGGCCTCGTTGTTCTCCAGGTCGGTGATGAGGGTCAGCTGGCCCTCGATCAGCGACTGGTTGCGCATGGAGAGGTTCGTGAAGATCGCGTTGACGTTCCCTCGCAGGAGCGCCTGCTCGGCGGCGAGCCGGACCGCTTCGCGGTGGACCTGGTCGAAGGCGCGGGCGACCTCGCCGATCTCGTCCTGGGAGTCGATCGGGATCGGGTGGACACGGGTGTCGACCTTGCCCGGATCGGTGCGCGAGAGCTGGTCGACGAGCGACGGCAGGCGCTGCTCGGCGATGTCGAAGGCGGCGGTGCGCAGGCGGCTCATCGCGCGGCCCATCTGGCGGGCCATCATGCCGGCCAGGATGAACGCGGCGAGCAGGGCCACGACCACGATGGCGCCGTTGGTGATGGCGTCGGCGCGGGCGTCGTCCGAGACCGCGACGGCGTCGTTGACGGCCTTCTCGAGGAGTTCCTTCTCGACCTCGTCGTAGCCGTCGAACTTGGACGTGGCGGCGAACTGCCACGCCGCCGGCGTGGTGCCGCCTTCGATGACCTTCTTCTTGGGATCGCCGCTGGCGATCGCCTCGGTCATGCCGGTGAGGATCGACTTGTTGATCGGCGAGACGGGCGGGGCCTTGAAGGGGGTGCCGGCCTGCTCGGCGGCGGCCTTCGCCTCGGCGAGCTTGGCGGCGCCCTCTTCGGACTTCTTCGCCATGACCGTCTTCAGCCTGGTCACGTCCTCCTCGGTACCCGCCGCGACGTACTCGCCGATGGCGATTTCCTCGAGGTAGGCGTAGGAGGAGAAGGCGACGAGCTGGGCCTTGCGGGTGTTCTCGTCGTTGCTCGGGCGCACCAGCAGGTGCGTGCCGACGGAGCGCTGGAGCGAGTTCGCCGCCTTGGCCAGCTGGATCGCGTAGACCATGCGGCCGTACGAGGTCACGTTGCCGGTGCCGAGACCGAGCTCGTTGGCGAACTGCATCAGGTAGTGCTGGACGGTGACGTAGCCCTCTTCGGTCGGGATGGGGCCGAACGAAGAAGGCGGGTTCTTCTTGGGGCTCTCGATCCCGGCCTGGTAGGCCGTCTGACGGACGTCCGTCAGCTTGGGCTCCTCCGTGCGGAAGAGCTCCAGGCGCCGTTCCATGCCCTGGTTCTCGGGCAGGTCCTGGACGGCCTTGTCGAACTTCTCCTTGGCCGCGGTGGTCGCCGCGTAGGCCTTGGTGACCTTGTCGTCCTTGGTCAGGCCGTTCAGGAGCGGCTCGGCGGTCAGGTCACGCTCGTTGAGCAGTGCCTGGCTGTATTCCGAGGCGGCCTGGACGACCCGGGCTATCTGCTCGGCGTCCTTGGCCTCGTTCCACGTGTCGACGGAGCCCTTCACCTGGAACCCGCCCATGACCAGGCCCACGAGGGCCGGCACGAGCAGGATGGCGTTCAGGCGGGTCGGCACGCGCCAGTTGCGGGGAGAGAACCTGCTGGTGCTCCCGCTCTTCACAGGCGGTTCCACGGGCACGTCGGCGGGCGACGTGGCCGCTCGCGGCGGCGGGGTGAAGTTGCCGCGCGCGGGTTCATCCGCGGGGCTTGCGTTGCTTCGCCTCACTCGACCAACAACCTCTCGGCGGTGCTACTAGCTAGTTCGTTGAATTCCAGCACGGTTGACGGCCCTGTTCCAAACAGTTGAAATCCGTGAGTCCTGGAGACTTATGCCTCACATAAACCGGACATAAAGAGCGTCCTGCGGCAAAAGCCGGGGTGGTTGTGAGCGCAGCGGCACCGACCGAACGCATCCGGTTGCCAACTGGCTTCAATTCTCTGTCGAAACGTTATGAACGACAGGGGCGGGCCGTGTCATACGACACAGCCCGCCCCTCCCGTGCGGCAGTTGGAGCCGCCCTGCTACTTGAGCCGCGCCATGAGGGCGTGCTCGACGAGCGTGATGAGCGCGCTCTTGGCGTCCGCGCGGTGGCGGGCGTCCGTGGTGATGATGGGGGCGCCGGGGCCGATCTGCAGGGCCTCGCGCACCTCCTCCGGCGTGTACGGCTGGTGTCCCTCGAAGCCGTTGAGCGCCACGACGAAGGGCAGGCCGCTGTTCTCGAAGTAGTCGACCGCGGGGAAGCAGTCGGCGAGACGGCGCGTGTCGACGAGCACGATCGCACCGATCGCGCCGCGGACCAGGTCGTCCCACATGAACCAGAAGCGGTCCTGGCCCGGCGTACCGAAGAGGTACAGGATCAGGTCCTGGTCCAGCGTGATGCGGCCGAAGTCCATGGCGACCGTGGTGGTCGTCTTGTCACCGGTGTGCGTGAGGTCGTCGATGCCGGCGGAGGCGCTGGTCATGACGGCTTCGGTGCGCAGCGGGTTGATCTCGGACACGGCTCCGACGAACGTGGTCTTGCCCACGCCGAAGCCGCCCGCCACCACGATCTTCGCGGAGGTGGTGGAGCGGGGAGCCGCTCCGCTAGATGTTCCGAAGGCCACTGAGCACCCTTTCGAGCAGTGTTACATCCGGCGTGCCGCCGGCCTCTCCATTGCCCGGCTGGTGGATGGCCACCATGCCGGCCTCGGCCAGGTCGGCGACGAGGATGCGTGCCACACCGAGCGGCATGGACAGCAGCGCGGAGACCTCGGCGACCGACTTGACCTCGCGGCACAGGGTGCAGATGCGCTGGTGCTCCGGGAGCAGGCCGGACAGGTGCATCGGATCGGCGGTGGTGCTGACCAGCGCCTCGATGGCGAGCTGGTAGCGGGGCCGGGTCCGGCCGCCGGTCATCGCATAGGGGCGGACCAGCGGCTGATCGCCTTCCGAGTACGAATCTCCGTACGCATCGGGGTAGGCGGGGGGCGGGGTCATGGATCCTCCGGGCTGGACAGCAGTGGTCAGCGTGCCGTCTGACGGGGCGGCCGGTGGGGGGAACGGTATGACGGCCTGGCGGTGGTACTGGATTCCGGGGCGTGGGCCCCGGTCTCCCGGCCGGTAGTACCGTCCGGCCGGGAGAGGGGAAGTCAGCCGAGCAGGCTTCCCTGCAGTTCGGCGCGCAGGTCCGGGGTGAGGACACTGCCCGCGCGATCCACCAGAAGAGCCATCTCATAGCCCACGAGGCCGATGTCGCACTCCGGGTGCGCCAGTACGGCCAGCGAGGATCCGTCGGACACGGACATGAGGAAGAGGAATCCCCGGTCCATCTCGACCACGGTCTGGTTGACGGCGCCACCCTCGAAGATGCGGGAGGCACCGGCGGTCAGCGAGGTCAGTCCGGAGGCCACGGCCGCCAGCTGATCGGCGCGGTCGCGGGGGAATCCGTCGGACATCGCCAGAAGGAGGCCGTCGGCGGAGACCACCACCGTGTGGGACACCCCGGGGGTGTTGTCCACGAAGTTGGTGATCAACCAGTTCAGGTTCTGTGCCGCCTGGCTCATCGAACTCAACTATCGCTCCTGCTGGTAAGTGGGGTCGATGTGGTAACTGCCGGTCGTCTGGCTGTTGTTGCCAGCCTGACGGCCCTGCTGGATACCGCGTCGGAGGTTGGTCAGACGGCCGCGGACGTCGTCCGGCGCCCGCGAGACCTGCGGACCCGCCTGTGCGTCGGCCTGCTGCTGCGCGGTGCCGGCCACGAGGTTCGCCCGCGGGACCCGGCGGGGCAGCCCCGACGTCGTGATGCCGCCGGCGGCGGGCTGGCGCACGCGCTCGGCCTGCCGCATCAGCTCGTCGTTCGGCGAGGACTTCCAGCTGACGGTCGGCATGCTGCCGGTCGCCGTCTGGGCGGGCTCGGCCGCGTGCTCCTGGCCGCGCTGCGGCAGCTGGTGCTGCTGCGGGGCCGACGGAGCGGACTGCTGCGGCTGCTGGGGTACGGCCGGGGCCTGCGCGGGGGGCTGCTGCCCCTCCTCGCGGAACCAGTTCGACTCCAGCGTGTCGAAGATCGGGCTGCGGGCGTCGCCGGAGCTCTGGGCCGGCGGCAGCGCCTCGGGCCGGTGGGCCTGCGGCAGCCGCGGAGCCTCGGGCCGCGCGGGCGGTACGGGTGCGTACTCGCCGCCCGGCTGCGGAGCCTGCGGCTGCATGTGCTGCGGCTGGGGCTGCTGCGGGGCCTGCGGCTGGCGGGCGAACCCGCCGACCCCGGGGCCGCCCGGCCGCTGGGGCTGGTAGCCCGGGCGCTCGAACTGGCCGGTGCTGGACGGGTCGATGGGGCCCCGTACGTCCGGACGTTCGAACTGGCCGGTGGTGCTGCCCGCGCCGTCGCCCTGGGGCATCGGCGCGTTGAAGTCGGGGCGCGCGAACTCGGCCGTCGAGCCGGGGCCCGAGAGCTCGTCGTGGCCGCGGGCCTGGTCGGAGCCCCAGCTGGTGGTCTGCGGGCCGGCCAGCTCCGGACGGGCTGCGGCGCCGCCGCGCGGCGGCAGCTGCGGCCGCTGACCGCCCGGGGCCGGAGCCGCAGGACCGGTCGGCTGCTGCTGAGCCTGCTGGGGCTGGGGCTGCTGCGGCTGAGGCCGCTCGAAGCCGTTGCCCTGCTGGAAGCCCAAGGCACCGGGGGAGGCCGGACGCGACTGCGCGCCACCGCCGAAGCCGACACTGGGGACCGGACCGCGCGTCGGCAGCGGGCCGCCGGCGGCGAAGCCGCCCTGGCCCTGTCCCGCGGTGGTCTGACCCTGCTGCGGACGGGGACCGGGAGCACCCGGACCGCCCTGCTGCGGGGACCGGCCGCCCTGCGGACGCTGCTGACCGGCGCCGCCGTCGCGACCCGGCAGGGCGGCGCGCTGGCCACCCCCGCCGACCTGGCCGCGCTGCGGGCCCGCGCCCACGGTGGGACGTCCGGCCGGACCGGGCACGGAGGCCTGGGCACCGGGGCCGCCCTGGGCGCCGCCCGGGCCGCCCTGACCCGGCGTCGGGCCCGGCTTCTTGCCGCCCTGGGCGACGTCCACCGGGAGCATGACGAGGGCCGTCGTACCACCCGAGTCGGAGGGGCGCAGCTGGATGCGGATGCCGTGTCGCAGGGACAGGCGGCCGACCACGAACAGACCCATGCGTCGGGAGACGGAGACGTCCACGGTGGGCGGCGACGCGAGTCGCTCGTTGATCGCGGCGAGGTCCTCCGGGGAGAGACCGATACCGGTGTCGTGGATCTCGACGAGCACGCGGCCGTCGGGCAGCGCGTGACCGGTGACCTTGACCTTGGTCTGCGGGGAGGAGAACGAGGTGGCGTTCTCCAGCAGCTCCGCGAGCACGTGCACGAGGTCGTTGACGACGCGGCCGGCGACGTCGGTGCCGGGCACCGAGGCCAGCTCGACGCGCTCGTACTGTTCCACCTCGGACGCGGCGGCGCGGAGCACGTCGACGAGCGGGACGGGGCGGGTCCACCGGCGGCCCGGCTCCTCGCCCGCGAGGACGAGGAGGTTTTCGCCGTTACGGCGCATGCGGGTCGCGAGGTGGTCGAGCTTGAAGAGGGAGGAGAGCTGGTCCGGGTCGGCCTCGCGCGACTCCAGTTCGGAGATGAGCGAGAGCTGACGCTGGATGAGGCCCTGCGAGCGGCGCGAGAGGTTGGTGAACATCGCGTTGACGTTGCCTCGCAGGAGGGCCTGCTCGGCGGCGAGGCGGACGGCCTCGCGGTGCACGTCGTCGAATGCCGCGGCCACCTGGCCGATCTCGTCCCGGGTGTGCACACCGACCGACTCCACGGACGTGTCCACGTCCTGCGGGTCGGACTCGGAGAGCTGCTTGACGAGCTCGGGCAGGCGGTCCTGGGCGACCCGGGTCGCGGTGTCCTGGAGGCGGCGCAGCGAGCGGATCATCGAGCGGGCCATGACGAAGGCGCCGACGAGGGAGACACCGAGGACGAGGAGGATCAGCGCACCGTTGATGATGGCGTCCTGCTGGGCCTCGTTCTTCAGCTCACGGGCCTTCTGCTCCATCTCCTCGAGCAGGGTCAGCTCGATGACCTTCATCGCCTGGAGCTTGGTGCCGTCCGCGTCGTACCAGTCCAGCCAGGACCGGTTCTTCTCGCGGAGGAAGGCGTCCTGGCTGGCCAGCACGCGACGTGCGTAGTGGTCGGCGCTGGAGATCTCGGAGTTGCTGTCGCCCAGACCGGCGAGGAGTTCCTCGGTGCGGCCCTGGTAGACGAGCTCGAAGGTCGTCTTCGACTGCTGCTCGCCCTTCTGGGCGGAGAGGGCGTAGAGACGGTCGTTCTCCTGCAGCTTGCCCTGCTTGTCCGAGGTCTCGGGCAGCGAGGCGGCGATGATCGCGCGCTGGATGGAGGCGTACTCCTTGGCGGCGGAGAACGCGGCCAGGGCACGCGTACGCTTGATCATCTCCGGGTTGGAGGTGGCCTGCGCCATGTCCTGGGAGAGCGAGAGCAGAGACACGATCATCGCGTTGTACTCGCTGACGGTCTGCTGGGCGCCGTTGGCGTACGCCTTGGTGCGGATCGTCTCGATGTTCGTGAGCTGACGACCGATCTGCAGCACGTTGTTGCGGATCGACTTGAGGGTGTCGTCCTTCTCGCCCGTGCTGTCGACCTTGTCGGTCGCGGCGGCGAAGGCCTTGGCGGCGGTGTCGGTCTGCGCGCGGGCGCCGTCGACACTGCTGTTGCTCTTGCCCCCGGAGAGCGAGAGCGGACCTGCGGAGAGGTCGCGCTCCTCCTGGAGCATGGCGGCCAGGTTGGTGGCCTGTCGCGTCATCGTCGTCAGCAGCTGCATGTGCTCGAGCTGCGCGATGTCGTTGAGCGAGTCGTTGATTCGGAAGCCACCGAGCGTGGTGGCGGCGACGACCGGCAGGGTCAGCAGCGACACGAGTCGCGTGCTGATGCGCCAGTTCTGCATGGCGAGGCGAGAGCCGGGCCCACTGGGGGCCTTCGGTATCGCCACGTCCTGCTCGGTCGACCCGGCCTTGTCCTTGGACTTGGCCTTCACGGACTTCACACGGCCCTTGGCCTTCACCGCTGCGGATGCGTCGGGGCGTGCGCCCTCGACAGCCGGCCCGCGGTTCTGGGCGTGCTGGGGCGAGGAGCCACGGTCGGTCCCGCCGCGCGGCTCCTGCTCCGCCGCAGCGCTGCCATCCCTCTTGAATCGTCCCTGCACTAGCGTCGCAACCTCTGGACCAGGCGTCCCGCCGGGCGACCGGCGGAACGGTGTCGAGTCGTGGGGCACTTTCGGCCCCATGGTGGTCGTCGGTGACCGGCGCGTCTCCCTTTCCTTCCGCCGCTCGGCGCGGTGTCGCGCCACCTGCGCGCCGGACTGAATCCCGCGGCGGTCCCGCGAATTCCAGCACAGTGGCGGATCTCCAACAAGGTGCGCGTGTTCCCCCGGAGAGTCGGTCACGGCACGTGACAGATGCACTACGCGATGTGCGACCGCATTCGGTTGAAATCGGACTTACGCCATCCAAACAACATGGCTGGCAAGGTGTCCCAGTCGCGATGATCAGGAGCGGAATGGCGCATTCAGTGGCGCAATGTCCGTTTCGACGGATCTCGTTGGCTGTCCGTTATGGAAGTAATGTCTGGTCACGGGTGAGCAAACTCACATAGCCGTGGCCATTACTTCCCGGTTCGGCGGGGGATTCAGATGTTTAGCCTTGCCCCTTAAAGGGTTGGCGCAAGGGTTGGTGTGCGCGCCGGCCGACATCCACAGACCGAACCGAGGACCCCGAACTCCGATGAAGACGACGACGATGTTCCGCAACATAGCCAACCCCCGCCGCACCACCCTCGCGCACCTCAAGGACGCCGAGGAGCTGCAGGCGGCCCCGGCCACCCCGGAGCACGCCGTCGAGCTGCCGACGCAGACCGCCAACCCCCGGCGCACGGTCCTCATGGACGCGCCGGTCGCCGCCGCCGCGCAGTAAGCCGCCCCGCACGGAACGTGAAGCGCCGCCGCCCGCCGCGTTAGCCTGGGGACCGCAGACTCCAGCCAGCGGAAATACAGAGGGGCAGACGCAACACGTGCGCATCGCCAGGTTCTCGATCGACGGCAATGTCGCGTTCGGCGCGGTCGAGGGCGACGCCGCCCCCGGCAACGAAGCGTCGCTCGTGCTCGACATCATCAAGGGCATCCCGTTCGCGGACTTCGAGCTCTCGGGCACCAAGGTCCCGCTGAGCAAGGTCCGGCTCCTGCCGCCCGTGCTCCCGAACAAGGTCGTGGCCATCGGCCGCAACTACGCGGAGCACGCGGCGGAGCTCGGCAACGAGGTCCCGGACGCCCCCATCACCTTCTTCAAGCCGTCCACCTCGGTGGTCGGCCCGGGTGACCCGATCACCTACCCCTCCTTCTCCCAGGACCTCCACCACGAGGCGGAGCTCGCCGTGGTCATCGGCCGCATGTGCCGAGAGGTCCCCAGGGAGCGCGTCAAGGACGTCATCCTCGGCTACACCTGCGCCAACGACGTCACGGCGCGCGACGTCCAGCAACGGGAGAAGCAGTGGGCCCGGGCCAAGGGCTTCGACAGCTCCTGCCCCCTCGGCCCCTGGATCGAGACCGACCTGGACCCGGGCGACCTGACCATCCAGTGCACGGTCAACGGCCAGCAGCGCCAGCTGGGCCGCACCAGTGACATGGTCCGCTCCATCGAGGACCTGGTCGTCCACATCACCGAGGCCATGACGCTGCTCCCCGGCGACGTCATCCTCACGGGGACCCCGGCCGGAGTCGGCCCCCTCAACGTCGGCGACGAGGTCGCCGTCACCATCGAAGGCATCGGCACTCTCACCAACAAGGTGATCAAGCGTGGCTAACGGACCCGTCCGCGTACGTTTCTGTCCCTCCCCGACCGGCAACCCCCACGTGGGCCTGGTGCGGACCGCCCTCTTCAACTGGGCGTTCGCCCGCCACCACGGCGGCACGTTCGTGTTCCGCATCGAGGACACCGACGCGGCCCGCGACTCCGAGGAGTCCTACGACCAGCTGCTCGACTCGCTGCGCTGGCTCGGCTTCACCTGGGACGAGGGCCCCGAGGTCGGCGGCCCGCACGCCCCGTACCGCCAGTCCGAGCGCATGGACATCTACAAGGACGTCGCCCAGAAGCTGCTGGACGGCGGCTACGCCTACCACTGCTACTGCAGCACCGAGGAGCTCGACGCGCGCCGCGCCGCCGCCCGCGCGGCCGGCAAGCCCTCCGGCTACGACGGCCACTGCCGCGAGCTCACCACCGTGCAGATCGAGGCGTACCAGGGCGAGCACCGCCCCGCGATCGTCCGCTTCCGGATGCCCGACGAGCCCATCACCTTCACCGACCTGGTGCGCGGCGAGCTGACCTTCACCCCGGACAACGTGCCGGACTTCGGCATCGTCCGGGCCAACGGGGCCCCGCTCTACACCCTGGTCAACCCGGTGGACGACGCGCTGATGGAGATTACGCACGTCCTGCGCGGCGAGGACCTCCTCTCGTCGACCCCGCGCCAGATCGCCCTGTACAAGGCGCTGATCGAGCTGGGCGTCGCCAAGGGCACCCCCGCCTTCGGCCACCTGCCGTACGTGATGGGCGAGGGCAACAAGAAGCTCTCCAAGCGCGACCCCGAGGCCTCGCTCAACCTGTACCGCGAGCGCGGCTTCCTGCCCGAGGGCCTGCTGAACTACCTCTCGCTCCTCGGCTGGTCCTTCTCCAAGGACCAGGACGTCTTCTCGATCGAGGAGATGGTCCAGAAGTTCGACATCGACGGCGTGAACGCCAACCCGGCGCGCTTCGACCTGAAGAAGGCCGAGTCGATCAACGGCGACCACATCCGCCTGCTCGACCCGAAGGTCTTCGCGGACCGCTGCGCCCCGTGGCTGCAGGCCCCGCACGCCAACTGGGCGCCGGAGGACTTCGACACCGAGGCCTGGGAGCGCATCGCGCCGTACGCCCAGACGCGCGTGGGCGTCCTGTCGGAGATCACCGCCAACGTCGACTTCCTGTTCCGCAAGGAGCCCGTCGAGGACCAGGCCTCGTGGGACAAGGCGATGAAGGGCGAGCCGGCGGCCCTGCTGACCACCGCCCGCGAGAAGCTCGCCGACGCCGACTGGTCGGACCCGGAGTCCCTCAAGCAGGCCGTCCTGACCGCCGGCGAGGCCCACGGCCTCAAGCTCGGCAAGGCCCAGGCCCCCGTCCGCGTGGCCGTCACCGGCCGCACGGTCGGCCTGCCGCTCTTCGAGTCCCTGGAGATCCTGGGCAAGGAGCGCTCGCTGGCCCGCATCGACGCGGCCCTGGCCAAGCTGGCCGGCTGATCCGCAGCACCACCCGTACGTCCCGCAGGGGGCGGCGGCCCGGACCCCCGGGCCGCCGCCCCCTGCGGCGTTGCCGGCGGTGCCCCATGGGCTCCGGCGGAACCGATCACCCCGCGCATTCCCGGAGGCTCCGCCGTGCCGATGACCCCGCCCGACTACGCCTGGCACTTCACCGCGGGTTCCGCCTTCGCCCACGACAACGGGACGACGGGGACGCTCGCCCCGGTCGTCATCGGGGACGCGACCCTGCCCACGGGCCGGATCGTCGCCTGCGACCCCTTCGTCCTCCTCGGGTCGGGCGACGCGGAGCCGTTCGCGGTGACGAGAGCCAGGACCCGGCCGTCCTGGGCGAGGACGAGTTCTACGGGTACGGCGTGGACGCGGGCACCGGCTGTTTCTACGACGCCGCCGCCGACGGCTCGTTCCCCGGTACCGGGGAGGAGGAAGGCGCGGTGTGGGCCGCCATGGAGACGGTCGGCGACGGCCCTGCGGTCTTCCTGGCCGGGGGAGAGGCCGGTCCCACCCTCGCGGGATTCACCTCCGGGTGGGGCGACGGCTGCTACCCGACCTGGATCGGCCGCGACGCCGAGGGCCGGGTCACCTGCTTCGTGACGGACTTCTTCGTCGTGCCCCCGCAGGAGGGCGCTTCGGCATAGGCTCGGGCACATGCCGATCCGCGCCGTGCTGTGGGACATCGACGACACCCTCTTCGACTACACGGGGGCCGACGCGGCCGGTCTCGCGGCGCAGCTGGAGGCCGTCCGGCTCGCCGAGCGGTACGGGACCCCCGCGCAGGCGCTCGCGCGCTGGCGGGAGATCACCGACCGCCACTGGGCGAACTTCGCCGCGGGCGTGGGCACCTTCCAGGGGCAGCGCCAGGAGCGGGTACGGGAGTTCCTCGACGAGCCCGGCATGACCGCGGCCGAGGCCGACGCCTGGTTCGACAGTTACGTCGAGCACTACAAGGCCGCCTGGACCGTCTTCCCCGACGTCGTGCCGGCGCTCGACGCCCTCGCGGCCGACTACCGGCACGGGGTGCTCTCCAACTCCTCCACGACCAACCAGGACCCCAAACTGCGTCACCTCGGCCTGCGCGAACGCTTCGAGGTGCTGGTCTGCGCCGTCGAGCTCGGCGTCAGCAAACCCGAGGCGGAGGCCTTCCTCGCCGCGTGCGAGGCGCTCGGACTGCCGCCCGGGGAGGTGGCGTACGTGGGGGACCAGCCCGAGATCGACGCGCGGGGGGCCCGCGACGCCGGGCTGCTCGCCGTCTGGATCGACCGGGACGGCGGCCGGGGACCCGCCCCCGAGGGGGCGCACCGGATCGAAGGCCTTGACCGGCTGCCCGAGCTGCTGGCGCGCGATACCCGTTTTGGAGCACGGTCAGGCATCCGGTAATGTTCTTTCTGCGCCGCCGGAGCGGGCCGAAAGGCCGGACGGAGGCGCCACTCGAAAGAAAATCCCCCAGGGGGTTGACTTTCGGTGGGGTATAGTGTAATTGGCAACACGAGGGTTTCTGGTTCCCTTATTCTAGGTTCGAGTCCTGGTACCCCAGCGCAGTGCAGTAGTAACGCAGTGCTTTGCCCCCGTTGTGTAGCGGCCTAGCACGCCGCCCTCTCAAGGCGGTAGCGCCGGTTCGAATCCGGTCGGGGGTACAGATCCTTCCCGCAAGATCTCCTCTTGGGTAGCTCCCGGACGTCTTGATGCAGGATCGCTAGGGCCCCCGTTGTGTAGCGGCCTAGCACGCCGCCCTCTCAAGGCGGTAGCGCCGGTTCGAATCCGGTCGGGGGTACTGGTCTGGTATAGACCACATTGGGCTATGGTGTAATTGGCAACACGAAGGTTTCTGGTTCCTTTGTTCTAGGTTCGAGTCCTGGTAGCCCAGCGCAGTACAAGCAAGCCCCCGTTGTGTAGCGGCCTAGCACGCCGCCCTCTCAAGGCGGTAGCGCCGGTTCGAATCCGGTCGGGGGTACGCATCGAAGAGGCCCTCCGCGTTCATCGCGGAGGGCCTCTTCGCTTTGTGCCGGTCCTGCCGGCGCGGGCACAAGTACGGGCCCGGAGGCGCGTGTTCGGACGTGTGCGGCGTCGAACGCGCCCCCGGGCCCGGGGGTGAACAGGTGGGGTCGGGGCGTCAGCCGGAGCGGCGCAGCGCCTCCGTGAGCCGTGCGGCCGCGTCGATGACGGCCTGGGCGTGCATCCGGCCCGGGTGGCGCGTCAGCCGCTCGATCGGCCCGGAGACCGATACGGAGGCCACCACGCGGTTCGACGGCCCGCGCACCGGCGCCGAGACGGACGCCACGCCGGGCTCCCGCTCGCCGATCGACTGCGCCCAGCCGCGGCGCCGCACGCCCGAGAGCGCCGTCGCCGTGAAGCGCGCGCCCTGCAGGCCGCGGTGGAGCCGCTCGGGCTCCTCCCAGGCCATCAGGATCTGCGCGGCCGAGCCGGCCTTCATCGGCAGGGTCGAGCCCACCGGGACGGTGTCCCGGAGGCCGGACAGCCGTTCCGCCGCCGCCACGCAGATGCGCATGTCTCCCTGACGGCGGTAGAGCTGCGCGCTCTCGCCCGTCACGTCACGGAGGTGGGTGAGTACCGGTCCCGCCGTGGCCAGCAGACGGTCCTCGCCGGCCGCGGCGGCGAGCTCCGCCAGCCGCGGACCGAGGATGAACCGGCCCTGCATGTCCCTCGCCACCATCCGGTGGTGTTCCAGTGCCACGGCAAGGCGATGTGCCGTGGGTCGTGCGAGCCCTGTCGCCGCGACCAGCCCGGCGAGGGTGGCCGGACCGGACTCCAGTGCGCTCAATACCAGAGCTGCCTTGTCGAGAACGCCGACGCCGCTAGAGTTGTCCATGAAACGATATTCGCGTCTCACACTGTGAAACGCAAGTTCAATTTTTCCAAGAACCAGCGAGTCTGTATGTGCGGGTCCACGAACCACTGGGTCCGAGCCGTCGTCCGGGACGTGGGGTACGGGCGTCCGGTGGCACAGATCTCTATGAAGCGCCGGCACAACCCGCCGGCCGGAGGGAAAGCGATGGGTAGGACACTCGCGGAGAAGGTCTGGGACGACCATGTCGTCCGGCGCGCCGAAGGCGAGCCCGACCTCCTCTTCATCGATCTGCACCTGCTGCACGAGGTGACCAGCCCGCAGGCCTTCGAAGGACTGCGCCAGGCAGGCCGCAAGGTCCGACGCCTCGACCTCACCATTGCGACCGAGGACCACAACACCCCCACCCTCGACATCGACAAGCCGATCGCGGACCCGGTCTCCCGCGCCCAGCTGGAGACGCTGCGGGCGAACTGCGCCGAGTTCGGCGTGCGCCTGCACTCGCTGGGCGACGTCGAGCAGGGAGTGGTCCACGTCGTGGGACCGCAGCTGGGCCTGACCCAGCCCGGCACCACCGTGGTCTGCGGCGACTCGCACACCTCCACGCACGGCGCCTTCGGCGCGCTGGCCTTCGGCATCGGCACCAGCCAGGTCGAGCACGTACTGGCCACCCAGACCCTGCCGCTGGCCCGCCCGAAGACCATGGCCATCACGGTCACCGGCGAGCTGCCCGAGGGCGTCACCGCGAAGGACCTGATCCTGGCGATCATCGCCAAGATCGGCACCGGCGGCGGCCAGGGCTACATCCTGGAGTACCGCGGCGAGGCCATCGAGCAGCTCTCGATGGAAGCCCGCATGACCATCTGCAACATGTCGATCGAGGCCGGCGCCCGGGCGGGCATGATCGCCCCCGACCAGACCACCTTCGACTACCTCCAGGGCCGCGACCACGCCCCCGTGGGCGAGGACTGGGACGCGGCCGTCGCGTACTGGAAGACCCTGCGCACCGACGAGGACGCGGTCTTCGACGCCGAGGTCGTCATCGACGGCGCCGCGCTGTCGCCCTTCGTCACCTGGGGCACCAACCCGGGCCAGGGCGCGCCGCTGTCGGCCGACGTCCCCGACCCGGCTTCGTACGAGGA
Source organism: Streptomyces erythrochromogenes (assembly GCF_036170895.1). Taxonomy (NCBI): domain Bacteria; kingdom Bacillati; phylum Actinomycetota; class Actinomycetes; order Kitasatosporales; family Streptomycetaceae; genus Streptomyces; species Streptomyces erythrochromogenes. The sequence goes on along the minus strand of NZ_CP108036.1, from coordinate 2,695,983 downwards.
CGCTTCGGAGCGCCTCGCGGCCGAAAAGGCCCTGGAGTACATGGGGTTGACCGCCGGGCAGCCGCTGCGCGACATCAAGGTCGACACCGTCTTCGTAGGTTCCTGCACCAACGGCCGCATCGAGGACCTGCGCGCCGTCGCCGGGATCATCGAGGGCCGCAAAGTCGCCGACGGCGTAAGGATGCTGGTCGTCCCGGGCTCGGTCCGCGTCGCCCTCCAGGCCGTGGAAGAGGGCCTGGACAAGGTCTTCAAGGAGGCCGGCGCCGAATGGCGGCACGCGGGCTGTTCGATGTGCCTCGGGATGAACCCCGACCAACTGGCGCCCGGTGAGCGCTCCGCGTCCACCTCCAACCGCAACTTCGAGGGCCGGCAGGGCAAGGGCGGGCGCACCCACCTGGTCTCCCCGCAGGTGGCCGCCGCCACCGCGGTACTGGGCCATCTGGCCTCGCCCGCCGACCTGTCCGCCGCCGACGCGACCGCCGGAGTCTGAACCATGGAAGCCTTCACCGTCCACACCGGCCGGGCCGTCCCGCTGCGCCGCAGCAACGTCGACACCGACCAGATCATCCCGGCCCACTGGCTCAAGAAGATCACCCGCGACGGCTTCGAGGACGGGCTCTTCGAGGCCTGGCGCAAGGACCCGGAGTTCGTCACGAACCGTCCGGAGCGCGCCGGCGCGACCGTGCTGGTCGCCGGCCCCGACTTCGGCACCGGCTCCTCGCGCGAGCACGCCGTCTGGGCCCTGCAGAACTTCGGGTTCAAGACGGTCATCTCCTCCCGCTTCGCCGACATCTTCCGCGGGAACTCGCTGAAGAACGGCCTGCTGACCGTCGTGCTCCCGCAGGAGACCGTCGACCGGCTCTGGGAGCTGACCGAGGCCGACCCGACCGCGGAGATCACGGTCGACCTGGTCGACCGCCAGGTGCGCGCGGAAGGCGTCGTGGCCGAGTTCGAACTCGACGACAACGCCCGCTGGCGTCTGCTGGAAGGCCTGGACGACATCTCGCTCACCCTTCAGAACGAAGCGGACATCGCGACCTACGAAAGCGCCCGCCCGGCCTTCAAGCCGCGCACGATTCAGGCCTGATTCCTGCCTGATCAGCGCTTATTCACCCCCGGGTGATCACATCGACAACACTGTGCCCCCCGCCCTCCGGCGGGGGGCACAGCCGTTTGTTGAGGCCCCGTGAGGCGACAACTCGCCCCAGATGGCACAATCTGTGCATGGAACGCGACAGTCAACTCGAGCTCTACGAACTCGTCGCGGACCGGCTGAAAGAAGCACACACACGGGTGCGCTCACTGCAAGTCCCGGAGGGCGTAAGGATGGCGCTGTCCCGGAAGCTGTTGGTCGTCACAGCCGCGGCGAAGCACGATCTCGCCGATGCGGCAAGGCGCCTGGACAGGTTGATGAAGGACCTCGACGAGGGTCGATTCCCTGAAGGCGACTGATGCGAAGGAACTCCGTAACCGCCTCCGGCGTTGCGGCACTAGGGTGATTAGCCCGTTTCGTGTTTGATTTGCGGTATATATCCGCCTAACGTGCGAAATAAGCTTGAACACATTCGTTCTGGCGAAGTCTCCGAAGGGGAAGACGTGAACAAGGCGCAGCTCGTAGAAGCGATTGCCGACAAGCTGGGCGGCCGCCAGCAGGCCGCGGACGCTGTCGACGCGGTACTGGACGCCATCGTCCGCGCTACCGTCGCGGGCGACCGGGTCTCGGTCACGGGCTTCGGCTCGTTCGAGAAGGTCGACCGTCCGGCCCGTTACGCCCGCAACCCGCAGACGGGTGAGCGCGTCCGGGTCAAGAAGACCTCGGTGCCCCGATTCCGTGCCGGCCAGGGCTTCAAGGACCTGGTCAGCGGCACCAAGAAGCTGCCCAAGGGCGGCGAGGTGTCGGTGAAGAAGGCGCCGAAGGGCAGCCTCACCGGCGGTGCCTCCGCGACGGTCAAGAAGGCCGCGGCGAAGAAGGCCACCACCGCCAAGAAGGCGGCGGCAAAGACCACGGTCGCAAAGAAGGTCGCGGCGAAGAAGACCACCGCGACCGCCAAGAAGGCGGCGGTGAAGAGCACGGCCACGGCGAAGAAGGCGACGACCGCCGCCAAGAAGGCCACCACCGCCAAGAAGGCCACGGCCACGGCGAAGAAGACCACCGCCGCCGCGAAGAAGACCGCTCCGGCGGCCAAGAAGGTCACCGCAGCGACGAAGGCGCCGGCCAAGAAGACGGCGACCCGCAAGGCCACCGCGAAGAAGACCACCGCCCGCAAGAAGTAGGGGCACGAGTCACACACGCCGGGCCGGCTTCCCTCCTCTGGGGAAGCCGGCCCGCGGTGCGTTCCGGGGCCGCCGGACGCCCGGCGGACGCGGCGGCGGACCGGTTCAGAAGGTCTGGAGCGTGATCAGGGTGATCCGCAGGTCCGCGCCCTTGCCGTCCGTCTCGATGCGGACCCGCTGTCCGGGACGCAGCAGCCGCAGGCCGCCCGCGTCGAACGCCGGGGCCTCGAAGGACACCGGGGTGCCGTCGTCCAGCAGCACACTGCCGCTGCGGGTCTGGGAGTCGTACGTGTACGCGGTCGCCTGCATACCCGCACTGTATCGGGCGGTGTGATGCCCCACACCGAGGGCGAGCGCCGTCCGCAGGTCCGCCGCGGTGTCCACGTCCCGCCGCACGCTGTCGACGTCCGCCAGTGCGATTTCGACGGCTCCCGAGGCGGAATGCCTGGCCCGCGACGGACCCCCGAAGGACGGCGCCAATTCCACGTCCGGTGCGGCGGAAAGAAGAGTCGTCCCGATTCCGGCCGCATCCGCCAGAAATGCCCGTGGAAATACCGAGGCGTTTTCGAGCACGCGTAGCAATTCGGGGGGCCGCAGCGCCGGCAGGTCGGCGTTCATCGCCGCGACTGCGGCGCCGGGCCGCCGCTCCCGGGCCGCCCGCGCGCCGTGGGCCAGCGCCGCGTTGAGCCCGGCCGCCGGGGCGTCCGGGACGATCCGCGCCCCCAGCCTGGCCAGTTCCGCACCGGCCGCGGCGTCGTCCGTGACCACCACCACATCCGCGACCGCGGCGCAGGCCAGCGCCCCCGCGACGGTGTCCTGGGCGAAGGCAAGGGCGAGCCCCGGACGGGAGGCCCCCACGGCTGCCGCGAGACGGCTCTTGGCCACCGACAGAGGCTTCAGCGGGACCACCAGACTCCAGACGGCGTTCGTGACGGACCCCTTCCCTCCGGTGCGCTCCGGCCCCTCCCCGGGCCAAGGTCAGGTCATGGCCGGGTCATGTGTCGGCCCATTGTCGCCCCCGCCCGGGCAGCCCGGGAGCCCGCCGGTGTGAGCGGGGCGTACGGTGTTCTCGACAGAGACCGGGCCCGGGGCCACACTTGTCCGGCCGACGACGAGGTGCCCCAGCCGCGCACCGGTCCTAGAGGAAGGTGTCCGAGTGTCCCGCCGCAGAATCGGCTTCTGGTACCGCCTGGCGGCGGTCATCGCAAAACCGCCGCTGGTAGTGCTCTTCAAGCGGGACTGGCGGGGAATGGAGCACATTCCGGCCGAGGGCGGCTTTATCACCGCCGTCAATCACAACTCGTATCTGGACCCGCTCTCCTACGCGCACTTCCAGTACAACACCGGCCGGGTGCCCCGATTGCTCGCCAAGGCCGCCCTCTTCAAGGTCCCCATTGTCGGGTCGATCCTGCGCGGCAGCGGGCAGATCCCCGTCTACCGGGAGAGCACCAACGCCCTGGACGCATTCCGGGCCGCCGTCGACGCCATCGAGGGCGGTGAATGCGTGGCCTTTTACCCGGAGGGCACCCTCACCCGCGACCCCGACATGTGGCCGATGGCCGGCAAGACCGGCGCCGCCCGTGTCGCGCTGATGACCAGGGCGCCCGTCATTCCGGTGGCCCAGTGGGGCGCGAACCTCGCGATGCCGCCGTACGCCAAGGAGAACAAGGTCCGGCTGTTCCCGCGCAAGACCCTCCAGGTGCTCGCCGGACCGCCCGTGGACCTCTCGGCCTTCTACGACCGGGAGCCCACCCCGGACGTCCTCAAGGAGGCCACCGAGGTCATCATGGCGGCCATCACCGGCCTCCTGGAGGAGGTGCGGGGGGAGACCGCGCCCGAGCAGCCGTACGACCATCGCAACGCCAGGGCGGAACAGCGGCGCAAGGCCGCAGGGGAGGGCAAGAAGTGACACGTCCCATGAAGGCGACCGTCTTCGGAACAGGCTCCTGGGGCACGGCCTTCGCCATCGTGCTCGCCGACGCGGGCTGCGAGGTGACCCTGTGGGGCCGCCGCAGCGAGGTCGTCGACGCCATCAACACCGGCCGGACCAACCCGGACTACTTCCCCGACGTCGAACTGCCCGCGAACATCCGGGCCACCAACGACCCGGCCGAGGCCGCCGCGGGCGCCGACTTCACCGTCCTGGCCGTCCCCTCCCAGACCCTGCGCGACAACCTCGCCGCCTGGGCCCCGCTGCTGGCCCCCGACACGGTGCTCGTCTCCCTCATGAAGGGCATCGAACTCGGCACCGCCAAGAGGATGAGCGAGGTCATCGAGGAGGTGGCCAAGGTCCCGGCCGAGCGCATCGCCGTCGTCACCGGCCCCAACCTGGCCGCCGAGATCGCCGCCCGCCAGCCCGCCGCCTCCGTCGTCGCCTGCGTGGACGAGGCCGTCGCCCAGCGCCTCCAGGCCGCCTGCCACACCGCGTACTTCCGCCCGTACACGAGCACCGACGTCATCGGCTGCGAGCTCGGCGGCGCCGTCAAGAACGTCATCGGCCTCGCCGTCGGCATCGCGGACGGCATGGGGCTCGGCGACAACACCAAGGGCTCGCTCATCACCCGCGGACTGGCCGAAGCGACCCGCCTGGGCGTGGCCATGGGCGCCGACCCGCTCACCTTCTCCGGCCTCGCGGGCCTCGGCGACCTGGTCGCCACCTGCTCCTCGCCGCTCTCCCGGAACCACACCTTCGGCACCAACCTCGGCCGCGGGATGACCCTGGAGGAGACCATCGCGGTCACCAAGCAGACCGCCGAGGGAGTCAAGTCCTGCCAGTCAGTGGCCGATCTGGCGGGCCGACACGGGGTGGACATGCCGATCACCGAGACCGTCGTGGACATCGTCCACCACGGCAAGCCGACCCTGGTGGCCCTGAAGGAGCTGATGAGCCGCAGCGCCAAACCGGAACGTCGCTAACTCCTTTCCGGACGCTTGAGCGGGTACTCTCATGCCGATATGAGCAGCGAGAACCTCCCCCAGACCCCTGAGCAGCAGGGCCGCAAGCCCCGCGTGGCCGTCGTGTTCGGCGGCCGCAGCTCGGAACACGCCATCTCGGTCGTCACGGCGGGCGCCGTACTGCGCTCCATCGACCGGTCCAAGTACGAGGTGCTGCCCATCGGCATCACCACGGACGGCCGGTGGGCGCTGACCGCCGACGAGCCCGCGCGGATGGCCATCGCAGACCGCAGGCTCCCGAGCGTCGAGGAGCTCGCCGAGTCCGAGGACGGCGCCGTCGTGCTCTCGGTCGACCCGGCCAGCCGCCAGGTCGTCTACACCGAGCCGGGCGCCGTCCCGAAGGCCCTGGGCGAGGTCGACGTCGTCTTCCCCGTGCTGCACGGCCCCTACGGCGAGGACGGCACCCTCCAGGGCCTCCTGGAGCTCTCCGGCATCCCGTACGTCGGCTCGGGCGTCCTCGCCTCGGCCGTCGGGCAGGACAAGGACTACATGAAGCGGGTGTTCACGTCCTTCGGGCTGAGCGTCGGCCCGTACGTGACCATCCGCCCCCGCGAGTGGGAAGCCGACCGGGACGCCGCCACGGCCCGCATCCTGGACTTCGCCGCCGAGCACGGCTGGCCGCTCTTCGTGAAGCCCGCCCGCGCCGGCTCCTCGATCGGCATCACCAAGGTCGACGACGCCTCCGGCCTGGAGGCCGCCGTCAAGGAGGCCCGCCGCCACGACCCGAAGATCATCGTGGAGGCGCTGCTGCGCGGCCGCGAGATCGAGTGCGGCGTCCTGGAGTTCGAGGACGGGCCGCGCGCGAGCGTGCCCGCCGAGATCCCGCCGGTGTCCAGCCACGACTTCTACGACTTCGAGGCGAAGTACATCGACTCCGCCTCCGGGATCGTGCCCGCCCCCCTCACCCCGGAGCAGACCGCCGAGGTGCAGCGGCTCGCGATCGAGGCCTTCGAGGCCGCGTCGTGCGAGGGCCTCGTGCGCGCCGACTTCTTCCTCACCGAGGACGGCGACTTCGTCATCAACGAGATCAACACGATGCCCGGTTTCACGCCGATCTCGATGTACCCGCTGATGTGGGAGAAGACCGGCATCGCGTACCCGGAGCTGGTGGACCGCCTGATCCAGGCCGCCCTGCGCCGCTCCACCGGGCTGCGCTGACAGCAGGTCGAGCCGCCGCCCGCCGGCCGCCCCGCACGGGGGCGGCCGGCGGGCGGCGGTGTGCCGGAGCTCAGTAGGAGGCGATGCCCGCGGGCACGGTCGCGGCGATCGCCGTGGACAGACCGACGAGCATCCCCGCGTCCGTGGCATGCTCCTTGTCGACCCGGACCTCCGTGTAAGCCAGCCGCATCCCGGTGGTGAAACGGAATCCGCCGTCGCCACGCTTCTCCAGCAGCCAGGACACGCCGTTCACGTCGACGCCCCCCTGCTTCGGATCCAGCATCTCGGGGGGTCTGGGGATACCGCACCGCAGTACGATCGCCGAGCCGCCCCAGGAGGCGGTCAGGTCGGACTCCGGTTCGGTCCGGGTCCGTGCCAGGCCGGCCACCGTCTCCGGGAGCTCCTTGTGCAGTGCCGCACAGAACCCCGCGACATTGCCCGGCGGCGCGGGGGGCGGTTCCACCCGGGCCTCGGAACCGCCCGGGGAGCACGCCGCCATGGCGGACACGGCCAGGGCGACGGGCATGGCCAGGACACGGACGGGCCGGCGGTGGAGGGACATCACCGGCCAAGAGTAGACGGGGGCTACAGATGGACCACCGGGCAGGTCAGGGTGCGGGTGATCCCCTCCACCTGCTGGACCTTGGCCACGACCATGCGGCCGAGCTCGTCCACGGTGTCGGCCTGGGCGCGCACGATCACGTCGTACGGACCCGTCACGTCCTCGGCCTGGATCACCCCCGGGATCTGGCCGATGGACTCGGCGACGAACGACGCCTTGCCCACTTCGGTCTGGATAAGGATGTACGCCTGTACCACGGAACCTCCAGGGCGGCCACGAGGATCATTTCCCCTAATCTTCGGGTGGACCCCACACGATGGACAGGGCCGGGGGAAGAAGGGACGCCACGGTACCGCGTCGCCGTGCGCCACGGGGAGACCTGCGGGCCCGGCGCCACGCACAGCGGGGCGTACGGAGAGCAGAAGTTGACGTATCTGTTGACGGTACCCAGAGCTGTGACGGCTCGCGACCGCAAGCGGACTGGGCAAGAAGGGGCACAGCGATGAAGGGCACTGTCGGCGAGCTGGGGGAGTTCGGGCTGATCAGGGAGCTCACCTCACGGCTCACCACCACCCCGGCGGTCCGGCTCGGACCCGGCGACGACGCCGCCGTGGTGTCGGCGCCCGACCGGAGGGTCGTGGCGAGCACCGACATCCTGCTGGAGGGCCGGCACTTCCGGCGCGACTGGTCCACGGCCTACGACGTGGGCCGCAAGGCGGCCGCGCAGAACCTGGCGGACATCGCGGCCATGGGAGCGGTGCCGACCGCGCTGCTGCTCGGCCTCGTCGTACCCGCCGAACTCCCGGTGACCTGGCCCACCGAGCTCATGGACGGCATCCGCGACGAGTGCCAGGTCGCCGGTGCCGCCGTGGTCGGCGGGGACGTGGTCCGTGGAGACACCATCACCGTCTCCATCACCGCCCTCGGCGACCTGCGCAACCACGAGCCCGTCCTGCGCTCCGGCGCACAGCCCGGCGACGTCGTCGCCGTCACCGGCTGGCTCGGCTGGTCGGCGGCCGGCTACGCAGTGCTCTCGCGCGGCTTCCGCTCCCCGCGGGCCTTCGTCGAGGCCCATCGGCGCCCCGAGCCGCCGTACCACGCAGGCCCCGCGGCCGCCGGGCTCGGCGCCAGCGCCATGACCGACGTCAGCGACGGCCTGATCGCCGACCTCGGGCACATCGCCGAGGCCAGCAAGGTACGGATCGACCTGCGCTCGGCCGCCGTCGACATCCCGACCCAGATGCACGACATCGGGCAGGCCGTGGGCGTGGACCCGCTCCAGTGGGTGCTCACCGGGGGAGAGGACCACGCGATCGTGGCGACCTTCCCGCCCGACGTGAAGCTCCCCGCCCGCTGGAAGGTCATCGGCGAGGTCCTCAACCGCTCCGCGCTGCCCCAGGTGACCGTCGACGGCGCGCCCTGGACCAGCACGGGCGGCTGGGACCACTTCGGGGCCGACCCGGCCGCCCAGGACGGCACGCAGTGAACACGGCGCCGCCGCTGTGCCTGACCGTCGCCGGATCGGACTCCGGCGGCGGCGCGGGCATCCAGGCCGACCTCAAGACCATGCTGGCGCTCGGCGTCCACGGCATGAGCGTGGTGACCGCCGTGACCGCGCAGAACTCACTCGGGGTACGGGGAGCCTGGGAGCTGCCCGCCGAGGCCGTCACGGCCCAGTACCGGGCCGTCGTGGACGACATAGGGGTGCACGCCGTGAAGACCGGCATGCTCTCCTCCGCCGTTCTGGTGGAGACCGTGGCCGCGCTGCTGGCCGACACCGCGGCCCCGGCCGTCGTGGACCCCGTCGGCGTCTCCAAGCACGGGGACGCCCTGCTCGCCGCCTCGGCGCTGGACGCCGTACGCACGGAACTGCTGCCGCGGGCCACCGTGGCCACGCCCAACCTGGACGAGGTCGCCCAGCTCACCGGCATCGTCGTGGAGACCGAGGACGACATGCGCCGGGCCGCCGACGCGATCCTCGGCCACGGGCCCCGCTGGGCGCTGATCAAGGGCGGCCACCTCGCGGCGCACGGCGAGGAGGCCGTGGACCTGCTCACCGACGGCACCGGGGAGCGGTGGCTGCGCGCCCCGCGCCACTCCAACCGGCACACCCACGGCACGGGCTGCACCCTCGCCAGCGCCATCGCGGCCGGCCTGGCCAAGGGCCTCGCCGTCCCGGAGGCCGTCACGGCCGCCAAGGAGTACGTGACGGGCGGCATCGCCGCCGGCTTCGCACTCGGCGGGGGCATCGGCCCGGTGGATCACGCCTGGCGGCTGCGCTGACCCCGCCCCGGGTGCCGGGATCCCGGCACCCGGAATCCCCCGGGCAAGGCAAAAGGCCGGTTCACCAGAGGTGAACCGGCCTTCTTGGCAACCGGAAGGGGCTGCGCTACGACGGGCGTCAGCGCGAGACCTTGCCGGCCTTGATGCACGAGGTGCAGGCGTTGAGGCGCTTCGGCGTCCCATTGACCACGGCACGAACGCGCTGGATGTTCGGGTTCCAGCGACGCGAGGTGCGGCGGTGCGAGTGGGAGATGTTGTTGCCGAAGCTCGGCCCCTTGGCGCAAACGTCGCAGTTGGCAGCCACAGGTCACTCCAAAGACTTCAGATGCAATTACAGTGAATCCGGCGCACCGGAATCAGAGGTCTGAAGTGGTTTGCCGGGGAAAAGACCCGACTCTCATCGGGCAACCGGAGCAGCATACAACGACTGCGCCCGTCCAAGAAAACTACCATGGCGGCCGACGCCCCCGCCCCGCGGTCCGGACCCCGGGGGCGCGGTCCTTCGTTACCCTGCGGTGAACCCTGGCCCGCACAAGGAGGAACGCCCGGTGCCGCACGAGCCGCAGCCGCAGCCCGCCGACGAGCTCGACGCCGAGGCCGTGCGCACCTGGAGCTCGCTCGCCCTGGCCGCACTGGGCCGGGCCCGCGAGGACATCGACGCGATCAACGTATACCCGGTCGCCGACGCGGACACCGGCACCAACCTCTACCTCACCGCAGAGTCGGCCGACCGCGCGCTGGCCGAGACCTTCGACAGCGCCGCCCGCGCCGCCGCGGCACCGACCTCCCTGCCCGAGGCCGTACGGGCATGGGCGCACGGCGCGCTCGTCGGGGCGCGCGGTAACTCCGGGACGATCCTCGCGCAGCTGCTGCGCGGGGTGGCCGACGTACTCGGCGCCGAGCCCGAAGGCCGGCAGAGCGGCCCCGGCGGGCTGCTGGCGCACGCGCTCACCCGGGCCGCGGAGGAGGCGTACGCGGCCGTCGCGCACCCGGTGGAGGGCACCATGCTCACCGTCGCGGGCGCCGCCGCGCGGGCCGGCGAAGCGGCCTCGGCGGCCGCCGGCACCGCGGCCGACGTGGCCCGCGCCGCCTACGACGCCGCCCGCGCCGCACTCGCCGAGACTCCCGGGCAGCTCGCCGCGCTCGGCCGGGCCGGGGTGGTCGACGCCGGCGGCTGCGGACTGGTCGCCGTCCTCGGCGCCCTCTGGCAGGCGCTGTCCGGGCAGGAGCCGGCCGCCGAACCCGTGGCCGGCCGGACCGCGGTGCCCGCCGCGCGGCCGGACGACCCGTGCGAGCAGCACGAGGACGGGCCCGCGTACGAGGTCATCTACCTGCTGGAGGCCTCGGAGGCGGCGGTCGCGGAACTGCGCGCCCGGCTCGACGGCCTAGGCGACTCCCTGGTCGTGGTCGGCGGCGACGGGCTGTGGAACGTCCACGTCCATGTCGACGACCCCGGCGCGGCCGTGGAGGCGGGGGTCGTCGCAGGGCGGCCGTACCGGATACGGATCACGCACTTCGGCGACGAGCGCCGCCGCGGCCGCGGCGAGCGCGCCCAGCGTGCCGTGGTCGCCGTGGTTCCCGGCGAGGGACTGGCGGGCCTGTGCGCCGAGGCCGGCGCGACCACCGTGCTCGTGCGCCCCGGCGAGGTCCCGGCCACCGCCGAACTCCTCGACGCCGTCCGCCGCGCCCACGCCCGCGAGGTGGTGCTCCTGCCGGGCGGCACGGAACTGCGCGCGGCGGCGGCCACGGCCGCCGAACAGGCCCGCGCCGAGGGCGTGCGGGTCGCCGTGATCCCCACCCGCTCCGCCGTCCAGGGCCTGGCCGCGCTCGCCGTGCACGACCCGGACGGCAGCTTCGACGAGGACGTGGTGGCCATGACCGCGGCCGCCGGCGCCACCCGCTACGGGGAACTGGCCGTCGCCGAGCGCCAGTCCTTCACCTCGGCCGGCATCTGCCAGGCCGGCGACGTGCTCGGCCTCATCGACGGCGACGTCGCCGTGATCGGCGCGGGTCTGACCGAGACCGCCGAGGCGGTGCTGGACCGGATGCTGGGCTCCGGCGGCGAACTGGTCACCCTGGTCCTCGGACCGGAGGTGCCCGACGCCGTCGCCGAGCGCCTGGAGGCCTACGTGCAGTCCGGCCACCTGGCCGTGGACACCGTCACCTACCGGGGCGGCCGGTACTCGGCGCCGCTGCTCATCGGGGTGGAATAGCCGGCTTGTCAGCGCCATGGTGTGCAATGGAACACGTGCCCGCGCTCGACGAAGACCTCAAGAAGACGCTCGGTCCCGCCACCGCCAAGGTGCTGGCCGAGCAGCTCGGCCTGCACACGGCCCTGGACCTGCTCCACCACTACCCGAGGCGGTACGCCGAGCGCGGTGAGCTGACCTCGCTGGCCGAGCTCGCCGACCAGATCGACGAGCACGTGACCGTCGTCGCGCAGGTCGCCGACGCCCGCGTCCTGACCTTCAACGGGGGCCGGGGCAAGCGGCTGGAGGTGACCATCACCGACGGCAGCGGCCGCCTCCAGCTGGTCTTCTTCGGTGCCGGGGTCCACAAGCCGCACAAGGAACTGCTCCCCGGCAGCCGCGCGATGTTCGCCGGCAAGGTCTCCAAGTTCAACCACAAGCTCCAGCTCGCGCACCCGGCGTACGAGCCGCTCGGCGCCGACGCCTCCGACCGGGACGCCGCCACCGCCTTCGCCAACCAGCTCATCCCGATCTACCCGGCCTGCGCGAAGCTGGAGTCCTGGAAGATCGCCAAGTGCGTGGACGCCGTGCTGCCCAGCGCCCAGGAGGCCGTGGACCCGCTGCCGCCGGCCCTGCGCGAGGGCCGCGGGCTCGTACCGCTCACCGAGGCCCTGCTGAAGATCCACCGGCCGGCCACCAAGGCCGACATCGAAGACGCCCGCCAACGCCTGAAGTGGGACGAGGCCTTCGTCCTGCAGGTCGCCCTGGCCCGCCGCCGCCACGCCGACGCCCAGCTCCCGGCCGTCCCGCGCCGCCCCGCCCCCGGCGGGCTGCTCGACGCCTTCGACGCCAAGCTCCCCTTCACCCTCACCGAGGGCCAGCAGAAGGTCTCGAAGGAGATCTTCGACGACCTCGCCACCAGCCACCCCATGCACCGCCTCCTCCAGGGCGAGGTCGGAAGCGGGAAGACGATGGTGGCCCTGCGGGCGATGCTGGCCGTCGTGGACTCCGGCGGGCAGGCGGCGATGCTCGCGCCGACCGAGGTGCTCGCCCAGCAGCACCACCGCTCCATCGTCGAGATGATGGGCGAACTGGCCGAGGGCGGCATGCTCGGCGGATCCGACCAGGGCACCAAGGTCGTGCTGCTCACCGGGTCCATGGGGATGCCGGCGCGCCGCCAGGCCCTGCTCGACCTGGTCACCGGCGAGGCCGGGATCGTCATCGGCACGCACGCCCTGATCGAGGACAAGGTGCAGTTCCACGACCTCGGCCTGGTCGTCGTGGACGAACAGCACCGCTTCGGCGTGGAGCAGCGAGACGCGCTCCGGTCCAAGGGCAAGCAGCCCCCGCACCTGCTGGTGATGACCGCCACCCCGATCCCGCGCACCGTCGCCATGACCGTCTTCGGCGACCTGGAGACCTCCGTCCTGGACCAGCTGCCCGCCGGGCGCTCGCCGATCGCCACCCACGTGGTGCCGGCCAAGGACAAGCCGCACTTCCTCGCCCGGGCCTGGGAGCGGGTCCGCGAGGAGGTGGAGAAGGGCCACCAGGCGTACGTGGTCTGCCCGCGCATCGGCGACGGGGAGGACGACCCCAAGAAGAAGCAGGCGGCCGAGGAGGCCGACAGGCGGCCGCCGCTCGCGGTCCTGGAGATCGCCGAGCAGCTCGGCCGCGGACCGCTGGCCGGGCTGCGCGTCGAGGTGCTGCACGGCCGGATGGACCCCGCCGACAAGGACGACGTCATGCGCCGGTTCGCGGCCGGCGAGGTGAAGGTGCTGGTCGCCACCACCGTCATCGAGGTCGGCGTGAACGTCCCCAACTCCACCGTCATGGTGATCATGGACGCTGACCGGTTCGGCGTCTCCCAGCTCCACCAGCTGCGCGGCCGCGTCGGCCGCGGCTCCGCCCCCGGCCTGTGCCTGCTGGTCAGCGAGATGCACGAGGCGAGCCCCGCCAGGGCCCGGCTCGCCGCCGTCGCCGCCACCCTCGACGGCTTCGAGCTCTCCCGGATCGACCTGGAACAGCGGCGCGAGGGCGACGTCCTGGGCCAGGCCCAGTCGGGGGTGCGCTCCTCGCTGCGCATGCTCGCCGTCATCGACGACGAGGAGGTCATCGCCCAGGCCCGGGAGGAGGCCACCCGCGTGGTGGCCGAGGACCCCGCGCTGGAGCGGCTGCCGGGCCTGCGGACCGCGCTGGACGCCCTGCTCGACACCGAGCGCGAGCAGTACCTGGAGAAGGGCTGAGCGGCACGACCTATCGTTGGAGTGCCGCGGCAGTCCGCCGCGCTCCCCCTACCGCCGTACCGAAGGACCCCAGATGACCCGCGTGATCGCCGGCAGCGCCGGCGGGCGACGGCTGGCCGTGCCCCCCGGCACCGGCACCCGGCCGACCTCGGACCGGATGCGCGAAGGCCTCTTCTCCACCTGGGAGTCGCTGCACGGGGTCGAAGGGGCCCGGGTGCTCGACCTGTACGGCGGCTCCGGCGCCGTCGGCCTGGAAGCCCTCTCCCGGGGCGCGGACCACGCCCTCCTGGTCGAGGCGGACCCCAAGGCCGCCAAGGCGATCCGGGACAACATCAGGACGCTGGGCCTGCCCGGCGCCGAATTCCGGGCCGGCAAGGCCGAGCAGATCGTGGCGGCCCGCGCGGGCGGGCACCCGTACGACGTCGTCTTCCTGGACCCGCCGTACGCCGTGGACAGCGCGGACCTGCGGGAGATCCTGCTCACACTCCGGTCCAATGGCTGGATCACGGACGACGCGCTCGTCACCGTGGAGCGCAGCACCAGGAGCGGCGCCTTCCCGTGGCCCGAGGGCTTCGAGCCGCTCCGGTCGCGCAAGTACGGCGAGGGCACCCTTTGGTACGGCCGCGCCGCTTTCACCAGCGAAGACTCATGAACGAGGGAGCTCAGTTGCGCCGCGCCGTCTGTCCGGGGTCCTTCGATCCCATCCACAACGGACACCTCGACATCATCGGACGCGCCTCCAGGCTGTACGACGTCGTGCACGTCGCCGTGGGGATCAACGAGTCGAAGCAGGGCCTCTTCACCGTCGAGGAGCGGATCGAGCTGATCCGCGAGGCGACGGCGGACTACGGCAACGTCCAGGTGGAGGCCTTCCGCGGACTGCTCGTCGACTTCTGCAAGCAGCGGGACATCCCGGCCATCGTCAAGGGCCTGCGCGCGGTCAGCGACTTCGACTACGAGCTCCAGATGGCCCAGATGAACCTGGGCCTGTCGGGCGTCGAGACGCTGTTCGTCCCGACCATCCCCTCCTACAGCTTTCTGTCCTCCTCGCTGGTCAAGGAGGTCGCGACCTGGGGCGGAGACGTCGCCCACCTGCTGCCGGAGCACGTGCACACGGCGCTCCTGGAGCGGCTGCGCGAGCGCTGACCCCCTGACGGGCCGTCAGTCGGTGTCGGGGGCCCGCCCGCTGGCCTTACAGTCGTCCCGTCCGTCTCAGGAACCGCCTGAGGCCGAGAGAGTGCGAGCCCCCATGGACGTGCAGAAGAAGCTCGACGAGATCGTCGCGGCCGTCGGCGGCGCCCGCTCCATGCCCATGTCGGCCTCCTGCGTGATCAACCGCGCCGAGCTGCTCGCCCAGCTGGAAGAGGTCCGCCAGGCGCTCCCCGGCTCGCTCGCACAGGCCCAGGAGCTCATCGGCGGCCGGGAGCAGATGGTCGAGGACGCCCGCCGGGAGGCGGAGCGGATCATCGACGCGGCCCACAACCAGCGCGGTTCGCTGATCGCCGACACCGAGATCGCACGGCGCTCCCAGGCCGAGGCGGACCGCATCCTGGAGGAGGCCCGCCGGGAGGCCGAGGAGATCCGGGCCGAGGCCGACGACTACGTCGACAGCAAGCTCGCGAACTTCGAGGTCGTGCTGACCAAGACGATCGGCTCGGTGGACCGGGGCCGGGAGAAGCTGCTGGGCCGCGGCCCGGGCCTGGACGAGGACGGCTACCCGGACGCGGACGCGCCCGAGCGCAGCCACGACCCCGAGACGCAGCGGCAGCAGGCGGACGCCTACGTGGACACCAAGCTCGCGACCTTCGAGGCGGTGCTCTCCAAGACCCTGGAGGCCGTGGGCCGCGGCCGCCAGAAGCTGCTCGGCCGGGTCCCGACGGACGACCTGGGCGTGCACATGGCGGCCCAGGACGCGGCGGGGGGCCAGTCCTCCCGCTCCGCGAGCGACTCGGACTTCCTGGCGGGCCTCGCGGAACCGGAGCCCGCGCGCGTGCAGGCGCCGATCCCGGCCCAGCCGGAGCTCCTGTACGACTCGTACGCCTACCAGCAGCCCGCGGCCCAGCAGCAGGACGCCTACTCCTACCAGGACCCGTACGGGGGCTACCAGCAGCAGCCGGACCCGTACTCGGCCTACCAGCAGCAGCCCGACCCGTACGCCGCCTACCAGCAGCCGCAGCAGGCCCAGCACCCGCAGCAGGCCCAGCAGCCCTCGCTCGACGAAACCAGCTTCTTCGACACGAGCATGATCAACCTGGACCAGCTGCGCCAGTACGAACAGGGCCGCTGACACCGGATTGGGCGCACGGCTCCGCTCCGGGTATCCTGGCTCTTCGGTCGCGCGTATGCGTCGCGATCCATGCTGCCCGTGAGCGGCGGAATCTTTGATCTTCAGCGATCTGTGAAAGCAGGAACGGCCCTGAACACCCGCCTCGACCACCGCAACCCCCTCGTGTTCGACACGCACGAGCTGGGTCGGCGTCCTGGTGCCATGCAGCGGTTGTCCCGTGAGATCGACGCACCGGCCGACCTCGGTCTGGCCGACGTGATCGGAGTGCCGGAAGGCGCCCCGGTGAAGCTCAACCTCCGCCTCGAGTCGGTCATGGAAGGGGTGCTCGTCACAGGCACCGTCCGTGCATCGGCGACGGGGGAGTGCGTAAGGTGTCTGGAGACCGTCGAGCGTGAGCTCAAGGCGGACTTCCAGGAGATGTTCTCGTACCCTGACGCCGACGACCGGGGCCGCGCCAAAGCGGAGCCGGCCGACGACGCCGAGGACGACGAGGACACGCTCTTCCTCGAGGACGGTTTGTTCGACCTCGAACCCGTGCTGCGGGACGCGGTGGTGCTCGCACTGCCGATGCAGCCGGTGTGCCGGGAGGACTGTCTCGGACTGTGCCCTGAATGCGGGGCCGGCCTGAACGACGACCCGGACCACCACCACGACGCCGTCGACATCCGTTGGGCGGCATTGCAGGGACTCGTCACCGATCAGGGCGATGAGAAGGACAACATGAGCGGCACTGCGTCTGACGGAGTTCAGAGCGCCGCCGAGAAGCAGGAGAAGTAGCCGTGGCTGTTCCGAAGCGGAAGATGTCGCGCAGCAACACGCGCCACCGCCGGTCGCAGTGGAAGGCTGCGGTCCCCACCCTGGTTTCGTGTGAGCGTTGCCAGGAGCCGAAGCTCCAGCACATCGCGTGCCCGAGCTGCGGCACCTACAACAAGCGCCAGGTCCTCGAGGTCTGAGCGGCTGGTGAGAGGCGCAATGTCTGAGCTGTCCAACGCTGAGAAGCAGGCAGACAGTAACAACGCGGCCTCGTCCCACACGCTTCTGGAAGGGCGGCTCGGGTACCGACTCGAGTCCGCCCTTCTGGTGCGTGCGCTGACCCACCGCTCGTACGCGTACGAGAACGGCGGTCTGCCCACCAACGAACGCCTGGAGTTCCTCGGGGACTCCGTGCTGGGCCTGGTGGTCACGGACACGCTGTACACGACCCACCCGGACCTCCCCGAAGGCCAGCTGGCCAAGCTTCGGGCCGCGGTGGTCAACTCGCGCGCACTGGCGGAGGTCGGGCGCGGCCTCGAACTCGGCTCCTTCATCCGGCTCGGCCGGGGCGAAGAGGGCACGGGCGGCCGGGACAAGGCCTCCATCCTCGCCGACACCCTTGAAGCGGTCATCGGCGCGGTCTACCTCGACCAGGGCCTCGACGCGGCCTCGGAGCTGGTCCACCGGCTCTTCGACCCGCTCATCGAGAAGTCCTCGAACCTCGGGGCCGGCCTGGACTGGAAGACCAGCCTCCAGGAGCTCACGGCGGCCGAAGGTCTTGGCGTACCGGAATACCTGGTCACCGAGACCGGCCCGGACCACGAGAAGACCTTCACTGCTGCCGCCCGCGTCGGTGGTGTCTCGTACGGCACCGGCACCGGCCGCAGCAAGAAGGAAGCGGAACAGCAGGCCGCGGAGTCCGCTTGGCGCGGGATCCGCGCCGCGGCGGACGAGCGGATCGCGGCGGCAGCGGCCGCCGTTCCGGCAGAGGTCCCGGCTTCGGCCGAGACCGTGGGCGGCGGGGTGCCGACGCCCGCCGATCCGGCGCCGGACGCCTGACCTTCCTTCGGGTATTCCATCGCCCGCCCCTGCACAGCAGGGGCGGGCGATGCCGTTTCCGGGCGGCCGGTACGCTCGCGGCAGCGCCCAGATCCGCACTCACCGGAGGTTCCCCGTGCCCGAGCTGCCCGAAGTCGAAGTCGTGCGACGGGGGCTCGAACGCTGGGTCGCCGGCCGGACCGTCGAGGCCGTCGAGGTCCTGCACCCGCGTGCGGTGAGGCGCCATCCGGGCGGCGGGGCCGACTTCGCGGCACGGCTGCGGGGGGAGACCCTCGGGGTCCCGCAGCGGCGCGGGAAGTACCTGTGGCTGCCCCTGGCGGGGCGGGACCTGTCGGTGCTCGGGCACCTGGGCATGAGCGGGCAGCTGCTCGTGCAGCCCGAGGACGCCCCCGACGAGAAGCACCTGCGGATCCGGGTGCGCTTCGGGGACGACGCCGGGACGGAGCTGCGCTTCGTGGACCAGCGGACCTTCGGCGGGCTCTCGCTGCACGAGACCGTGGCCGACAGCGCCGAGGGCCTGCCCGACGTCATCGCGCACATCGCGCGCGACCCCCTGGATCCGCTGTTCGACGAGACGGCCTACCACCTCGCGCTGCGGGCCAAGCGGACCACCGTCAAGCGGGCGCTGCTGGACCAGTCGCTGATCAGCGGGGTCGGCAACATCTACGCGGACGAAGCGCTGTGGCGCTCGAAGCTGCACTACGAGCGCCCGACGGCCAACCTCACGCGCCCCCGGAGTACGGAACTCCTCGGCCATGTCCGGGACGTCATGAACGCGGCACTCGCCGTGGGCGGCACGAGCTTCGACAGCCTGTACGTCAACGTGAACGGCGAGTCGGGGTACTTCGACCGTTCGCTCGACGCCTACGGGCGCGAGGACGAGCCCTGCCGGCGCTGCGGCACCCCGATGCGGCGGCGGCCGTGGATGAACAGGTCGAGCTACTTCTGCCCGCGCTGTCAGCGGCCGCCGCGGGTCGCGTCGTAGGAGTCCCGGGCGGACAGCACCGCCGGCATGCTCCCCTCCAGGTGGTGGATCAGCGCGAGGAGCCGGTCCGCCACCTCGACGCCGAGGGGGGTCAGTTCGTAGTCCACGCGCGGCGGGTTGGTCGGCTGCGCCTCGCGGTGGACGATCCCGTCGCGCTCCAGCGCGTGCAGGGTCTGCGACAGCATCTTCTCGCTCACGCCCTCCACCCGGCGGCGCAGCTCGTTGAAGCGGACCGGACCCTCGCGCAGGGCGCCCACGGTGAGGCTTCCCCAGCGGCCGGTGACGTGTTCCAGCGTCTCCCGGGACGGGCAGGAGCGGGCGAACACGTCGAACGGCAGCTCGCAGTGCTCGGCTTCGGCTTCGGTACAGGCAGGGGTCTCCATAGAACAAGCGTACCCGCAGGTAGCGCTAACTCGGAGCTTGCGCTTTCGAAAAGTTAGTGGTTCTCTGCTACTCGTCGCGGCGCGCCCCGTGCTGCGACGGGAGCCTTCCCGAGGGAGAGATCAGCCTTGTCCGGTATCACGCACACCCCCGTCGTCTCGATCGCCTACCACTCCGGCTACGGCCACACCGCTGTCGTCGCAGAGGCGGTCCGCAGCGGCGCCGTCGACGCCGGGGCGACCGTCCACCTGATCAAGGTCGACGAGATCGACGACGCGCAGTGGGAGCTGCTCGACGCCTCCGACGCGATCGTCTTCGGTTCTCCGACCTACATGGGCACCGCCTCGGGCGCCTTCCACGTCTTCGCCGAGGCCTCCTCGAAGCGCTGGTTCGGCGACGCCTGGCAGGACAAGGTCGCGGCGGGCTTCACCAACTCCGCCTCGAAGAGCGGCGACAAGCTGCACACGCTGCAGTTCTTCCAGGTGCTGGCCGCGCAGCACGGCATGAACTGGGTCAACCTGGGCCTGAAGCCGGGCTGGAACTCCAGCACGGCCTCCGAGAACGACCTCAACCGCCTGGGCTTCTTCTCCGGCGCGGCCGCCCAGTCCAACTCGGACGAGGGTGCCGACGCCGTCCACAAGGCCGACATCGCGACGGCGGAGCACCTGGGCCGCCGCGTGGCCGAGCACGCCCGCATCGTCGTCGCGGGCCGCGCGGCCCTGGCGGCCGCGTCCGTCTGACCCCTGCTGTCAGAAGCCGAAGTCCTGGGTCCACCAGGGGCCGCCGGCGGCGAAGTGGGCGCCGACGCCCAGGGTGCGGAACTCGCAGTTGAGGATGTTCGCCTTGTGGCCCGGGCTGTTCATCCAGGCCCTCATCACGGACTCCGCATCGCCCTGGCCGCGGGCTATGTTCTCGCCGCCGAGGCCCGAGAGGCCGGCCTTCGCGGCACGGTCCCAGGGGGTGTTGCCCTCGGGGTCGTCGTGGCCGAAGAAGCCGCGGGCGGCCATGTCCTTGCTGAAGGCGCCGGCCAGCGCCGCCAGCGGCGGGTTGGCGCGGACCGGGCCGCAGCCCGCCTGGGCGCGCTCCTGGTTCACCAGGGTGACGACGGCCGCCTCCTCCGCCGAGTGGGTGTCGAGGCTCGGCCGGGTCGCGGTGGCGGTGGGGGCCGGCGCGGAGGGCGCCGGGGCCTGGGTCTTCTTCGGAGCCTCGGTCTGCTTCGGGGCCTCGGTGGAGGGGACCGGTGCGGCCGGGACCGGGGCGGCCGGGGTCCGGCGCGTGGTGCTGGGCGATGCGGCCGGCGGCGTGTTGCTGGGTGATGCGGCCGGCGGTGTAGTGCTGGGGGACGCCTTCCGGGGTGCGGACGCCGAGGGGGTCGGCGAGGCCGGCGCGGAGGGCGAGGCCGGAGGCGTCGCGGAGGGGGAGGGCGCGCTGCTCGTCGCCGAGCCGCGGCCGGACAGGCTCGCCAGGCCGCCCTGCCGGTCGATCACGGAGTCGGAGGCGGAGTCGGGTGTGGCCTTGGCCGCCCCGGTCTTCACCGTGGTGTCCGTGGTGCTGACGCCCACATAGGGGAAGGAGGCGCCGACCGGCACCATGCCGGTCGTGACGGCCGCGGCGCCCAGGGCGACGGCCACCGAGACCCCCAGCAGGCCGGTGCGCAGGGCGGTGCCGCGCTTGCCGCCGCGGCGCGGCGCGGCGTGGAGTCCGTGGCGTCCCATCGGTGTCGTGCCTTCCTGACCGGATCAAGATCGTCCCTTACCCACCCAAATGGGTGAGTTCATTGGTGCGCGACTGTACGCCATGGGGCCCTGGGGGCGATGTGACCGGAAAGTTCGCTCCCGGTTAGCGTTCACGCATGAATGAAGAGGTCCGTCTGACCGCCTGGGTGCGCGGCCGTGTGCAGGGAGTGGGCTTCCGCTGGTTCACCAGGGAGAACGCCCTGGAGATCGGGGGGGTGGTCGGCTTCGCGCTCAACCTCGACGACGGGCGAGTACAGGTGGTCGCCGAAGGTCAACGTGAGAATTGCCACCGGCTGCTGGACTGGTTGCGGTCCTCCGACACGCCCGGCCGGGTGGACGGGGTGACAGAGATCTGGGGTACACCGCGCGGTGGCTACGACGGCTTCGGGATGCGGTGAGCGATCGACTGATCATGCACTCATCACATCTCCGATCGCCCGGACCCGGTCGGAACTGGGCATTCGTCGTCGACGCGTTGCCGTCGCGGACGATTCGTGGAAGGCTCGGAGATGAGGATGATCTCCACGCCCCTTGCGGGGGCCGGGGTGCCCGCCGATACGGGGCGTGATCGTGTTGACCGTCAAACTTTTTGGTGAGACGCTGGAAGCCCCGCGCACCTGAGCTGTTTGGCAGTGCTGGCAGTAGTAAGCGCAGTGACTGACAGTCGCTGCCGGACATCCGCGGGTGCGATTCCCTCACGACCCACACCGCTTCGGTCGGTCACTCAGTGTGGAGGACCATCCATCATGGCAAAGGCGCTTCTCGGTTACGTCGGCGGTTCCGACCCGCGACTCCTCGCCGAGATGCGACGGCTTCAGCAGCGCGTCCAGGACCTCGAGTCCGAGCTCGTACGGATTCAGTCCGAAAATGACGCGCTGAACGCGGCCGCCGCTCAGCACGACGGAGACTCGCTGCTGGACAGCATCGACATCGACGTACCCCAGGCGGAGCCTGCGCTCACCTGATCCGCGCTCACTCGTCGCTCGAATCCAGCCCCGCATGATCTGCAAGGGACGCTCCGGCGTCCCTTCTTTCTTTGGACTCCGCATCAGGGACCACAGGGCCAGGTGGGGGGCCCGATGCCTTTGACGTCAGTCGTGCCCTGCACCTTCATGGGTGAAACCGAACGTGAAAGGTAGAGTCCGGCGGCGTGCACCTCAAGTCCCTGACCCTGCGTGGCTTCAAGTCCTTCGCCTCCGCCACCACCCTGCGCTTCGAACCCGGCATCACCTGCGTCGTGGGTCCGAACGGCTCGGGCAAGTCCAACGTCGTCGACGCGCTGTCCTGGGTCATGGGCGAACAAGGGGCCAAGTCCCTGCGGGGCGGGAAGATGGAGGACGTCATCTTCGCCGGGACCACCGGCCGTCCGCCGCTCGGGCGCGCCGAGGTCTCCCTGACGATCGACAACTCCGACGGCGCGCTGCCCATCGACTACGCCGAAGTCACCATCACCCGGATCATGTTCCGCGGCGGCAGCAGCGAGTACCAGATCAACGGTGACACCTGCCGTCTGCTCGACATCCAGGAGCTGCTCTCCGACTCCGGCATCGGCCGCGAGATGCACGTCATCGTCGGGCAGGGCCAGCTGGACTCCGTCCTGCACGCCGACCCCATGGGCCGCCGCGCCTTCATCGAGGAGGCGGCCGGCGTACTGAAGCACCGCAAGCGCAAGGAGAAGGCGCTGCGGAAGCTCGACGCGATGCAGGCCAACCTCGCCCGCGTACAGGACCTCGGCGACGAGCTGCGCAGACAGCTCAAGCCCCTGGGGCGCCAGGCGGCCGTCGCCCGGCGGGCGGCCGTGATCCAGGCCGACCTGCGCGACGCGCGGCTGCGCCTGCTCGCCGACGACCTGGTCGCCCTGCGGCGCGCGCTCGACGCGGAGATCGCGGACGAGGCCGCCCTCAAGGAGCGCAAGGAGGCCGCCGAGGCCCAGCTCGCGGGAGCGCTGCGGCGCGAGGCCGAGTTGGAGGAGGCGGTGCGGGAACTCACCCCGAGGCTCCAGCGGGCACAGCAGACCTGGTACGACCTGTCGCAGCTCGCCGAACGGGTACGGGGCACCGCGTCCCTGGCGGACGCGCGGGTCAAGAGCGCCACGGCGCCCGTCGAGGAGGAGCGCAGGGGACGCGACCCCGAGGACATGGAGCGGGAGGCCGAGCGGATCCGCGAGCAGGAGGCGGAGCTGATGGCCGCCCTGGAGGCGGCCTCGCGGGCCCTGGAGGACACCACCGGGCACCGCGCGGAGCTGGAGCGGGAGCTGGCCGAGGAGGAACGCCGGCTGCGGGACGCCGCGCGGGCCATCGCCGACCGGCGAGAGGGGCTGGCCCGGCTGACCGGGCGGCTCGGCGCCGCCCGCTCCCGGGCCGGGGCGGCCCAGGCCGAGATCGACCGGCTCGCCCTGGCGCGGGACGAGGCGCAGAGCCGGGCCGAGGACGCGCAGGCGGAGTACGAGGCGCTGGCGGAGGAGGTCGGCGGGCTCGACGACCCGTCGGCGGAGGCGGACCACGAGGCGGCGCGGGCACAGCTGGGGGAGGCCGAGGCCGCGCTCGGCGCCGCGCGGGAGGCGCTGGCGACGGCGGAGCGCTCGCGGGCGGCGGTGTCGGCCCGCCGGGACGCGCTGGCGCTGGGGCTGCGCCGCAAGGACGGTACGGGGGCGCTGCTCGCGGCCCGCGAGAGGCTGGCCGGTGTGCTCGGGCCGGCGGCGGAGCGGCTGTCGGTGACCCCCGGCTACGAAGCCGCCGTGGCCGCTGCGCTCGGCTCGGCGGCGGACGCGCTGGCGGTGGCCTCCCCGTCGGCGGCGGCCGGGGCGATCCGCCACCTGCGCGACGCGGACGCGGGCCGCGCCACGCTCCTGATCGCCCCGCCGACCGCCCTCCCGGGCGGGGGCGCGGGCCGTGGGGCACCCCTGCCGGGCCAGGGCTCCGGACCGGACGCCGCATCCGAGGACCACGCCCCGGACGCGGGCGCATCGGCTGCGCTGCCGGGTCGGGGTGCGGCGCCCGGGCCCGCGGCTCCAGCCGCCGACACCCTCCCCGGTGCGGGCAGCGCGGCACGCCTGCCGGGTCGGGGTTCCGAGCTCGGAGCTGCTCCGGCCCACCCGGCGGCGGGGCCGGTGTCCGCGCCGGACGCCGCCGCCGAGGGGCCTTCGGCGGACGCGGGCGGATCGGCTGCGGCGGACGAGGCGCAGCCGGGCCCGGGGAGTTCTGCGTCCGCGGCCGTGGCCGCGCCGGATGCTTTCCCGACCGCCCGGATCGCGTACCGAGGGGGATCGGCGGCCCTGGCGGGCGAAGCCCTCGCCGGCCGGACCGCGGCATCGGTGCCTGTCGTGGATCCCGCCCGCCCGGCTCGGAGCGGGCCCGGCGCCGTTGCGGTGGGTGCGGGCCTGGCCGCCGGGAGCGCGGGGTCCGCAGCTGCTGCCTCGGCCGGGCCGGGTGAGGCCTCGGGAACCGTCCCCCGACCGGCCGCCGGACCGGACGGGCCGGTGCCCCTCGTGGCGCTGGTGTCCGGGGACGAGGAGGTGCGGCGGGCGTTGGCCTGGGTGCTGCGCGACCACGTCGTCGTCGGCACGCTCGACGAGGCCGAGGCGCTCGTCGCGCAGCGCCCCGACGCCGTGGCCGTGACCGTCGAGGGCGACGTCCTCGGTGCGCACCTCGCGCAGGGCGGATCCGCCGGGGCGCCCAGCCTGATCGAGGTGCAGGCTGCCGTCGACGAGGCCGCGGCGGAGCTGACCCGGTTGGGCGTGCGGTGCGAGGAGCTCGCCGCCGTGCAGGTCGCCGCGCAGTCCCGGCGGCAGGACGCGGCCGCCCTGGTGGAGGAGCTCGCCGAACGGCGGCGCGCCGCGGAGCAGGCCCGGGCCGGGGTCGCCCAGCAGCTCGGACGGCTCGCCGGGCAGGCGAAGGGCGCCGCCGGCGAGGCGGAGCGCGGCGCGGCCGCCGCGGCCAAGGCCCAGGACGCCCTGGAACAGGCGCTGGCCGAGGTCGAGGAGTGCGCGGAGCGGCTCGCCGTCGCAGAGGAGATGCCGGTGGAGGAGGAGCCGGACAGCTCCCGCCGGGACCGGCTCGCGGCCGACGGGGCCAACGCCCGCCAGACCGAGATGGAGGCCCGGCTCCAGCTGCGCACCCACGAGGAGCGGGTCAAGGGGCTGGCCGGACGGGCCGATTCCCTCGACCGGGCGGCCCGGGCGGAACGCGAGGCCCGGACCCGTGCCGAACGCCGCCGCGCGCGCCGGCGCCACGAGGCGGACGTGGCGAGCGCGGTGGCCGACGGGGCCCGCCAGCTCCTCGCCCATGTGGAGGTCTCCCTCCGCAGGGCCGACGAGGAGCGCGCCCTGGCCGAGCGGGCCAAGGGGCTGCGCGAGCGCGAGCTCGCCGACGCGCGCACGGCCGGCCGCGACCTGAAGGGCGAGCTCGACAAGCTGACCGATTCCGTTCACCGCGGCGAGGTGCTCGGTGCCGAGCAGCGGTTGCGCATCGAGGCCCTGGAGGCCAAGGCGCTGGAGGAGTTCGGCATGGAGCCCCGCGCGCTCGTCGCCGAGTACGGCCCGGACCAGCCGGTGCCCCCGTCCCCGCCGGCCGACGGCGAGGAGCTCCCGCAGGACCCCGAGCACCCCCGAAACCGGCCGGGGGCCTTCGTCCGGGCGCAGCAGGAGAAGCGGTTCAAGGCGGCCGAACGGGCGTACCAGCAGCTCGGCAAGGTCAATCCGCTGGCCCTGGAGGAGTTCGCGGCGCTGGAAGAGCGCCACAAGTTCCTCAGCGAGCAGCTGGAGGATCTCCGCAAGACCCGAGCCGATCTCCTTCAAGTGGTGAAGGAGGTCGACGAGCGCGTCGAGCAGGTGTTCACCGAGGCCTACCGGGACACGGCCCGTGAATTCGAGGGGGTGTTCTCGCGCTTGTTCCCGGGCGGCGAGGGCAGGTTGGTCCTGACCGACCCGGACAACATGCTGACAACCGGGGTGGACGTGGAGGCCCGCCCCCCGGGCAAGAAGGTCAAGCGCCTGTCGTTGCTCTCCGGCGGCGAGCGCTCCCTGACGGCCGTGGCACTGCTGGTGTCGATCTTCAAGGCGCGCCCCAGCCCGTTCTACGTGATGGACGAGGTCGAGGCCGCGCTCGACGACACCAACCTGCAGCGGCTCATCCGGATCATGGAGGAACTCCAGGAGAGTTCACAGCTGATCGTGATCACCCACCAAAAGCGGACGATGGAGGTCGCGGACGCGCTCTACGGCGTCTCCATGCAGGGCGACGGGGTCTCCAAGGTCATCAGCCAGCGGCTGCGCTGACGAGCATTTAGTTCAAGAAGTGAATTCATGGGGACCGCTCTGTGCTTCACGGGAAGTTCATCCCGGGTATTGACTTCAGAAACTGAACGCATAGGCTCGCTCCGCTGTCCCCCGCCTTCGGGTGGTGCCCGATCTTGAACTGTGCGCCACTGTAAGGACGGACGAAACCCCCACGGAGCACACCTTGACCAGCAGCACTGCGCAGAGCCCGGCGTCCGGCGGCGGGTCCTCGCCCCGTCCCGACCACCTCGGCCACGTCATCTTCATCACCGCGGCCGCTGCCATGGGCGGCTTCCTCTTCGGGTACGACAGCTCCGTCATCAACGGCGCCGTCGTCGCGATCCGCGAGCGCTTCGACGTGGGCCCGGAGGCGCTCGCCCAGGTGATCGCCGCCGCGCTGATCGGCTGCGCCATCGGCGCCGCCACCGCGGGGCGGCTCGCTGACCGGATCGGCCGAATCCGGTGCATGCAGATCGCGGCCGTCCTCTTCACCGCCAGCGCCATCGGTTCGGCCCTGCCGTTCGCCCTCTGGGACCTCGCCATGTGGCGCGTGATCGGCGGCTTCGGCATCGGCATGGCCTCGGTCATCGGCCCCGCCTACATCGCAGAGGTCTCCCCGCCCGCCTATCGAGGCCGGCTCGCCTCCTTCCAGCAGGCCGCCATCGTCATCGGCATCGCCGTCTCCCAGCTCGTCAACTGGGGCATCCTCAACCTCGCGGACGGCGACCAGCGCGGCGAGATCGGCGGCCTGGAGGCCTGGCAGTGGATGCTGGGCGTCATGGTCGTCCCGGCCGTGCTCTACGGGCTGCTCTCCTTCGTCATCCCGGAGTCCCCGCGCTTCCTGGTCTCCGTCGGCCGTACCGACGAGGCCAAGAAGGTGCTGGCCGAGGTCGAGGGTTCCAAGATCGACCTGGACGGGCGCGTCCGCGAGATCGAGCACGCGATGCACTCCGAGCACAAGTCCACCTTCAAGGACCTGCTCGGCGGCCGCTTCGCCTTCCTGCCCATCGTCTGGATCGGCATCGGCCTCTCGGTCTTCCAGCAGCTCGTCGGCATCAACGTGATCTTCTACTACAGCTCCTCGCTGTGGCAGTCCGTCGGCATCGACCCGAGCAGCTCGTTCCTCTACTCCTTCACCACGTCGATCATCAACATCATCGGTACCGTGATCGCGATGATCTTCGTCGACCGGATCGGTCGCAAGCCGCTCGCCCTCATCGGCTCGGCGGGCATGGCCGTCTCCCTCGGCCTGTGCGCGTGGGCGTTCTCCTTCACCTCCGGCACCGGCGACGACATCACCATGCCCGACGCGCAGGCCACGGTGGCCCTGGTCGCCGCGCACGCCTTCGTGCTCTTCTTCGCCCTGTCCTGGGGCGTGGTGGTCTGGGTGCTGCTCGGCGAGATGTTCCCCAACCGCATCCGTGCCGCGGCGCTCGGCGTCGCCGCCTCGGCCCAGTGGATCGCCAACTGGGTCATCACCGTCTCGTTCCCGTCCCTCGCGGACTGGAGCCTGTCCGGCGCGTACGTGATCTACACCGTCTTCGCACTGCTCTCGATCCCGTTCGTCCTCAAGTGGGTGCCGGAGACCAAGGGCAAGGCGCTGGAGGAGATGGGGTAACCATCCCCGCCACCACCCCTTCTCCTCGGTACTGCCCCGGCTCAGCCCTTGAGCCGGGGCAGTACCTGTTCGCACAGCAGGTGCAGGCTGCGCCAGCCCTCGTCCAGCGGCATACCGCCGCACAGCGGGTGCAGCACCAGGTTCCCCGCCTCACCCGCGCCCCGGCCGTACGCGACCGCCTCGTCCGGGGTCAGGACCCGGTAGACGCCCTCCGCGCGCAGCTCCGCCACCGAGCGCGCGGACGACCGTACGGCGCTGCGGATGTCCTTGGACTGCCAGGACGCGTACATGCCCGCCTCGTGCAGGAAGTGCTCGCCGTGCTCGGCCCACACGCGGTCCGGGTCCTCGGCGATGTGCAGCAGCGGGGTCTCGGCCGCCGGCATCATGCAGAAGCCCTCCGTGCCGTACTCCGCCAGCCGTGCCGTGTAGTACGCCTCCAGCTCCGGCAGGTGCGCGCTGGGGAAGAAGGGCAGCCCGAGGCGGGCGGCGCGCCGCGCGGCGGCCTGCGAGCTGCCGCCCACCAGGAGCAGCGGGTGCGGCCGGGTGAAGGGCGCCGGGGTGACCCGTACCGTGCGGCCGCGGAACTCGAACGGCTCGCCGGTCCACGCCTTCAGCAGGGTCTCCAGCAGCTCGTCCTGGAGCCGGCCGCGCCGGCCCCACTCCACGCCGTGCTGCTCGTACTCCTCGGGCCGGTAGCCGATCCCGGCGACGGTGACCAGGCGCCCGCCGCTCAGCAGGTCGAGGACGGCGATGTCCTCGGCGACCTTCAGCGGGTCGTAGAGCGGGCCGATGATCGCCGAGACGGTGACCGCGATCCGGCGGGTCGCGCCGAAGACCGCGCCCGCGAAGGCGAAGGGGGAGGGCAGCCAGTTGTTGTCCGTGCCGTGGTGCTCCTCGGTCTGGACGGTGTCGATCCCGCGGTCGTCCGCGTAGCGGGCCATCTCCAGGGCCGCCTTGTAGCGGGCGGAGAGTGACTCGGGGGTGCCGTCGGGGTCGACGAGATTGAACCGGGCCACGGTGATGGGCATGGAGAAGTCCCCCTTCGCCGGATGGGGTGGGCTGGCGAAGGGGGACGTTAGCTGACGTGGCGTCAGTTGGACAGGGATCCGGCGAGCTCGGGCTCCTGCTCCGGCGCGGGGTCCGGACCGGCGGGCGCCGTGCGGGGCAGTACGGCGTACAGCGCGCCGGAGGTCACGATGCCGGCCACCCAGCCGAGGCCGTTCTGCCCGATCCAGGTGGTGGCGAGCGGCCCGCTGAACCAGTCCACCTTGGTGAACAGCAGACCCACCACCAGGGCGATCGCCCACGCCGTCATGGCCTGCCAGGCAAAGCCGCCCTTGTACCAGTAGGCACTGGTCCGCGTGGTGTCCAGCAGCGCGGGCCCGTCGTAGTCCGTGCGCCGCAGCATGTCCACGCCGAAGACGCCGATCCACGCCGAGAAGGCCACGGCCAGCAGGGTCAGGAAGGAGATGAACGAGCCGAAGAAGCTGGTCGCGACCACCATCAGCAGGAAGCCGAAGACCAGGCTGATGACCGCGTTGACGCTGACCGCCCAGGCACGCGGAACCTTGATGCCGAGGGTCTGCGCGGTGAAGCCGGCCGAGTACATGGACATCGAGTTGATCAGCAGCATGCCGACGAGCGCGATCAGCAGGTACGGGACCGCGATCCAGGTGGGCAGCAGCTCGCCGATGAAGGACACCGGGTCCTGGGCGGTGGCCAGGTCCGGGGTGCCGACGGCCATGACCGCGCCCATCAGGACCATCGGGAGCACGACGATGCCGGCGCCGCCGATCGTCGCGCCGACCATGCCCTTGGAGGAGGCGGTGCGCGGCAGGTAGCGGGTGAAGTCGGGGCCCGAGGGCACCCAGCTGATGCCGCCGGCCGCGATGGTGCCGATGCCCGCGACCATCATCGCGGTGGAGCCGGCCGGCTTGCCGAAGACGGCCGACCAGTCCGTGGTGAAGAGCAGGTAGCCGAGGACGAGCACGCTGAAGGCGCCGAAGAGGTACGTGGACCACTTCGAGCACGCCCGCAGGGCGCTGATGCCGAGGCCCGAGACCACGAAGGTGCAGCCCACGAAGAACAGCAGGGTGACCACGATGAGGGTGGTGTTGCTCTTGATCCCGAAGAGCAGGTCCAGCACGGTCAGCACGGCGTAGGCGCCGCTGACCGCGTTGATGGTCTCCCAGCCCCAGCGGGCCACCCAGATCAGGGAGCCGGGGAAGAGGTTGCCGCGCTGCCCGAAGACGGCCCGCGAGAGGGCCATGCCGGGAGCCCCGCCGCGCTTGCCCGCGATCGATATCAGGCCGACGATCCCGTACGACACGACCGGTGCGGCCACGGCGACGACGAGCACCTGCCAGATGTTGAGCTTGTTGAAGATCACCAAACCGGCGCCCATGGTCAGCAGCAGCACGCTGATGTTGGCGGCGACCCAGGTGGGGACCAGTTCGCGGACCCGGCCGCCGCGCTCGCCGTCCGGGACGGGCTCCAGGCCGCGGGTCTCTATCGCGGTTTCGTTTCCGCCGTCGGCGGGCTCGGCAGGCATGCGTCTGCTCCCTGGGAGGTGTGAGAGGAAGTCGCCCATCATCGTAGATGTGCCGCTAAAACAACAAACAGAGGCTTACGTCCCGGTCCGAACGCCCGGGTTCCCGGCTCCCAGGTGGCCGTGGCCGATACTGGTGGGGTTATGGACATCCTCATCCTTGCTGTAGTCATCGCCCTGGTCGCGGTCGGCGCGATCAGCGGGCTCGTGGTCAGCAGCCGCAAGAAGAAGCAGCTGCCGCCCCCGGCACCGCCGAGCACGCCGACCATCACTGCCCCGCCTGCCGAGCCGCAGGTGGGGGAGGACGCCGTAGAGACGGCGGAAGAGCCGCGCCGCACGATCGAGGAGGTCGGACTCCCGGAGGCCGAGGCTCCCGTCGAGGCGCCGGCAGCCGAGCCGGAGGTTCCGGCGGCGCCCGAGATCGAGGTGCCCGAGCCCACCGCCGGCCGCCTGGTCCGGCTGCGCGCCCGCCTCGCCCGGTCGCAGAACTCCCTCGGCAAGGGGCTGCTCACGCTGCTCTCGCGCGAGCACCTCGACGAGGACACCTGGGAGGAGATCGAGGAGACCCTCCTCGTCGCCGACGTAGGCGTCGTGCCCACCCAGGAGCTCGTCGAGCGGCTCCGCTCGCGGGTCAAGGTCCTCGGCACCCGCACCCCGGCGGACCTGCGCGCCCTGCTCAAGGAAGAGCTGCTGACCCTGGTCGGCACCGACTTCGACCGCGCCGTGAAGACGGAGAGCGGCGAGGACACCCCCGGTGTGATCATGGTCGTCGGCGTCAACGGCACCGGCAAGACCACCACCACCGGCAAGCTGGCCCGGGTGCTCGTCGCCGACGGCCGCAGCGTGGTGCTCGGCGCGGCCGACACCTTCCGCGCCGCCGCCGCGGACCAGCTGCAGACCTGGGGCGACCGCGTAGGCGCCCGTACCGTGCGCGGCCCCGAGGGCGGCGACCCGGCGTCGATCGCCTACGACGCGGTCAAGGAGGGCATCGCCGAGGGCGCCGACGTCGTGCTCATCGACACCGCCGGCCGGCTGCACACCAAGACCGGCCTCATGGACGAGCTCGGCAAGGTCAAGCGCGTCGTGGAGAAGCACGGCCCGCTGGACGAGATCCTGCTGGTCCTGGACGCCACCACCGGGCAGAACGGCCTGACCCAGGCGCGCGTCTTCGCCGAGGTCGTGGACATCACCGGCATCGTGCTGACCAAGCTCGACGGCACCGCCAAGGGCGGCATCGTCGTCGCTGTCCAGCGCGAGCTGGGCGTCCCGGTCAAGCTCGTCGGTCTGGGCGAGGGCGCGGACGACCTGGCGCCGTTCGAGCCCGAGGCCTTCGTGGACGCCCTGATCGGCGACTGAGCACGGCTCCCGCGCACATACCGGTGCCCCCGCCTTCCGTGAGGAACGCGGGGGCACCGGTGCGTACGGGACCCCTCAGCGGCGGAACCGGTGACAGATGTACGCCAGGGTCCCCAGCAGCAGCCGCGCCTGCGGCGGGCCGCCGGCCGAGTCGAGGGCGGGCGGGCGCAGCCAGCACACCTGGCCGAGCCCGGCCCGGTCGGAGGGCGGGGCCGTCACGAAAGCCCCCGGGCCCAGGGCGCGCAGGTCCAGGTCGGCGTCGTCCCAGCCCATCCGGTACAGCAGCTGCGGCAGCTCCGCCGCCGCACCGGGGGCCACGAAGAACTGCGCCCGGCCGTCCGCGGTGACGATGACCGGGCCGAGCGGCAGGCCCATCCGCTCCAGCCGCACCAGCGCGCGCCGCCCCGCCTCCTCGGAGACCTCGATGACGTCGAAGGCGCGGCCCACCGGTAGCAGGACCGCGGCGCCGGGGTAGTCCCCCCAGGCCTCGGTGACCTCGTCCAGCGTGGCGCCGGCCGGGACGGTGGGCGCGAAGGCCAGCGGATGCGCTCCGGGCAGGGCGCACCGGCCGTCACCGCAGGAGCAGTCGCGGGAGGGCGCCGCGGCGCGCGCCCCGGGGACCACGTCCCAGCCCCACAGCCCGGTGTACTCCGCCACCGTCGTGCACTCCGAGGTCCGGCCGCGGCGCCGGGTACCGGAACGGAACTCCTTGGTGCCGCGGCTGCCGCCGATCGTGAAGCCCATGCCCATGCCCATGCCCCCTCCAACGGGTCGGACGCGCCGGTGGTTACGACGCCTGTGGTGAGGACGCCGGCGGAGCCCGCCGCCGGGGGAGTGCCCGACACTGCCCGCCCGGCGCACTCCTCGCCGCGCGCGCCCCGAGCGCACTCCAGTCCAACCGGTCCGTTTCACCTTCGTGTCAAGTGAATCGCGCCTGGCCGGTGGCGAGTTCATTCGAAGGGGTGGCGAATGGTGGCGTTTCTGGAAACGACCTCGCCGCAGGGGTGATCGTAGGATTACTTTCGGTACACGAACCCTGAGGCGGGCCCCGTGCGTGGGTATGCCGGAGGCAATGCGTGAAGGACCTGTGAAGGTCCGTGGTGGCGCTCGGCGTCCCGGCCAGGGTTTCGTAAGGAAGAGGCTGAGCGGATGGGGGCGTTCCAGTGAGCGGCAATGGCGCAAGCGGAACGATGGACGATGCTGCTGCGCGCAACGAACAGCTGACGTCGTGGTTCGTCCGCAGCGGATGGTCGAAGGGCGAGCTCGCCCGGCAGGTCAACCGCAGGGCCCGGCAGATGGGCGCCCACCACATCAGCACGGACACCTCCCGGGTGCGCCGCTGGCTGGACGGCGAACAGCCCCGCGAGCCCGTTCCGCGCATCCTGTCCGAGCTGTTCTCCGAGCGCTTCGGATCTGTCGTCGCCATCGAACAGCTCGGCCTGCGCACCGCCCACCAGACCCCCTCCGTCTCCGGGGTCGACCTGCCCTGGGCCGGCCCGCAGACCGTCGAACTGCTCGGCGAGTTCTCCCGCAGCGACCTGATGCTGGCCCGCCGCGGCTTCCTCGGGACCTCCCTCGCGCTCTCCGCCGGCCCCGCCCTCATCGAGCCCATGCAGCGCTGGCTCGTCCCGGCCCCGGCCGCCGACCCGGGACCGCGCGGGGCGGGGCCGACGGGGGCCCTCGGCGGCCACCGCCCGCCCCGGCTCTCCGAACCGGAGCTCGACCTCCTCGACGCCACCACCGTCATGTTCCGCCAGTGGGACGCCCAGTGCGGCGGGGGCCTGCGCCGCAAGGCCGTCGTGGGGCAGCTCCACGAGGTCACCGACCTGCTCCAGGAGAACCACCCCGCCCCGGTCATGAAGCGGCTCTTCAAGGTCGCCGCGGAACTGGCCGAACTGGCCGGCTGGATGAGCTACGACATCGGCCTGCACCCCACCGCGCAGAAGTACTTCGTCCTCGCGCTGCATGCCGCCAAGGAGGCCGGGGACAAGCCGCTCGGCTCGTACATCCTCTCCGGGATGAGCCGCCAGATGATCCACCTGGGCCGGCCCGAGGACGCCCTCGAACTCATCCACCTCGCGCAGTACGGCAGCCGCGACTGCGCCGGCCCGCGCACCCAGGCCATGCTGTATGCGATGGAGGCCCGCGCCTACGCCAACATGGGCCAGCCCAGCCGCTGCAAGCGGGCCGTGCGGATGGCCGAGGACACCTTCGGCGACGTCGGCTTCGCGGGCGAGCCGGAACCCGACTGGATCCGCTTCTTCTCCGAGGCCGAGCTCAACGGCGAGAACTCCCACTCGTACCGGGACCTGGCCTATGTCGCCGGCCGCAGCCCCATGTACGCCTCCCTCGCCGAACCCGTCATGGAACGGGCCGTCGAGCTCTTCGAGAAGGACCAGGAGCACCAGCGCTCCTACGCCCTCAACCTCATCGGCATGGCCACCGTCCACCTGCTCCAGCGCGAGCCCGAGCAGGCCGCCACCCTCGTCGACCGGGCCCTCGACGTGGCGGGAAAGGTGCGCTCCGAACGGGTGAACACCCGCCTCCGCAAGACCGTCGACAGCGCCGCCCGTGAATACGGCGACGTCGCCGAGGTGGTCCGGCTCACCGACCACCTCGCCTCACGGCTCCCCGAAGCCGCGGAGGCCGTCTGACGGCCCCGGCGGCCACCCCCAGGCTCCGGCCGCGGCAGTCACCCCGTGAAGCCCGATCAGGCTCCCCCAGCCAGGACGTCCGGGTCACTGCCGCGGCCGGTTCCCCCTTTGCGCCTGAACCGGCGCCGCTCTCGCGGAGGGGGTCGCTCGCCGTCGTGGTCGCCCAATTGATGGTTGCCGTGTTCATCGCCGCGTAACAGCACGGACCTCTTCGTCACGGCCGCGAAACATCGGGCGGCGCCGCCGGAAACCGGCCTGCGCGAATCTCATGGCCAATAACCGGCCAGTTCCTTCTGCCGCCGCTCAGGTTTTCACGATCGCCCGCACGCGAACGTACCGACGACGAGGAGACGCCGATGGCATCAGCCATCACGACCCTCGCTGCAGACGCCCCGACGCTGTCTGCCGCGAACACCGGGTTCATGCTCATCTGCTCCGCCCTGGTCATGCTGATGACCCCGGGACTCGCCTTCTTCTACGGAGGCATGGTCCGCGTCAAGAGCAGTCTCAACATGCTGATGATGAGCTTCATCAGCCTCGGGATCGTCACGATCCTCTGGGTCCTCTACGGCTTCAGCCTCGCCTTCGGCACCGACTCCGGCTCCCTCATCGGCTGGAACTCCGACTACGTGGGCCTGAGCGGCATCGGGATCACCGAGCTCTGGGACGGCTACACCATCCCGGTCTACGTCTTCGCCGTCTTCCAGCTGATGTTCGCCGTCATCACCCCGGCCCTGATCAGCGGCGCCCTCGCCGACCGCGTGAAGTTCAGCGCCTGGATCCTGTTCACCGCGCTCTGGGTCACCGTCGTCTACTTCCCCGTCGCCCACTGGGTCTGGGGCGCAGGCGGCTGGCTCTTCGAGATGGGCGTCATCGACTTCGCCGGCGGCACCGCCGTCCACATCAACGCGGGCGCCGCCGCCCTCGGAGTGATCCTGGTCATCGGCAAGCGCGTCGGCTTCAAGAAGGACCCGATGCGCCCGCACAGCCTCCCCCTCGTGATGCTGGGCGCCGGTCTCCTCTGGTTCGGCTGGTTCGGATTCAACGCGGGCTCCTGGCTCGGCAACGACGACGGCGTCGGCGCGGTCATGTTCGTCAACACGCAGGTCGCCACCGCCGCCGCCATGCTGGCCTGGCTCGCCTACGAGAAGCTGCGCCACGGCTCCTTCACCACCCTCGGCGCCGCCTCCGGCGCGGTCGCCGGCCTCGTCGCCATCACCCCCGCGGGCGGTGCCGTCAGCCCGCTCGGCGCGATCGCCGTCGGCGCCATCGCCGGTGTGCTGTGCGCCATGGCGGTGGGCCTCAAGTACAAGTTCGGCTACGACGACTCCCTCGACGTCGTCGGCGTCCACCTCGTCGGCGGTGTCGCCGGCTCCCTGCTCGTCGGCCTCTTCGCCACCGGCGGGGTCCAGTCCGACGTCGCCGGCCTCTTCTACGGCGGCGGCCTGGAGCAGCTCGGCAAGCAGGCCGTCGGGGTCTTCTCCGTCCTCGCCTACTCTCTGGTGGCATCCGCAGTGCTCGCCTTCCTCCTCGACAAGACCATCGGGATGCGGGTCTCCGAGGACGACGAGGTCGCCGGCATCGACCAGATCGAACACGCCGAGACCGCATACGACTTCAGCGGAGCCGGTGGCGGAGCCGCCGCGCGGAGCACCGCCGCCCCCACCCCCTCCGCCGCGAGCAAGAAGGTTGACGCATGAAGCTGATCACCGCGATCGTCAAGCCGCACAAGCTGGACGAGATCAAGGAAGCACTCCAGGCCTTCGGAGTGCAGGGCCTCACGGTCAGCGAGGCCAGCGGCTACGGTCGCCAGCGCGGCCACACCGAGGTCTACCGGGGCGCCGAGTACCAGGTCGACCTCGTCCCCAAGATCCGCATCGAGGTGCTGGTCGAGGACTCCGACGCCGAAGAGCTCATCCGGGTCGTCGTCAGCGCGGCGTCCACCGGCAAGATCGGCGACGGCAAGGTGTGGAGCGTCCCCGTGGACTCGGTCGTCCGGGTCCGCACCGGCGAGCGCGGCGCTGACGCGCTCTAGCGACGGGAGCTCCCGGGTGACGAGCGTCGAAGACACCACCGACCACACGGCCGACTCGGGACCCAGCGGATACGCCGCGGCCCGGCTGCGACTCCTCCAGGAGGAGTCGCGGTCCGGGCCCTCGCGGCGTTCCGCCCTGGCCGGGCTGACCGACGAATGGCTGAACGCCCTGTTCACCACCGCCGCACGGGAGACGGGCGTCCGAGGCGCCACCCTCGTGGCCGTCGGCGGCTACGGCAGGGCCGAACTCTCCCCCCGCAGCGACCTCGACCTCCTGCTGCTGCACGACGGCAAGGCCGAGCCCCGGGCGCTCGGCGCGCTGGCCGACCGCCTCTGGTACCCGGTCTGGGACCTCGGCGTCGCCCTCGACCACTCGGTGCGCACCCCCGGCGAGGCCCGCAGGACGGCCGCCGAGGACCTGAAGGTCCACCTGGGCCTGCTGGACGCCCGGACGGTCGCGGGCGACGCCGGGCTCCTCGCCGGCCTGCGGACCTCCGTACTGGCCGACTGGCGCAACCAGGCGCCGAAACGGCTCCCGGAGCTGCACTCCCTGTGCCGCGAGCGGGCCGAGCGGGCCGGGGAACTCCGCTTCCTGCTCGAACCCGACCTCAAGGAGGCCCGCGGCGGCCTCCGGGACGCCACCGCACTGCGCGCGGTCGCCGCCTCCTGGCTGGCGGACGCCCCGCGCGAGGGCCTCGCCGAAGCCCGGCGCCGGCTCCTGGACGCGCGCGACGCCCTCCACCTGGTCACCGGCCGGGCCACCGACCGGCTCTCGCTCCAGGAGCAGGACCAGGTCGCCGCGCAGCTCGGACTGCTCGACGCCGACGCCCTGCTGCGCGAGGTGTACGAGGCCGCGCGCGTGGTCGCGTACGCCGGAGACGTGACCTGGCGCGAGGTCGGGCGGGTCCTGCGGGCCCGCGCCGCCCGGCCCCGGCTGCGCGGGCTGCTGGGCGGCCGCGGCGCCCCCGCCGCCGCCCGGGCACCCCTGGCCGAAGGCGTCGTGGAGTCCGACGGGGAGGCCGTCCTGGCCCTGGCCGCCCGCCCGGACCGCGACGCCGTCCTGGCCCTGCGGCTGGCCGCGGCGGCCGCGCAGGCAGGGCTCCCCGTGTCGCCGCACGCCGTACGCCGGCTCGCGCAGCAGGGGAAGGCGCTGCCGGTGCCCTGGCCGGCCGAGGCCCGGGAACAGCTGCTCACGCTCCTGGGCGCGGGGGAGCCGACCGTGGCCGTCTGGGAGGCCATGGAGGCGGAAGGGCTGATCACCCGGCTGCTCCCCGACTGGGAGCGCGTGCGCTGCCGCCCGCAGCGCAACCCCGTCCACACCTGGACGGTGGACCGGCACCTGATCGAGACGGCCGTGCGGGCCGCGGCCCTCACCCGCCGGGTGGGCCGCCCCGACCTGCTGCTGATGGCCGCGCTCCTGCACGACATCGGCAAGGGCTGGCCAGGCGACCACTCGGTGGCCGGGGAGACCATCGCCCGGGACGTCGCCGCACGCGTGGGCTTCGACGCCCGGGACGTCGCCGTGCTGGGCGCGCTCGTACGGCACCACCTGCTGCTGATCGACACCGCGACCCGGCGCGACCTGGACGACCCGGCCACCGTCCGCTCGGTCGCCGAGGCCGTCGGGTCGGTGGGCACGCTGGAGATACTGCACGCCCTGACCGAGGCGGACGCCCTGGCCACCGGGCCGGCCGCGTGGAGCACCTGGCGCGGCTCGCTCGTGGCGGACCTCGTCGCGCGCGTCGCCGCCGTGCTGCGCGGCGCGGCCCCCGCCGAGCGGGAACCGGAGATCCCCAGCGCCGAGCAGGAACGCCTGGCGGTGGAGGCCCTGCGCACCCGCGAGCCGGTGCTGGCGCTCCACGCCCGCCAGGAGGAGGACGCGGTCGGCGTGGAACTCGTGGTGGCGGTGCCCGACCAGCCGGGGGTCCTCCCCGCCGCGGCCGGGGTGCTGGCCCTGCACCGGCTCACCGTACGGGCCGCGGACCTGCGCTCCGTGGAGCTGCCGGACCGCCTCGGCGAGGTCCTGGTGCTGCGGTGGCGGGTGGCGGCCGAGTACGGGGCGCTGCCCGAGGCCGCCCGGCTGCGCACCGACCTGGTGCGCGCCCTGGACGGCTCGCTGGACGTCCCGGCGAAGCTGGCCGACCGCGAGGCGGCCTACCCGCGCCGGCGCGGGGTCGTCCCGCCGCCGCCCCGGGTCACCGTCGTCCCGGACGTCTCCTCGCTGGCCACGGTGCTGGAGGTGCGGGCGCCCGACGCCGTCGGCCTGCTGCACCGGATCGGCCGGGCCCTGGAGTCGGCGGGCGTCAGGGTGCGCAGCGCCCACGTCTCCACGCTGGGCGCCAACGCGGTGGACACGCTGTACGTGACCACCCCCGAGGGCAAGCCGCTGGATCCCGCGCAGGCGACCGCCCTGGCGGCCTCGGTGGCGGCCGCCCTGTCGTGACGCGGCGGGGGTCCGCAATACCTCCCGGACCCCCGCCGTACGAGGGAAACCCGCCCGCCGGGCCGGACGGACGGCGCGGGCGGATACCCTGGGGGACGACCACAACGCCCCCGACCCGAGGAATCGCGACCACCGTGTTCGATACGCTCTCCGACCGCTTGGCGAATACCTTCAAGGGCCTGCGCGGCAAAGGCCGGCTGTCCGAGGCTGACATCGACGCAGCGGCCCGGGAAATCCGTATCGCCCTCCTCGAAGCCGACGTCGCCCTCCCGGTCGTCCGCTCCTTCATCGCGAACGTCAAGGAACGCGCGCGCGGCGAAGAGGTCAGCAAGGCCCTGAACCCGGGCCAGCAGGTCCTGAAGATCGTCAACGACGAGCTCGTCACCATCCTGGGCGGCGAGACCCGGCGGCTGCGCTTCGCCAAGACCGCCCCCACCGTGATCATGCTCG
This sequence comes from Streptomyces erythrochromogenes, assembly GCF_036170895.1. Classification (NCBI taxonomy): domain Bacteria; kingdom Bacillati; phylum Actinomycetota; class Actinomycetes; order Kitasatosporales; family Streptomycetaceae; genus Streptomyces; species Streptomyces erythrochromogenes. The sequence continues at coordinate 2,656,739 of NZ_CP108036.1, read as the reverse complement.
CCGGCCTCCAGGGTGCCGGTAAGACCACCCTCGCCGGAAAGCTCGGCCTCTGGCTGAAGGGGCAGGGCCACACCCCGCTCCTCGTCGCGTGCGACCTCCAGCGCCCGAACGCCGTCAACCAGCTCTCCGTCGTCGCCGACCGCGCGGGCGTGGCCTTCTACGGCCCCCAGCCGGGCAACGGCGTCGGCGACCCGGTCCAGGTCGCGAAGGACTCCGTCGAGTACGCGCGCACCAAGCAGTTCGACATCGTCATCGTCGACACCGCCGGCCGCCTCGGCATCGACGCCGAGCTGATGCAGCAGGCCGCGGACATCCGCGACGCCGTCAGCCCCGACGAGATCCTCTTCGTCGTCGACGCCATGATCGGCCAGGACGCGGTCAACACCGCCGAGGCCTTCCGCGACGGCGTCGGCTTCGACGGCGTGGTGCTCTCCAAGCTCGACGGCGACGCCCGAGGCGGTGCCGCGCTCTCCATCGCGCACGTCACCGGCAAGCAGATCATGTTCGCCTCGAACGGCGAGAAGCTCGACGAGTTCGACGCCTTCCACCCCGACCGCATGGCGGGCCGGATCCTCGACATGGGTGACATGCTCACCCTCATCGAGCAGGCCGAGAAGACCTTCTCGCAGGCCGAGGCCGAGAAGATGGCGGCCAAGCTCGCCAAGGGCCCCAAGGAGTTCACGCTCGACGACTTCCTGGCCCAGATGGAGCAGGTCCGCAAGATGGGCTCCATCTCCAAGCTGCTCGGCATGCTGCCCGGCATGGGGCAGATCAAGGACCAGATCAACAACATCGACGAGCGCGACGTCGACCGCACCGCCGCGATCATCAAGTCGATGACCCCGGCCGAGCGCCAGGACCCGACGATCATCAACGGCTCGCGCCGCGCCCGTATCGCCAAGGGCTCCGGCACCGAGGTCAGCGCCGTCAAGTCGCTGGTCGAGCGGTTCTTCGACGCCCGCAAGATGATGTCGCGCATGGCCCAGGGCGGCGGCATGCCCGGCATGCCGGGCATCCCCGGGATGGGCGGCGGCCCCGGCCGGCAGAAGAAGCAGGTCAAGCAGGCCAAGGGCAAGCGCAAGAGCGGCAACCCCATGAAGCGCAAGGAAGAGGAGGCCGCCGCCGCGGCCCGCCGCGAGCAGGGCCCGCAGGCGATCGACCCGGCGGCCGCGTCCAACCCGTTCGGCCTTCCCGCCGGCGGTCAGGACGGTCAGGACTTCGACCTTCCGGACGAGTTCAAGAAGTTCATGAAGTAGTAGGCGCAGCAGTACGCGGTCAGCCGCGACGAGGGCCCCGACCAGGGTGCGAGCAGCAGCTCGCACGGTCGGGGCCCTTCCGTCTCCACCCGGGCGGGAGGGCGATTCGTCCCTTATCGTCGGCCGGGAGGATGGACGGCAGAAGGAGGCGCCCCGTGCCCAGCCCCACCCCCGTACCTCCCCGGGACCGGGCCGACACGCCCTGGCGCTCGGAGGGCGCACCGGCCGCCCCACCCCCCAGGAAGCGGATGCCGGGCGGCTGGCGGGGTCTGATCCTCGCCGCCCTGATCGTCTTCCTGGTCGCCAACCTCGTGCTGTCCTTCTTCAACGAGGGCGATGAGCCGACGATCTCGTACACCGAGTTCAGCAAGCAGGTCGCGAACGGCAACGTCTCCAAGATCTACTCCAAGGGCGACGCGATCCAGGGCGAGCTCAAGGCCGGGCAGCCGCTGCCCGACGGCGGCAAGGGGGACTACACCAAGTTCGTCACGCAGCGCCCGGCCTTCGCCGACGACGCGCTGTGGGCCGAGCTCACCAAGCAGAACGTCAACGTGACCGCCTCCCCGGTCGTCGTGCAGCGCAGCTTCCTCGCCAACCTGCTGCTCTCCCTCGCCCCGATGCTCCTGCTGGTCCTGCTGTGGGTCGTCATCGCCCGCCGGATGGGCGGGGCGGCGGGCGCCGGCATGGGGGCGCTGGGACGCAAGGCGCCGCCCCGGCCGGTGGAGCTGCAGGCGGGAGCCGAGCGCACCACCTTCGAGGACGTCGCCGGCATCGACGAGGTCGAGGGAGAGCTGGGCGACGTCGTCGACTTCCTCAAGAACCCGCAGCAGTACCGCAGGATGGGCGCCCGCATGCCCGGCGGGGTCCTGCTGTCCGGCCCGCCCGGCACCGGCAAGACCCTGCTCGCGCGGGCGGTCGCGGGCGAGGCCGGGGTGCCGTTCTTCTCCGCCTCCGCCTCCGAGTTCATCGAGATGATCGTCGGGGTCGGAGCCTCCCGGGTGCGGGAACTGTTCGCCGAGGCGCGCAAGGTGGCCCCCGCCATCATCTTCATCGACGAGATCGACACCATCGGCCGGGCGCGCGGCGGCGGCGCCGGCATGGGCGGCCACGACGAACGCGAACAGACCCTGAACCAGATCCTCACCGAGATGGACGGCTTCTCCGGCTCCGAGGGCGTGGTCGTCCTCGCCGCCACCAACCGCGCGGACGTGCTGGACCCGGCGCTGATCCGCCCCGGCCGCTTCGACCGGATGGTGGTCGTCCCCCCGCCCGACCGGGTCGGACGCGAGGCCATCCTGCGCATCCACACCCGCGACATCCCGCTCGCCGAGGACGTCGACCTGCGCCAGGTCGCCCGTACCACCCCCGGCATGACCGGGGCCGAGCTCGCCAACCTCGCCAACGAGGCCGCGCTGCTCGCCGTCAAACGGCAGCAGACGCAGGTCACCCAGTCCGACCTGTCGGACGCCCTGGAGAAGGTGCAACTGGGCGCCGAGCGGCCGCTGGTCATGCCGGAGGAGGAGCGTCGGCGCACCGCCTACCACGAGAGCGGCCACGCCCTGCTGGGCATGCTCCAGCCGGGAGCCGACCCCGTACGCAAGATCACGATCGTGCCCCGCGGGCGCGCCCTCGGCGTCACCCTCTCGACCCCGGACGCGGACCGGTACGCGTACACCGAGCAGTACCTGCGCGGACGCATCATCGGCGCGCTCGGCGGCATGGCGGCCGAGCAGGTCGTCTACGAAGTCATCACCACGGGCGCGGAGAACGACCTGGAACAGGTCACCAACATCGTCCGCGGCATGGTCGGCCGCTGGGGCATGAGCGAGCGGATCGGCCGGCTGACCGCGATCCCCGCCGACGGGCAGAGCCCCTACGGCCTGTCCGCCGCGCCCGCCACGCTCGACGCGGTGGACCACGAGATGCGCCGGATCGTGGACGAGTGCTACGTGGAGGCCTGCCGCCTGCTGCGCGAGCACCGGCCGCAACTGGACGACCTGGCGCAGGCCCTCCTCGCCAACGAGACCCTCGACGAACCGGCCGCCTACGCCGCCGCGGGCATCCCCCGGCTGACGAAGGCCCACGGCACGGACTGACGGCCGGCCGTTACGCCACCCGGGCGATCACGTACCGGAAGATGTTCGGCAGCCACACGGCGCCGTCGGATCGCTCGAACGGGTGAAGCGCCTCGGCGAGCTCCTTCTCCGCGAGCGCGGCATCGGACGCGCCGTCGTAGAGCCCGGTCGACAGCAGCCCGCGCACCGCGCTGTCCACGTCCGCGTAGCCGAAGGGGCAGAACACCCGCCCCGACCCGTCCGGCCGCAGCCCCGCCCGCTCCACGACCGCGTCCAGGTCCCCGGGAGCCGGGCCGCCGCCCAGCACCGAGGGCACCGTGCAGCGCTCGGCGGGACCCCAGTCGGCCAGCACCACGGCGCCGCCGCGTCTGACGGCCGGCAGGGCCGAGGCCAGGGCCGCCGGAGCGGGGGAGAAGGCCAGCAGGGCGTCGTAGGGGCGGGGCGCCGAGGACGCCGGCGGCGGCGCCGCCAGCACTTCCAGCAGCCGCTCACGGGCCAGCGCCCGCCGGGCCGGATCCGCCTCCACGCCCGTGGCCACGGCTCCCCTCGCGGCCGCCAGCAGCAGGGCCAGGCCGGCCCCGCAGTCGAGGCCCAGCAGCCGGTCACCCGGCCCGACCTCCAGCCGGTCGTAGACCGCCTCGTACAGCGGTACCAGCATCCGTTCCTGGATCTCCGCCCAGTCCCGGGCGACGAGCGTCGCGGTCGGCGTCGGTGTCATCGAAAGAGCGCTCCTGATTCCTTGTCGCCCCCCAGCCCCCGTTGCCAGAGAACTCCCCATTCGCCCCCGCGTCCAGAGGAGCGCGGCACCCGATTCACGCATCCTGTGCCGGGCGCCGTACGATTCGCGGCATGGCAAAGGCACCCGTTCTCACCCCGCAGGCGGAGGATTTCCCCCGCTGGTACCAGGATCTGATCAACAAGGCCGAGCTGGCCGACAACGGTCCGGTCCGCGGCACCATGGTCATCCGACCGTACGGCTACGGCCTGTGGGAGCGGATGCAGCAGGAGATGGACGCCCGCATCAAGGACCAGGGCGCCCAGAACGCGTACTTCCCCCTCTTCATCCCGCAGTCGTACCTGACGAAGGAAGCCGAGCACGTCGAGGGCTTCGCCCCCGAGCTCGCGGTCGTCACGCACGGCGGCGGCAAGGAGCTGGAGGAGCCGGTCGTCGTCCGGCCCACGTCCGAGACGATCATCAACGACTACTTCTCCAAGTGGGTCCAGAGCTACCGGGACCTGCCCCTGCTGATCAACCAGTGGGCCAACGTGGTCCGCTGGGAGATGCGCCCCCGCGTCTTCCTCCGCACGAGCGAATTCCTCTGGCAGGAGGGCCACACGGCCCACGCCACCTACGAGGACGCCCGCGAGTACGCCGCCCGCATCCACCGTGACGTCTACGGCGACTTCATGACGAACGTGCTCGGCATCGACGTCGTGCTCGGCCGCAAGACCGCCAAGGAGCGCTTCGCCGGCGCCATCAACACCCTCACCCTCGAGGGCATGATGGGCGACGGCAAGGCCCTGCAGATGGGCACCAGCCACGAGCTCGGCACCAACTTCGCCAAGGCCTTCAACACCCAGTACCTGTCGAAGGAAGGCAAGCAGGAACTCGTCTGGCAGACCTCGTGGGGCGTCTCGACCCGCATGGTCGGCGGTCTGATCATGTCCCACGGCGACGACAACGGCCTGCGCGTGCCGCCGCGTCTGGCCCACGTCCAGGTCGTCGTCATGGCGATCAAGGGCGACGAGGCCGTGGCCAAGGTCCGTGAGCTGGGCGACCGGCTGAAGGCCGCCGGCATCCGCGTGCACGTCGACGACCGCGTCGACACCCCCTTCGGCCGCCGCGCCGTGGACTGGGAGCTCAAGGGCGTGCCGGTCCGCATCGAGATCGGCCCCCGCGACCTGGAGGCCGGGACCGCGATGCTGGCCCGCCGGATCCCGGGCGGGAAGACCCCGGTGCAGATCGACGCGCTCGTCGACCTGCTGCCCAAGGTGCTGGACGAGGACCAGGCGCAGCTGCTGCGCGAGTCCCGCGAGCGCCGCGAGGCCCGTACGTCCGACGTCGCGACCATCGAGGAGGCCGCCGAGGCCGCCGTCGCCGGCGGCTGGGCGCGGATCCCGTGGGCCGACCTCGGTCCGGAGGGCGAGGCGAAGCTGGCCGAGCAGGCCGTCTCCGTGCGCTGCCTGGTGGCCGAGGACGGGTCCGTTCCGGATGCCGACGACGCTCCCGGTACCCTCGCGATCGTGGCGCGCTCGTACTGATCTCGCCGCCGAAGGCTTCCGGGCCCCGGCGTGCGGCTGGTGCCGCGCGCCGGGGCCGGTGCTTTTTGGTCGACGTTACGTACCGACTCCTCCTGAGTTCGGCGCACCCGTCCTCGTCGGGACGCATGAGGCTGAACTGACTGGTACGTGCAAAAAATTTGGAATGGCCCGGAATCGGAACACCCGGGCACCTCGGCTCGTTGTCACGACGTGAGCACGACACCACCTGTTCTCGCCGCAGAGCTGGCGCAGGCGTGGGCCGACATTCAGCGGTACCACCCCGAGCTGCCCGACCTTGCCGCGCCCGAGTCCCTGATCGGAGAGTCCTCGTCCGCCTGCGGCGCCGAGCTCTCCTTCGAGCGACTGCTGCACGAGGCAGTCCACGGCATCGCGGCCGCCCGCGGTGTCCGCGACACCTCGCGCGCAGGCCGCTACCACAACCGCAGATTCCTCGCGATCGCCGAGGAGATGGGGCTGGACCACTCCGACGAGCCGCACGCCAGCAGCGGCTTCTCGCTGGTCACCCTCAATCCCGAGGCGAAGCGGCGCTACCGTCCCACCATGGAGCGGCTGCAGCGCGCGCTGAAGGCGCACACGGCCGCCACCGCCGCCGACACCAAGCGCAGCTTCCGCGGGCCGGCCGCCCGGCACGGCTCCTCGGGCGGCGGCGTGCGCGTCAAGGCGGTCTGCGACTGCGGGCGCAACGTACGGGTCGTCCCCTCCGTGCTCGCCCAGGCGCCGATCGTGTGCGGGGGCTGCATGAAGCCCTTCCGCATCCCCGAAGTCGCCATCGCGGCGGCCTCCTGACGCTGCGGGCGGCCGGCGCGCGGCGCCGGGCGTGACGTGCGGGCTCGTCCGACCGGAGCGATCCTCCCCGTCGGCCGAGCGCGCCGCAGGCGTATGGCACAATGGCTAGCTGTACTCGACAGTCGCATAGGACCCCTCTCTCCTCCGGCTGACGCGTCCATCGGGCACCCGAGTACCGCAACCCCACGTGGCATCTCATGTGCCCAACCACGTCAAGTTCAGGAGACACCACTCCAGTGGCAGTCAAGATCAAGCTCAAGCGCCTCGGTAAGATCCGCTCTCCCCACTACCGCATCGTCGTCGCCGACGCCCGCACCCGTCGGGACGGCCGCGCGATCGAGGAGATCGGCATCTACCAGCCGACCTACAACCCCTCGCGCATCGAGGTCAACGGCGAGCGCGCCCAGTACTGGCTCTCCGTCGGCGCCCAGCCGACCGAGGCCGTTCTCGCCATCCTGAAGCTCACCGGTGACTGGCAGGCGCACAAGGGCCTTCCGGCCCCCGCGCCGCTGCTGCAGCCGGCCACGAAGGAAGACAAGCGTCGCTCCTTCGACGAGTTCGCCAAGGCCCTCGAGGGCATCGGCGAGGGCAAGGGCGAGGCCATCACGCAGAAGAAGAAGGCCGACAAGAAGGCGGACGAGGCTGACGCCGCCGCCGAGTCGACCGAGGCCTGAGCATGCTCGAGGAGGCTCTTGAGCACCTCGTAAAGGGCATTGTGGACAACCCCGACGAAGTGCAGGTCGCCTCGCGCAACCTGCGCCGCGGGCAGGTGCTCGAGGTCCGGGTCCACCCCGACGACCTCGGCAAGGTGATCGGCCGCAACGGCCGCACCGCACGTGCTCTGCGCACCGTCGTGGGCGCCATCGGCGGCCGGGGGATCCGCGTCGACCTCGTCGACGTGGACCAGGTCCGCTGAGCAGTTGAATCACCGGCACGGGCCGGGGAGGGCATACGTGCCCGCCCCGGCCCGTCGTCGTCTGAACAGGAGAGGCACAGACAGTGGAGCTGGTAGTCGCGCGGATCGGCCGCGCCCACGGCATCAAGGGTGAGGTCACCGTCGAGGTGCGCACGGACGAGCCGGAACTGCGGCTCAGCCCCGGCGCCGTGCTGCGCACCGAACCGGCTTCGGCTGGCCCGCTGACCATCGAGACGGGCCGGGTGCACAGCGGCCGGCTGATGCTGCGCTTCGCCGGCGTCAAGGACCGCACCGGCGCGGAGGGACTCCGCAACATCCTCCTCATCGCCGACGTGGACCCGGCGGAGCTGCCCGAGGAGGAGGACGAGTACTACGACCACCAGCTGATGGACCTGGACGTGGTGCTCGAGGACGGCACCGAGATCGGCCGGATCACCGAGATCTCCCACCTGCCCTCGCAGGACCTCTTCATCGTCGAGCGCCCCGACGGCACCGAGGTGATGATCCCCTTCGTCGAGGAGATCGTCGCCGAGATCGACCTGGAGGAGCAGCGCTGCGTCATCACCCCGCCGCCCGGGCTGATCGACGACCGCGCCGAAGTCGCCTCCGCCCGTGACGCCGAGGCCGCGAACTCCGAGGGCGACGCCTGATGCGGCTCGACGTCGTCACGATCTTCCCCGAGTACCTGGAACCGCTGAACGTCTCGCTCGTCGGCAAGGCGCGCGCCCGCGGCCAGCTCGACGTGCACGTCCACGACCTGCGGGACTGGACCCACGACCGGCACAACACGGTCGACGACACCCCGTACGGCGGCGGCCCCGGCATGGTCATGAAGACCGAGCCGTGGGGCGAGGCGCTGGACGAGGCGCTGGCCGACGGCTACGAGGCGGGCGCGCACGGCCCCGTCATGGTGGTCCCCACGCCCAGCGGCCGTCCGTTCACCCAGGAGCTGGCCGTCGAGCTCTCCGGACGGCCGTGGCTGATCTTCACGCCCGCCCGCTACGAGGGCATCGACCGCCGCGTCATGGACGAGTACGCCACGCGCATGCCGGTGTACGAGGTCTCCATCGGCGACTACGTCCTGGCCGGCGGCGAGGCGGCCGTCCTGGTCGTCACCGAGGCCGTGGCGCGGCTGCTGCCCGGGGTGCTCGGCAACGCCGAGTCGCACCGGGACGACTCCTTCGCGCCCGGCGAGATGGCGAACCTGCTGGAGGGTCCCGTCTACACCAAGCCGCCGGTGTGGCGCGGCCGGGACATCCCCGACGTGCTGCTCAGCGGCCACCACGGCAAGATCGCCCGGTGGCGCCGGGACGAGGCCTTCCGCCGGACCGCGAGCAACCGCCCCGACCTGATCGAGCGCTGCGAGGCTTCGGCCTTCGACAAGAAGGACCGCGAGATGCTCTCGATCCTCGGCTGGCACCCGTCGCCGGACGGCCGATTTTGGCGCAGGCCGCAGGCCGTGGAAGAATAGGCGGCTGCTGTGTGCTCGCCGGACGCCCCTGCCACAGGGGGACCGTCGGCCGCCGAGCGGCACGGCTCCCGAATTCTCTACGGAAACCCGCACTGGCGACCTGTGGCGTCATGCGAAGAAAGCAGACGAAGAACATGTCTCACCTGCTCGATGGCGTCAACGCCGCCGCGCTCCGCTCGGACGTCCCGGCCTTCCGCCCGGGTGACACGATCAACGTGCACGTCCGCGTGATCGAGGGCAACCGCTCCCGTATCCAGCAGTTCAAGGGTGTCGTCATCCGCCGCCAGGGCGCCGGTGTCTCCGAGACCTTCACCGTTCGCAAGGTCTCCTTCAGCGTCGGTGTGGAGCGTACTTTCCCGGTCCACTCCCCGATCTTCGAGAAGATCGAGCTCGTCACCCGCGGTGACGTGCGCCGTGCGAAGCTGTACTACCTCCGTGAGCTCCGCGGCAAGGCTGCGAAGATCAAGGAGAAGCGCGACAAGTAAGGTCGTCTCCGGTGTCCGGCGGCGGCCGGATAGGCTCGCCCCCGATGGACACCGAAGCACCTCACACGCAGCGCGGTCACTCTTCCCCCCGCGAGGGGCGAGGGTGGCCGCGTTCTGCGTTCTCCCGGACGGCCCCCGGGGCACCCCCCGAGGGATCCGACGCGGACCGGTCCTCCGGGCGGCAGTTCACCTGGCGCCGGGCGGGGGCGCTCGGTGTGATCTGCACGGTCTTCCTGCTGCTGCTCAGCAATTTCGTCGTCCAGCCCTTCCTGATCCCGAGCCACTCCATGGAGCCGACGTTCCGGGTGGGGGACCGGGTCCTGGTCAACAAGCTGGCGTACCGTTTCGGCGATCAGCCGCGCCGCGGGGACCTGGTGGTCTTCGACGGAACGGGCTCCTTCGTACGGGAACGCGCGGGCGGCGGCCCGGTCGGCGACCTGGTGCACGGCGCCGCCTCGGCGCTCGGGCTCGCGGAGCCCTCCGACACCGACTTCGTGAAGCGGGTGGTGGGCGTGGGTGGTGACGACGTGGTCTGTTGCGACGCCGGCGGACGGGTGTCGGTCAACGGCGTGCCGCTGGACGAGCCGTACCTGTATCCCGGGGACGCCCCCTCGAAGGTGCCCTTCCGGATCGTCGTGCCGCTGGGGACCCTGTGGGTGGTGGGCGATCATCGTTCCCAGTCCCGGGACTCACGGGACCACCTCGGGGAACCGGGCGGGGGGATGGTGCCGGTGGAGAAGGTGATCGGGCGGGCCGACTGGATCGGCTGGCCGGTTTCGCGCTGGGGCGCCGTCGGCGGCGGCCATGGGTAGCCGGGGACGGCCGAGGGGCCGCCGGGATCGGGAGCCCGGACCGGAGCCGCGCGCGAGGACGCGGAGCCGACCGGACTGGCTCGATGACGAGCCCGAGCCGGAGCCGCGCGGAAGGCCGCGGGGCCGACGCGCGCCCGAGCGGGCGCCGGAGCCGGAGCCGGTCGTGGAGGTGGGCGGCCGGGCCGAACGGCGCCGGCTGGCCCGCAGGGTCAAGCGCCGCCGCCGCACGCGCCGGGCGGGCGAACTGCCGCTGCTCGTGGTGGTGGCGCTGTGCATAGCCCTGCTCCTCAAGACCTTCCTGGTGCAGGCCTTCTTCATTCCGTCGGGTTCGATGGAGCAGACCATCCGGATCGGCGACCGGGTCCTCGTGGACAAGCTGACCCCGTGGTTCGGCTCCAAGGTCGAGCGCGGCGACATCGTCGTGTTCAAGGACCCCGGTGGCTGGCTCAAGGGCGAGGCGGCCCGGCCCGCCCCGGACCCCGTCGTGATCAAGCAGATCAAGCAGACCCTGACCTTCATCGGCCTGCTGCCCTCGTCCGACGAACAGGACCTGATCAAGCGAGTCATCGGCGTCGGCGGCGACACCGTCAAGTGCTGCGACGCCCGGGGCCGGGTCACGGTCAACGGCTCGCCGCTCGACGAGCCGTACGTCAAGCCGGGCAACACCCCCTCGGACATCCCCTTCGAGGTGCAGGTGCCCGCCGGAAGGCTCTTCGTCATGGGCGACCACCGAGCGAATTCGGCCGATTCCCGCTTCCATCTCGACGAGGCCTTCGAGGGCACCATCGACGAGAACGGGGTCGTGGGGGAGGCCGTGGTGATCGCCTGGCCCTTCGGACACTGGACCCGTCTGGAGCAGCCCGCGACCTTCCGCATGGTGCCCGATCAGGCACGCCGCGAGGGACGCGGCCGCAGGCGACGCCGTACGGGCACGCCGTTCGCATAGTGTGTCCTCGGTCTCCCGAGCCTTAGGGAACTCCCGCTCGTTAAGGGAGGGGAGGGCCCGTGTCCGGTTCGGCGCGGGCGGCGAACGTGAGTGAGGAGTGGATGTGGGGGACGTGGCGGTAGGCGCACGGTCCGGACGCGACGAGGGCGAGGAGCGGCCGGACGACGCCGTCGCGCACGAGACCGAGGAGGACGGCGCGCTGGAGAAGCCGCACCGCTCCTTCTGGAAGGAGCTCCCGCTCCTCATCGGCATCGCGCTGCTGCTGGCCCTGCTGATCAAGACCTTCCTGGTCCAGGCGTTCTCGATCCCCTCCGACTCGATGCAGGACACCCTGCAGCGCGGGGACCGGGTGCTGGTCGACAAGCTGACGCCGTGGTTCGGCTCCGAGCCGGAGCGCGGCGAGGTCGTGGTCTTCCACGACCCGGCGAACTGGCTCTCGGGCGAGCCCACGCCGGAGCCGAACATCGCCCAGAAGGCCCTCAGCTGGATCGGCCTGATGCCGTCCGCCGAGGAGAAGGACCTGATCAAGCGGACCATCGCCATCGGCGGTGACACGGTCGAATGCAAGAAGGGGGGACCGGTCGTCGTCAACGGCAAGGCGCTCGACGAGCCGTACATCTACCCCGGCAACACCGCTTGCGACGACGCCCCGTTCGGCCCGCTCAAGGTGCCCGAGGGCAAGATCTGGGTGATGGGCGACCACCGGCAGAACTCCCAGGACTCCCGCTACCACATGCAGGACTCCACCGGGGGCTTCGTGCCGGTCGACAAGGTCGTCGGGCGGGCCGTCGTGATCGCGTGGCCGGTCACCCGCTGGTCCACCCTGCCGATCCCGGACACCTTCGACCAGCCGGGCATCGGCAACCAGGCCGCTGCCACCGCGCTGGGCCTCGGGGCCGCCGGACTGGCGCCCGTCGGGCTCGGCCCGGCCGCGCTGGGGCTCGCCGGAGCGGTCCCGCTCGTGATGTGGCGCCGCCGGAAGCTGACCAGCGGTCGTACCGACGGGTAGGGTGCCGCCCAGGTCGACGATCCCGATGTGGGGGCGCTGGAATGGGCGGAACAGAAGCGATACGCAGGGGCAAGGATGGCCGCGGCGGTCTCGGCAACGTGTTGTCGGGCATCGTCGTGGCCATCGGCTTTGCGCTCTTCCTCGGCGGCTTCGTGTGGGGGGCGCTCGTCTACCAGCCCTACACGGTCCCGACCGACTCGATGATGCCGACCGTGCGCCCGGGCGACCGGGTGCTGGCACAGCGCATCGACGGCGGTGAGGTGCGCCGCGGGGACGTGGTCATCTTTACTGATTCCATGTGGAGCGATCTGCCCATGGTCAAGCGGGTCGTCGGCATCGGCGGCGACACCGTGAAGTGCTGCGGCGCCGACGGCGAGCTGACCGTGAACGGCAGCCCGCTGGACGAGCCCTACGCCGACACCAGCCGGCCGGACTCGGGCCTCGCCATGCCGCCCGGGCAGGCCCCGCCCCCCGGGACCCCCTTCGAGGTGACGGTCCCCGAGGGGAACCTCTTCCTGCTGGGCGACCGGCGCGCCGCCTCGCTGGACTCGCGGGCCCACCTCCAGGAGGCCGGGCAGGGCACGGTGTCCCGGTCTGCCGTCAGCGCCCGCGTCGACGCCCTGGCCTGGCCGTCCGTGGCGATGCTGGAGCGCCCGAAGACGTACGCGGCCCTGCCCGGCGGGACCTCCGGGCACGGGCCGCTGCGGCTCCAGGTTGCGGCCGTGGCCGTCGGAGCTGCCCTGGTGGTGCTGGGGGCCGCGTACGGGCCGCTCGTGCGGATCCTGGGGCGCGGGCGGCGGGAGCGGGCCGGTGTCGCCTGAACCGGCGGTCGACCGCGGCCCCCGACAGGTGTCCCGGGTGGTCCTGCTGGACCCGGCGGACCGGATCCTGCTGCTGCACGGCTTCGAACCGGCCGACCCCTCGGACGAGTGGTGGTTCACCCCGGGCGGCGGACTCGAGGGCACGGAGACCCGGGAGCAGGCCGCGCTGCGCGAGCTGGCGGAGGAGACCGGGATCACCGAGGTGGAGCTGGGGCCGGTGCTGTGGCACCGCTACTGCTCCTTCCCCTTCGACGGCCGGCGCTGGGAGCAGGACGAGTGGTACTTCCTGGCCCGGACCAGCCAGACCACGACCTGGATGGGCGGTCTGACCGAGCTGGAGCGGCGCAGCGTCACCGGAGCCAGGTGGTGGACCTCCGAGGAACTTCTCGCAGCACGTGAGACGGTGTACCCGACCAGACTCGCCGGGCTGCTCCGCACGCTGCTCGACGAGGGTCCTCCGGGTGCGCCGGTGGTCCTGGCCCCGGAAATCGTTTAGGGGCGCACGGCGCTGGCGCACAATAGGGGGACGCACGGCTGAAGGGGAACATGCCATGAGTGCCGAGGACCTCGAAAAGTACGAGACCGAGATGGAGCTGAAGCTCTATCGGGAGTACCGCGACGTCGTCGGGCTGTTCAAGTATGTGATCGAGACCGAACGCCGTTTCTACCTCACCAACGACTACGAGATGCAGGTGCACTCGGTTCAGGGCGAGGTGTTCTTCGAGGTCTCGATGGCCGATGCCTGGGTCTGGGACATGTACCGGCCGGCCCGCTTCGTGAAGCAGGTCCGGGTGCTGACCTTCAAGGACGTGAACATCGAGGAGCTCAACAAGAGCGACCTCGAACTGCCCGGGAGCTGAGCCGCCTCACCCGGGAGGGTGACGGGTCCGTCCACAGCGGCCGGGTTTTCCACCAAGATCCACGAGGTGGGCGGGGACGCGGGACCGTCGGTGCCGGAGGTGGTGCCCGATGGACGCGAAGAGCGCGGCACGGCAGGCGATGGGGCGGTACGGCGAGGAGCTCGCGGCACGACGGCTGATCGAGGCCGGGATGACCGTGATCGCACGGAACTGGCGGTGCCGCGGCGGGGAGATCGACATCGTCGCGCGCGACGGGGACGCCCTCGTCGTGTGCGAGGTCAAGACCCGGCGCACGGGTGGCTTCGAGCATCCGATGGCCGCCGTGCGGACCGCGAAGGCGGACCGGCTGCGGAGGCTCGCCGGGCGGTGGCTCGCCGACCACGGCGGACCACCGCCGGGCGGGGTCCGCATCGACCTCGTCGGAGTCCTGCTGCCGCGGCGCGGCGCGCCCCTGGTGGAACACGTCAGGGGGGTGGCGTGATGGGGTTCGCGCGGGCCTGCTCCGTGGCCCTGGTCGGCGTCGACGGCGTGGTGGTCGAGGTCCAGGCCGACCTTGAGCCCGGAGTCGCGGCCTTCACCCTGGTGGGGCTGCCGGACAAGACCCTCGTCGAGAGCCGGGACCGGGTGCGTGCGGCCGTGGTCAACTCCGGAGCGGCCTGGCCGCAGAAGAAGCTCACGGTCGGGCTGAGCCCGGCCTCCGTGCCGAAGTCCGGCGCCGGATTCGACCTGGCCGTCGCGGCGGCCGTGCTCGGGGCGGCCGAGGTGGTCGACCCGGCGGTCATCGCCGACCTCGTGCTGATCGGCGAGCTGGGGCTGGACGGGCGCGTGCGCCCGGTCCGGGGCATCCTGCCGGCCGTCCTCGCCGCGGCCGAGGCCGGCTACCGGCAGGTGGTCGTGCCGCAGCAGTGCGCCGCCGAGGCCGCGCTGGTGCCGGACGTCTCGGTGCTCGGCGTGCGCAGCCTGCGCCAGCTGATCGCCGTCCTGACCGACGGGGAGGTGCCCGAGGAGGATCACGGGGACCCGCCGGGCCGCCCGGACCCGATGCTGGCCGGACTGCTCGTCCCCGGGGCGGGCCTGGGCACCGGGCTCGCCCCGGGCCGCCCCGGCGGGGACTGCGCAGACTTCCCCGACCTCGCCGATGTGACGGGGCAGCACACGGCCCGCCGCGCCCTCGAAGTGGCGGCCGCCGGAGGGCACCACCTTTTCCTGAGCGGGCCGCCCGGGGCCGGCAAGACCATGCTGGCCGAGCGGCTGCCCTGGATCCTGCCGCCGCTCACCCGACAGGACTCCGTGGAGGTCACGGCGGTCCACTCGGTCGCGGGAATCCTGCCGCCCGGCGAGCCGCTCGTCTCGCGGCCGCCGTACTGCGCCCCGCACCACTCGGCGACCATGCAGTCCCTGGTGGGCGGCGGGACCGGGGTGCCCCGGCCCGGAGCGGTCTCCCTCGCCCACCGCGGGGTGCTCTTTCTGGACGAGGCCGCGGAGTTCCACAGCCGGGCGCTGGACGCGCTGCGCCAGCCCCTCGAATCGGGGCACGTGGTCATCGCCCGCGCGGCCGGAGTGGTACGCCTGCCCGCCAGGTTCCTGATGGTGCTCGCCGCGAATCCCTGCCCGTGCGGGCGGCACACCCTGCACGGGGCGGGATGCGAATGCCCGCCCTCGGTGGTCCGGCGTTACCAGGCCCGGCTGTCGGGGCCGTTGCTCGACCGGGTCGACCTGAGGGTGGAGGTCGAGCCCGTGACGCGCAGCGACCTGCTGGGGCAGGGGGGTCGGGGGGAGTCCAGCGAGGTGGTCGCCGACCGGGTGAGGGAGGCCCGGGAACGTGCCGCGGGCCGACTCACCGGCACCCCTTGGCGGCTCAACTCGGAAGTTTCGGGACAGGAGTTGAGGACCCGTTGGCAGGCGGCCCCGGGGGCACTGGCGCAGGCCGAGCGGGAGCTGGAGCGGGGGCTGCTCACCGCGCGCGGGCTGGACCGGGTCCTGCGGGTCGCCTGGACCGTCGCCGACCTGCGGGGGCGGGACCGCCCCGAGGCCCTCGACGTGGCCGTGGCGCTGGAGCTGCGGACCGGCATCGCCCGCGGGGCCATGTCATTGACGGGGGCCGGGACATGACCGGCGCGGGGGAGGAGGAACTGCTGGCCCGGGCGGCCCTGACACGGGTCCTGGAGCCCGGTGACGCGCACGGCGGGCGCTGGATCCGGGAGCACGGTGCCACGGGGCTGCTCCGGCTGCTGACCGGCCCGGAGGCGGAGCGGCAGTCTCCGCCCGGGGTGGGACCGGAGCGGCTCGCCGCGTACCGCAGACGCGCGGCGCTGGCCGACCCCCGTCGGGACCTGGAGCTCGCCGCCGGCGCGGGAGTCCGGTTCGTGTTCCCGGGTTCGGCGGAGTGGCCGACGCAGCTGGACGACCTCGGGGACGAACGCCCCGTCGGGCTCTGGCTGCGGGGCCGGCCGAACCTGCGTACCTGGGCGCTGCGTTCGGTCGCCGTGGTCGGGGCCAGGGCCTGCACTCCGTACGGCGCGCACATGGCGCAGACGCTGGCCGCCGGTCTCGCCGAACGGGGCTGGGTCGTCGTCTCCGGTGCGGCCTTCGGCATCGACGGCGCCGCCCATCGCGGGGCCCTCGCCTCCGGCGGCGCGACTGCGGCGGTGCTCGCCTGCGGGGTGGACGTCGCCTATCCCCGCGGGCACGCCGGGCTGCTCGGCCGGATCGCCGGCCAGGGTCTGGTCGTTGGGGAGTTGCCGCCCGGCAGCCATCCGACGCCCAGCCGCTTCGTCCTGCGCAACCGGGTCATCGCCGCCCTCACCCGCGGCACCGTCGTCGTGGAGGCCGCCCACCGCAGCGGCTCCCTGGTGACCGCCCGGCGGGCCCAGCGGCTCGGGCGGTTCACGATGGGCGTCCCCGGGCCCGCCACCAGCGGACTCTCGACAGGCGTGCACGAACTGCTGAGGGGAGGCGAGGCCCAGCTGGTCACCGACGCCGCAGAGGTGGTCGAACTCGTCGGCCGCATGGGGGAGCTGGCGCCCGAGCGGCGCGGCCCGGTGCTCGCCCGGGACCTGCTGGACCGGGACACGGCCCGCGTGCTCGAAGCCCTACCGGCCGGGCGCCCGGTGACCGCGGCCGAGCTGGCACTTGCCGCCGGCATCGGCACCGATGAAGTCATCGGCAGACTGTACGAACTTCACTCTCTGGGGTTCGTCGAACGGCAGGGCGACGGCTGGCAGTTGAGCGGAGGTACGGCTGGAGAGGGCATGCAAACCCGGGTTCCCCGGCGAGGCGGTCGTTGACCTGGGGACTTCCGGTGAAAGAGTGAAACCGATGAGAGACGCGGTCCTCCCGGTGGCAGTCGCCGGGACCGTGCGCGAGGCGCCGGTCCCGGGTCGCCCGCGCGAGCCGGGACGCCCCTCGGCCCCCGCGCCATCCCGTACTCTTCGCGCACCGCGACACTTCCGTCACGCTACGCTCCCAAGGAATCCGGCTCCGGCAAAGGCGACGCATGCCCCAGCACACCTCAGGGTCCGACCGCGCTGCGGTGCCCCCCGCTGCCCGCGGCAGCGTGCGGGCCACCGCGCCCTCGTCCCTGGAGGCGCTGTGGCGCTCGTACAAGGACTCGGGTGACGAACGGCTGCGGGAGCAGCTGATCCTGCACTACTCGCCCCTGGTGAAGTACGTGGCCGGACGCGTCAGCGTGGGCCTGCCGCCCAATGTGGAGCAGGCCGACTTCGTCTCCTCCGGGGTCTTCGGGCTGATCGACGCCATCGAGAAGTTCGACATCGACCGCTCGATCAAGTTCGAGACGTACGCGATCACCCGGATCCGCGGCGCCATGATCGACGAACTGCGGGCGCTGGACTGGATCCCCCGCTCGGTCCGGCAGAAGGCCCGGGCCGTGGAGCGGGCCTACGCCACGCTGGAGGCCCAGCTGCGGCGCACCCCGACGGAGAGCGAGGTCGCCGGGGAGATGGGGATCGGTGTGGAGGACCTCCACACCGTCTTCAGCCAGTTGTCGCTGGCGAACGTGGTCGCCCTGGAGGAGCTGCTGCACGTCGGCGGGGAGGGCGGCGACCGCCTCTCGCTGATGGACACCCTGGAGGACCATGCCGCCGACAACCCGGTGGAGGTGGCGGAGGACCGCGAACTGCGGCGCCTGCTGGCACGGGCCATCAACACGCTGCCCGAACGGGAGAAGACCGTGGTGACCCTGTACTACTACGAGGGACTCACCCTGGCCGAGATCGGCAACGTGCTGGGCGTCACCGAGAGCCGGGTCAGCCAGATCCACACCAAGTCCGTGCTGCAACTGCGCGCAAAGTTGGCAGATGTGGGGCGGTGAGCTTGCGGTACCTCCGTAGAGTGGATGTGTGCCCAGGATTCGAGCGGCCTCCGTGGCCGAGCACCGGTCGATGCAGCGCGGCGCCCTCTTGGACGCCGCGCGTTCCCTGCTGTCCGAAGGCGGTACGGAGGCGCTGACCTTCCCCGCCCTGGCGGAGCGGACCGGACTCGCCCGGTCCTCCGTGTACGAGTACTTCCGCTCCCGCGCGGCCGTGGTCGAAGAGCTGTGCGCCGTGGACTTCCCCGTGTGGGCCGCCGAGATCGAGGCGGCGATGGAACGGGCGGATGCGCCGGAGGCGAAGGTCGAGGCCTACGTGCGCAGCCAGCTGGCCCTGGTGGGGGACCGTCGGCACCGGGCGGTCGTGGCGATCTCGGCCAGCGAGCTGGACGCCGGAGCCCGGGAGAAGATCCGCGCCGCGCACGGCGGGCTGATCGCGATGATCGTCGAGGCGCTGGCCGCCCTCGGGCAGGACCAGCCGAGGCTGGCCGCGATGCTGCTCCAGGGGGTCGTGGACGCGGCCGTGCGCCGCATCGAGCTCGGCGCCGCGGAGGATCCCGAGGTCATCACGGAGACGGCCCTGGCCATCGCCCTGCGGGGGGTCCGGGGCTGAGCCCCGCCGCGGGCGGCGGACACCCCCGCCTCACCTGGCGCCCGCTGCCGCCGTCGGGACCGTGCCCGGATCCGTGCCGGGCCCCGGCAGCAGGCGCGGGGTGGGCCGGGCCAGGAGCGTCAGCGGGTTGAGGTACGCCTCCCCCGACAGCAGGCCCCAGTGCAGGCACGGCTCCGGACAGTGGGACCCCTCCGTGAGCACCGCGACCACCTGCCCCGCCGTGACCTCCTCACCCTCCGCGACCAGCGGCCGGACCGGTTCGTACGTCGTGCGCAGACCGTTCGGCAGGGCGAGCGAGAGGACCCCGCGGCCCGCGACCGGCCCGGCGTGGTGGACCCGGCCGGCGGCGACCGCCCGTAGCTCCGCGCCCACCGGCGCGGCCAGGTCCACCCCGCGGTGGCCGGCCGCGTACGGGGTCGGGGGCGGTTCCCACCAGCGCACCACCGACAGCGGCGGGGGCAGCGGGCGGACCGCAGCCGGGACGGCCGACTGGGACAGGGACAGGGCCAGGAGCAGGCTGAGCAGCAGTGTCGTCATGCACCGCAGCGTCCCGCGGTCCCCCGCGGCGGCGGGCCGGGCTGTGGACGGTCCGGGCACTGTGGACAACGGCGTCACCCGGCATACCGCCGGGTCCCGTACACTTCTTGTGGCGATCCGGGTCACCGGGTCGACTTCGCACGCCCCGGCACCAGCCCGAAACGGCCAGGTGACAGCGTCTCTCGGTCCCCTTCATGGGGGCAGGGCGCGGTGGGGCGTCAGGAACCAAACCGAGAAACCAAGGAGATGGCCATGGCCGTCGTCACGATGCGGGAGCTGCTGGAAAGCGGCGTCCACTTCGGTCACCAGACCCGTCGTTGGAACCCGAAGATGAAGCGCTTCATCTTCACGGAGCGCAACGGCATCTACATCATCGACCTGCTGCAGTCGCTGTCGTACATCGACCGCGCCTACGAGTTCGTGAAGGAGACCGTCGCGCACGGTGGCTCCATCATGTTCGTCGGTACCAAGAAGCAGGCCCAGGAGGCCATCGCCGAGCAGGCGACGCGCGTTGGTATGCCGTACGTCAACCAGCGCTGGCTGGGTGGCATGCTCACCAACTTCTCCACCGTCTACAAGCGCCTCCAGCGTCTGAAGGAGCTTGAGGCGATCGACTTCGAGGACGTCGCCGCCTCGGGTCTCACCAAGAAGGAGCTCCTGGTCCTCTCCCGCGAGAAGGCCAAGCTGGAGAAGACCCTCGGTGGTATCCGCGAGATGTCGAAGGTTCCCAGCGCCGTCTGGATCGTCGACACCAAGAAGGAGCACATCGCCGTCGGTGAGGCGCGCAAGCTGCACATCCCGGTCGTCGCGATCCTCGACACCAACTGCGACCCCGACGAGGTCGACTACAAGATCCCGGGCAACGACGACGCGATCCGTTCCGTCACCCTGCTCACCCGCGTGATCGCCGACGCCGTCGCCGAGGGCCTCATCGCCCGCTCCGGCGCTGCGACCGGCGACTCGAAGCCGGGCGAGAAGGCCGCCGCCGAGCCGCTCGCCGAGTGGGAGCGCGACCTGCTCGAGGGTGACAAGAAGGCTGACGAGGCCCCGGCCGCCGACGCCGCCGCCGAGGCTGCTCCGGCCGCCGAGGCCGCCGAGGCCCCGGCCGCGGAGGCTCCGGCCGCCGACGCCGAGCAGGCCTGACCCACTGAGAGCGTCCGGCGTTCACGCGCCGGGCACTCACAGCACGGACGATGACGGCGGGGGAGCCGCGCCACGAGCGCGGCGCCTCCGCCGTTCACCCGTAGATCTACGACTTCGAGAGAGAATCACAGACTCATGGCGAACTACACCGCCGCTGACGTCAAGAAGCTCCGCGAGCTCACCGGCGCCGGCATGCTGGACTGCAAGAACGCGCTCGTGGACGCCGACGGTGACGTCGACAAGGCCCAGGAAGCCCTCCGCATCAAGGGTCAGAAGGGCGTCGCCAAGCGCGAGGGCCGTTCTGCCGAGAACGGTGCCGTCGTCTCCCTCATCGCCGACGACAACACCTCCGGTGTCATCGTCGAGCTGAAGTGCGAGACCGACTTCGTCGCCAAGGGCGAGAAGTTCCTGGCCGTCGCCAACCAGCTGGCCGCGCACGTCGCCGCCACCTCCCCGGCCGACATCGAGGCGCTGCTCGCGTCCGAGATCGAGCCCGGCAAGACCGTCACCGCTTTCGTCGACGAGGCCAACGCCAACCTCGGCGAGAAGATCGTCCTGGACCGCTTCGCGCAGTTCACCGGCGGCTACGTGACCGCGTACATGCACCGCACGATGCCCGACCTGCCGTTCCAGATCGGCGTCCTGGTCGAGCTCGACAAGGAGAACGCCGAGGTCGCCCGCGGCGTCGCGCAGCACATCGCCGCGTTCGCGCCGCAGTGGCTGTCCGCCGAGGACGTCCCGGCCGACAAGGTCGAGTCCGAGCGCCGCATCGCCGAAGAGGTCACCCGCGCGGAGGGCAAGCCCGAGGCTGCCATCGCGAAGATCGTCGAGGGTCGCGTCAACGGCTTCTTCAAGGACGCCACGCTGCTCGGCCAGGCCTACGCCCTGGACAACAAGAAGTCCGTCCAGAAGGTTCTGGACGAGGCCGGTGTCACCCTGAAGCGCTTCACCCGCATCAAGGTCGGCATCTGAGTCCGTCCGTACGCGACGGACACCGGACCCCGGTAGGGTCTGAAGCAGTCGTCCGCGCTTGCGCGAGGCGACCGCAGATCTGACGAGGAGGCCATTGCCGTAGAGGGAACCGCAAGGACCCACCGGCAATGGCCTTCTTCGTATGTGCACGAGGAGATCTCCATGAATCAGGGCGTGGACCCCCACACCGCTTCCGACAACAAGAGCGACCAGTTCAAGAAGGGCCGCCGCTTCATGCTGAAGCTGTCGGGCGAGGCCTTCTCCGGTGGCGGAGGACTGGGTGTCGATCCCGACGTCGTCCACGCCATCGCCCGTGAGATCGCCGCGGTGGTCCGCGACGGCGCGGAGATCGCCGTCGTGATCGGCGGCGGCAACTTCTTCCGAGGCGCCGAGCTCCAGCAGCGCGGCATGGACCGGGCTCGGTCCGACTACATGGGCATGCTCGGAACGGTCATGAACTGCCTCGCGCTCCAGGACTTCCTGGAGAAGGAGGGCATCGACTCCCGCGTGCAGACCGCCATCACCATGGGCCAGGTCGCGGAGCCGTACATCCCGCTGCGCGCCGTGCGCCACCTGGAGAAGGGCCGCGTCGTCATCTTCGGCGCCGGCATGGGCATGCCCTACTTCTCCACCGACACCACGGCCGCCCAGCGCGCCCTGGAGATCGACGCCGAAGCCCTCCTCATGGGCAAGAACGGTGTCGACGGGGTCTACGACTCCGACCCGAAGAAGAACCCGGACGCGGTGAAGTTCGACGCGCTGGAGTACGGCGAGGTGCTCTCGCGCGACCTCAAGGTCGCCGACGCCACCGCGATCACCCTCTGCCGCGACAACAAGCTGCCGATCCTCGTCTTCGAGCTGCTCGCCGAGGGCAATATCGCCCGCGCCGTCAAGGGTGAGAAGATCGGCACGCTCGTCAGCGACCAGGAAACCCGGGTCTGAGCAGTTCGCTGCCGGTCCGGGTGGCCCCGACCGGCCCGCCCGCCCGCCTGAACCATCCATTCAAGACATGCAGGAGCACGTGGTGATCGAAGAAATCCTCCTCGAGGCCGAGGAGAAGATGGAGAAGGCCGTCGTCGTCGCGAAGGAGGACTTCGCCGCGATCCGCACCGGCCGTGCGCACCCGGCGATGTTCAACAAGATCGTCGCCGACTACTACGGCGCCATCACGCCCATCAACCAGCTCGCCTCCTTCGCGGTTCCCGAGCCGCGCATGGCCATCGTGACGCCGTTCGACGCGTCCGCGCTGCGCAACATCGAGCAGGCCATCCGCGACTCCGACCTCGGGGTCAACCCGAGCAACGACGGCCGCATCATCCGGGTGACCTTCCCCGAGCTGACCGGGGAGCGCCGCAAGGAGTACATCAAGGTCGCCAAGAACAAGGCCGAGGACTCCAAGGTCTCCATCCGCTCCGTCCGCCGCAAGGCCAAGGACGCCCTCGACAAGCTCGTCAAGGACAAGGAGGCGGGCGAGGACGAGGTCCGTCGCGCGGAGAAGGAGCTCGACGACACCACCGCGAAGTACGTCGCGCAGGTGGACGAGCTCCTCAAGCACAAGGAAGCCGAGCTCCTCGAAGTCTGATGAACGACTCTTCCTGGCAGCCGGAGCCGGTTCCGGCGGGTCCCGCATACGATGCGCAGGTGGGCCCGCACACTCGGCCCATGCCCATCGTGCCCGATGCCGCCGGCCGTGACTTCGACGACCGGGAAGCACGCGATCGGGGGGCCGCCTCGGACGGCGGCTCCCCCTTCCGCGCCGATACGCCGCCGCAGGAGCCCATGCCCAGCCCCCCGCCTCCGCATGCCGAGCACCCGCAGGACTCCTCCCCCCCGCCGCAGAAGAAGCGGGCGGGGCGGGACCTGCGTGCCGCGATAGGGGTGGGCGTCGGTCTCGGCGCGGTGATCTTCGCATCGCTCCTGATCGTCAAGGCGGTCTTCGTCGGCGTCATCGTCGTCGCCGTCGTCGTCGGCCTGTGGGAGCTCACCTCCCGTCTGCAGGAGAAGAAGGGCATCAAGGCCCCTCTGGTCCCGCTCGCGGTCGGTGGCGCGGCCATGGTCATCGCCGGATACGTCCGGGGGGCCGAGGGCGCCTGGGTGGCCATGGCGCTGACCGTGCTGGCCGTCCTGGTGTGGCGGATGACCGAACCGCCCGAGGACTACCTCAAGGACGTCACGGCGGGTGCCTTCGCGGCCTTCTACGTGCCCTTCCTGGCCACCTTCGTCGCGATGCTGCTCACCGCCGACGACGGGCCGCAGCGCGTGATCACCTTCCTGCTCCTGACCGTGGTCAGCGACACCGGGGCCTACGCCGTGGGCTGGCGCTTCGGGAAGACCAAGCTCGCGCCGCGCATCAGCCCCGGAAAGACCCGCGAGGGGCTGTTCGGCGCGGTGGCCTTCGCCATGGTCGCCGGCGCGCTCTGCATGGAGTTCCTGATCGACGGCGGCGCCTGGTGGCAGGGCCTGCTGCTCGGCCTCGCGGTCGCGGTCAGCGCCACCCTGGGCGACCTGGGCGAGTCGATGATCAAGAGGGACCTGGGCATCAAGGACATGGGCACCCTGCTGCCGGGGCACGGCGGCATCATGGACCGGCTGGACTCGCTCCTGCCCACTGCGCCGGTGGTGTGGCTGCTGCTGGCCGCTTTCGTCGGCACCGGCTGACCGGTCCCGGTCGGGTTATCCTGGAGGGCGCGCCGCGTGTACGCGGCGCGCCCTTTCCGTCCAGCGGCCGAGCCGCGGACCGGCCCTGCACGCGCGGGGTGACCCCCACCTCGTCGTACTGAGGAGTACCGCATGGCCCCCCGTCCCGCTCCGGGTGAGCTCACCTTCGTCGCTCCTCGCGGGGTCAAGAAGCCGCCCCGGCACCTCGCCGACATGACCCCGGCCGAGCGCCGCGAAGCGGTCGCCGCGATCGGCGAGAAGCCCTTCCGTGCCAAGCAGCTCTCCCAGCACTACTTCGCCCGCTACGCGCACGACCCGGCCGAGTGGACGGACATCCCCGCGGGCTCCCGCGAGAAGCTCCAGCAGGAGCTCCTTCCGGACCTGATGAACGTCCTCCGGCACATCAGCTGCGACGACGACACCACCCGCAAGACCCTGTGGAAGCTGCACGACGGCACGCTGGTGGAGTCCGTGCTGATGCGCTACCCCGACCGGGTCACCATGTGCATCTCCTCGCAGGCCGGCTGCGGCATGAACTGCCCGTTCTGCGCCACGGGCCAGGCGGGCCTGGACCGCAACCTCTCCACCGCCGAGATCGTGCACCAGATCGTCGACGGCATGCGCGCGCTGCGCGACGGCGAGGTCCCCGGCGGCCCCGCCCGGCTGTCGAACATCGTCTTCATGGGCATGGGCGAGCCCCTGGCCAACTACAACCGCGTCGTCGGAGCCATCCGCCGGCTCACGGACCCGGAGCCCGACGGCCTGGGCCTGTCCCAGCGCGGCATCACCGTCTCCACGGTCGGCCTGGTCCCGGCCATGCTGCGGTTCGCCGACGAGGGCTTCAAGTGCCGCCTCGCCGTCTCGCTGCACGCGCCGGACGACGAGCTGCGCGACACCCTGGTCCCGGTGAACACCCGCTGGAAGGTCCGCGAGGTCCTCGACGCCGCCTGGGAGTACGCCGAGAAGTCCGGCCGCCGGATCTCGATCGAGTACGCCCTGATCCGCGACATCAACGACCAGGCCTGGCGCGGTGACCTGCTGGGCCGGCTGCTCAAGGGCAAGCGCGTACACGTCAACCTGATCCCGCTGAACCCGACGCCCGGCTCCAAGTGGACCGCCTCGCGGCCCGAGGACGAGAAGGCCTTCGTGGAGGCCATCGCGCGGCACGGCGTGCCCGTGACCGTACGGGACACCCGGGGCCAGGAGATCGACGGCGCGTGCGGCCAGCTGGCCGCTTCGGAGCGCTAGCGTCCGGTTCTGGCCGGTCACATTCGGCCACGGGGTACCCTGTGGCCGAACCAATTGCATATTCCGACAGGGGAGCGCCACAGCGCTGAGAGTGCGGTATCCGTCATCCGCAGACCCTCTGAACCTCGCCCCGGTCATTCGGGGTAGGAAGTTCGGTCACCACTCAAGCTGTTGCGCCCTGCCCGGCGTCCGCTCCCACAGAGCGCCGGGCAGGGCCGCGTCTTCTCCTGGTCATCCCAGGAGGAATCACCAGTGAGCACCACCAAGAAGATCGCGGGCGCCGCGCTCGCGGCCGCGCTGGGCGTCACCACGCTCAGCGCCTGCGGCGGCGACGCCAAGGACAAGCCCGCGGGCACGAGCGACGCCCCCAAGTCCAAGACCGTCACGCTCGTCTCCCACGACTCCTTCAACGTGACCGAAGCGGTCCTCAAGGAGTTCGAGCAGCAGAGCGGCTACTCCGTCAAGGTGCTGAAGTCCGGTGACGCCGGCGCCGCCCTGAACCAGGAGATCCTCACCAAGGGCTCCCCGCGCGGCGACGTCTTCTTCGGCGTCGACAACACCCTGCTCTCGCGCGCCCTCGACAACGGCATCTTCACCCCGTACGAGGCCAAGGGCCTGGCCGACGTGAAGCCCGAGTACGTGCTCGACAAGGAGCACCGGGTCACCCCGATCGACTCCGGCGACATCTGTGTCAACTACGACAAGGCGTACTTCGCCGACAAGAAGATCGCCCCGCCGCAGACGCTGGACGACCTCACCAAGCCGGAGTACAAGAACCTGCTGGTGGTCGAGAACGCCGCGACCTCCTCTCCCGGCCTCGGCTTCATGCTCGCCTCCGTCGGCAAGTACGGCGAGGAGGGCTGGAAGGACTACTGGAGCAAGCTGAAGGCCAACGGCGTCGAGGTCGTCGACGGCTGGGAGCAGGCCTACAACGAGCGCTTCTCCGGCTCCGCGGGCGGCAAGAAGGCCAAGGGCGACCGCCCGCTCGTCGTCTCCTACGCCTCCAGCCCGCCGGTCGAGGTGCTGTACGGCGAGCCGCAGCCGGCCGAGGCCCCGACGGGCGTCGCCACCGGCACCTGCTTCCGCCAGATCGAGTTCGCGGGTCTGCTGAAGGGCGCGAAGAACGAGGAGGGCGGCAAGGCCCTCGTCGACTTCCTGATCAGCAAGAAGTTCCAGGAGGACATGCCCCTCCAGATGTTCGTGAATCCCGTGACCAAGGACGCCGCGCTGCCGGAGCTGTTCACCAAGCACGGTGTGGTGGTCGAGAAGCCGGAGAACGTCACTCCGGAGACCATCGCCAAGAACCGTGAGCAGTGGGTCAAGGCATGGACCGCCCTCGTCGTGAAGTAGGCGGTACGAAGGAGCCGGGCGCGGCGTCCCAGGACGCCGCCCCGGTCCCCGGACCGGGGCGGGTACCCGGACAGGGCGAGAGCGGGCGGGCCACCGCCGTCCGCCTGGCCCTGATGGCCGTCCCCCTCGTCTTCTTCGGGCTGTTCTTCGCCTACCCCGTCGCGGCGATCGTCGGCCGCGGCCTCAAGACCGACACCGGATGGCAGTTCGGCCGGATCGGCGAGGTGCTGTCCCGGCCCGACATCGCCGACGTGCTGTGGTTCACCACCTGGCAGGCGCTCGCCTCCACCGTGCTCACGCTGCTGATCGCACTCCCCGGCGCGTACGTCTTCGCGCGCTTCGAGTTCCCGGGCAAGCAGCTGCTGCGGGCGGTGGTGACCGTGCCCTTCGTGCTCCCGACCGTGGTCGTGGGCACCGCCTTCCTCGCACTGCTCGGGCGCGGCGGACTGCTGGACGAAACGGCGGGCGTCCGCCTCGACACCACCGTCTGGGCGATCCTGCTCGCACACGTCTTCTTCAACTACGCCGTCATCGTCCGCACGGTCGGCGGCCTGTGGGCGCAGCTCGACCCGCGCCAGGAGGAGGCCGCCCGGGTGCTGGGCGCCGGCCGGTTCGCCGCCTGGCGGCGGGTGACGCTGCCCGCGCTGGCCCCGGCCGTCGCCGCGGCCTCCCTGATGGTGTTCCTCTTCACCTTCAGCTCCTTCGGCGTCGTCCTCATCCTGGGCGGACCCGCCTACTCCACGCTGGAGGTGGAGGTCTACCGGCAGACCGCGCAGCTCCTTGACCTGTCGACGGCAGCCGTGCTGACGATGGTGCAGTTCGCCGCGATCGGCGCGATCCTCGCCCTGCACGCCTGGACCGTGCGCCGGCGCGAGACCGCACTGCGCCTCGTCGACCCGGGCCGCACCGCGCACCGGCCGCGCGGATGGGCGCAGCGCACCCTGCTGGGCGGGGTCCTGCTGACCATCGGGCTGCTCATCGTGGCGCCCTTGGCCGTGCTGGTCGAGCGGTCCTTCGACACCCCCGGCGGCTACGGAATCGGCTTCTACCGGGCCCTGCAGGACGCCGGCGCCGGTGGCGGGACCTTCCTGGTGCCACCGCTGGAGGCGATCTGGAACTCCCTGCAGTACGCGCTCGCCGCCACCGCGATCGCCCTGGTCATCGGGGGACTCGCGGCCGCGGCACTGACCCGGCGCGGGGGCCGCTTCGTACGCGGCTTCGACGCGATGCTGATGCTCCCGCTGGGGGTGTCCGCCGTGACAGTCGGCTTCGGATTCCTGATCACCCTGGACGAGCCGCCGCTGGACCTGCGGACCTCGTGGATCCTCGTGCCGCTGGCGCAGGCCCTGGTGGGCGTGCCCTTCGTCGTACGGACCATGCTGCCGGTCCTGCGCGCGGTGGACGGGCGGCTGCGGGAGGCCGCCGCCGTGCTCGGCGCGTCACCGCTGCGCGCCTGGCGGGAGGTGGACCTCCCACTGGTGCGGAGGGCGCTGCTGATCGCGGCCGGGTTCGCCTTCGCCGTGTCGCTGGGGGAGTTCGGCGCGACCGTCTTCATCGCGCGGCCGGACCAGCCGACCCTGCCGGTGGCCGTGGCGCGGCTGCTGGGGCGGGCCGGCGAGCTGAACTACGGGCAGGCGATGGCCCTGAGCACGATCCTGATGCTGGTGTGCGCGGTGTCCCTGCTGGTGCTGGAGCGACTGCGACCCGACAAGACCTCCGGAGAGTTCTGATGACGCTGCTTCAGCTGGAAGGGGTGTCGGTCCGCTTCGGCGAGCGCGCGGTCGTCGACTCCGTGGACCTGGCGGTGGCCGAGCACGAGACCGTGTGCGTACTGGGCCCGAGCGGCAGCGGGAAGTCCACGCTGCTGCGTGTCGTCGCCGGGCTCCAACAGGTGTCCGGGGGACGGGTGCTGCTGGACGGGGCCGACCAGGCCGCCGTACCCGTACACCGGCGGGGCGTGGGCCTGATGTTCCAGGACCACCAGCTCTTCCCGCACCGCGACGTCGGAGCGAACGTCTCCTTCGGCCTGCGGATGCGCGGCGGCGGGCACGGCCCGGGGCGCGGATCGCACGCCGGCCGGGTCGCGGAGCTGCTCGAACTCGTCGGCCTCCCCGGGTCCCAGGGCCGCGCCGTGGCCTCCCTGTCCGGCGGCGAGCAGCAGCGGGTGGCGCTGGCCCGGGCGCTGGCGCCCTCGCCGCGGCTGCTGATGCTCGACGAGCCGCTCGGGCAGCTGGACCGGGGGCTGCGGGAGCGGCTCGTGGTCGAGCTGCGGGGGCTGTTCTCGCGGCTGGGGACGACGGTCCTGGCCGTCACGCACGACCAGGGGGAGGCCTTCGCCCTGGCCGACCGGGTCGTGGTGATGCGGGACGGCCGGATCGCGCAGGCCGGGACCCCGCTGGAGGTGTGGCAGCGGCCCGCCTCGGAGTTCGTGGCGCGCTTCCTCGGCTTCGAGAACGTGGTCCCGGCGACGGTGGCGGGCTCGTTCGCCGCGACCGCATGGGGCAAGGTACCGGTCCCCGCAGGCTCCCCCGATGGGGAGCAGCGGCTGCTGGTCCGACCGGCGGGAGTCGTGCTCTGCGAGGCCGGCCTGCCCTGCGAGGTGGTGTCCCGGACCTTCCGCGGCACGCACGTCGCCCTGCTGCTGCGACCCGGGAGCGGCCCGGTACTGGAGGCGGAGTGCGGCCTGGCGGGGGCACCGGCCGTCGGCGACCGGGTCGCCGTGGCCTTCACCCCCGCCGAGGTCGTGGTCCTCCCGCCGGGGGACCGCTGAGCACTCCTCAGGCGGCCTTCGGCAGGACGCCGTCGCAGGCGATCTGCAGGTGCCGCGGGCCGCGCAGCACCGCGTTCTGACGGTACGGCGGCGGATCCTCCAGCAGGCGGGGGTTCTCCAGCCGGCGGGCCAGTTCGCTCAGCGCCAGCTGGGCCTCCTGCCGGGCCAGCGGCGCTCCGAAGCAGCTGTGGATGCCGCTGCCGAGCCCGAGGTGCTGGATGTCCTTGCGGTCCGGGTCGAAGCGGTCGGGGTTCTCGAACCGCTTGGGGTCGCGGTTCCCGGAGGCCAGGATCAGCCACAGGGACGCGCCCTTGGGGATGTTGACCCCCGCGACCTCGATGTCGGAGAGGGTGGTGCGCTGCGGCAGCAACTGCACCGGCGGCTCGTACCGCAGCAGCTCCTCCACGATCGGGACGGACAGCCCGGGGTCCTCGCGCAGCCGCTGGAGGACGTCCGGGTGGCGCAGCAGCGTCAGCATCCCGTTGGTGATCAGGTTGACCGTGGTCTCGTGGCCGGCGATCAGCAGCAGCGCGGAGGTGCTGAGCGCCTCCATCGTCGTCATCGCGCCGTCCGGGCCGTCCGCGGTCGCCAGCTGGGACAGCATGTCGTTGCCGGGGTTCTTGCGCCGCTCCTCGATCAGCCCGGCCAGGTACATGCCCAGCTCCATGCGGGCGTCCGTGGTGCCCTTGCCGCGCTGGGCGGGGTCACCGTCCGGGTCGGGGTCCAGGCTGGCGGCGAGGGTCTCCGCCCAGACGTGGAAGCGCGGTTCGTCCTCGTGGGGCACCCCGAGCAGCCGGCAGATCACCGTCACCGGGAACGGGTACGCGAACTGGTCGACCAGGTCGACCCGGTCCAGGTTCCCGCTGGTGGCGATGTTGTCGATGAGCCCGCCGACGAGGCCGTGGAGCTCGTCGCGCATGTCGTGCACCCGGTGCGGGGCGTGCGGAGGACCGAACGGCCGGTTCGTCATCCGCCGCAGGCGGTCGTGGTCCGGCGGGTCGAGCTTGAGGAAGGAGGGTGGCAGGGCCGTCCCCTCGTCGTCGGCCGACTGCCCCAGCGGATCGTCACCGGTCGACTTCAGGTTGCGTGCGTCGGAGCTGATCCGGGGGTCGTGCAGCAGGCTCTGGATCTCGTAGTACGTGCTCACGACGTACGGGCCGTTCCCATCGTGGGACACCGGGTTCTTGCGGAGCTCCTCGTACAGCGGATACGGGTCGGCCCGGTTCGCGTAGTCGATGATCTCCCGCAGGAGGGCTTGGGTCATGACGGGTCCTCGTGATCCTCGGGGGCGGTCGCGGCGCGGTCAGCGCCCGGGGGTGAAGGTCATCTTCCGGTCGGCCGGCGAGTAGCCGCTGAGGGTGATGGTCGGGCCGTGGGTCGGGACCGAGGGGTCGGGGAAGTCCGCCGGCACCGGCTTGTTCCCCTCCGGCCTGCGGTCCACCGTGGAGTACGGCGGCGGGAACGGCGCGGTGCTCTCGATCTGGTGCTCGTAGAACGGCAGCCACCGGCAGTTGTCGAAGGTGACGGCCGCGATCACCCGCCCCTGGTAGCCGTAGACGGCCGCGAACCGGCGCTCGGCCAGCGAGCCCTGGGTGATGAGGATCTCGGTGCCCATCGGCGGCACCCCGACCGACTTGATGTTCACGCCGAACTGCGAGGACCAGAAGGCCGGTACCCACAGGTGGGGACGGCGGTCCGCGCTCTCGCTGAGCATGTTGTGCGCGGCCGTGTCGGCCTGCGCGACGGCGTTGCCCCAGTGCTCCAGGGACAGGAACTGGTAGCCGAACAGCGCGTGCGGGGAACGTGCCACGTCACCCGCCACGTAGATGTCGTCGGTGACGATGCCCCGGACGTCGAAGGCCCGGCAGCCCGCGTCGCAGGCGATGCCCCGGGGGCCGGCGCCGAGTCCGGAACCGGCGAGCCACTCGGTGTTGCGCTGCGCGCCGAGGGAGACGACCACCACGTCGGCCTCGATCGTGGAGCCGTCGGACAGGTGGGCGGCGCGGACCCGGCCCGAGGGGTCGCCCTCCAGGGCGGTGACCATGACGCCGGTGCGCAGGTCGACCTCGTGCTCCCGGTGCATCTCGGCCGCCACCTCGCCGATCACCCCGCCGAGCGCGCCGACGAGCGGGGCGTCGCCCCGTTCGGCGACGGTCACGTTCAGGCCGCGTTCCCGGCAGGCGGAGGCGATCTCGGACCCGGTGAACCCGGCTCCGATGACGAGCACCCGGCGGGGGTTGTCGGCGAGGGCGCGCTGCAGTCCCTCGCCGTCGTCGCGGGTGCGCAGGACGAAGACCCCTTGGAGGGAGCCCTCCTCCTCGTTGGGCCAGGGCCGGGCGCGGACGCCGGTGGCGATCAGCAGCCGGTCGTACTCGACCTCGTCGCCGTTGCCGAGCCGGACCCGGCGGGCGGCCATGTCCAGGCCCGTCGCGGGGACTCCGAGGCGCCAGTCGGCGTCGATCACCCGGCGGCGGGGGAGCGCTGTGTGGTCCGCTACCGCGTGGCCCAGCAGGACCTGCTTGGACAGCGGGGGCCGGTCGTACGGCTCGTAGGGTTCGTCGCCGATCATCGTGAGCGAACCGGTGAACCCCTTCTCCCGCATGGTCTCGGCAGCCCGCAGACCCGCGAGCGAAGCGCCGACGATGACGATGCGGCCTTCGCGCTTGAGGTACTCCAGGGCCCCGTCGCGGGTGCGCTCACCGGTCACCGCGCGCCTCCGGAACCGGCGCCGGCCGCGGTAGCGGCCTCCTGGGACACCATGTCCGCCATGTCCTCGTCTGTGACTTCGAGGAGGATCGCGCCCACCGGGCAGGCTGCCACGGCGCGGACGACGTTCTCGTGCTGCTCGGCGGCCGCTTCCGGGTTGTACAGGAGCGACTCGTCGCCGTGCATGGCGAAGACGTCGGGAGCGAGGAAGGCGCACTGTGCGTATCCCTGGCAGCGGTTGAGGTCGACGACAAGCCTCATGACGGATCTGCCTTTCCCTCGGCTGTTGATCCCCGTCGCCCCCGGGGTACCCCCGGATCCTCCCCTTGTCCACCAGCATGCACGCGGTACCGGGAGGCCGCCTGCCGGAGCCACGGACCACCAGGTCAGGAGGGGTTCAGGGCGGGCCGGAGCCGTCCGTGGGCGCGGCCGTGCGCCGGACCCGCAGGATGTAGAGGCTGATCACCAGGGCCCACGCCGGGAACAGCAGCTCGGACCAGGGCACGCCGGCGCCCACCACGATCAGGACCAGGCCGACGAGCGTGCCCAGCATGGCCAGCGGCTTGGGGAAGACGCCGAGCATCCGCCCGATCATCGAGGTCGCGAGGACGAAGACCGCCGCCATGCGCATCGCGTACGTCGCGAGCAGGGCGTAGGCGTAGTGGCGGCCGAAGTCGGAGGGAGTCTCCTCGTTCAGCACGGTGCCCGCCGCCGCCGCGGCGGCGAACAGGGTGGCCACGAAGACGAAGCCGCTGCCGAGGAACACGGTGGCGACGAACCGGTCCTCGGCCTCGCCGGTGTGCGCGCGGAGGGCGCCCATGAACCAGAGGAAGAAGATGCCGGCGAAGGGAACGATCTGCAGGGCCAGCTGGACCGCCCAGCGGCGGTCCGGGTCGATGGTCGCGTCGGCGGCGTCACCGGCCGGAACGGAGATCCGCATCAGGACGATCGCCGCACCGAGGAGCAGGGCGAAGGCGACTCCGGCCATACCGGCCGCGCGCGGTGTCTGCAGCCGATCGGTCGTGGGCTCCATGAACCCCTCGCTCTCTCCCCCCGGTCCAGCAAGCGACAGCCGTCGCCGCGCCACCACCGGGGTCGGCCGACCGGGTGAGGGAGCGGTACGGGGCCGCCCGGGCCGGCCGGGCGGTCAGCCGACCGGCTCCGGTACGGCCGCAGGGGCCTCCTCCTCGGCGCCCTCGTGCTTGCCGTACCAGGCCACCGCCACCGCGCCGGTCACGGCCATGACGAAGCCGAGGACCGCCAGCCAGGCCAGGCCGGGGCGCGAGGCGTCGCCGAGCCAGAGCACTCCGATCGCGCCGGGGAGCACCGTCTCGCCGACGACGAGGGCCGCGGTCGCTCCGTTCACCGAGCCGATCTGCAGGGCGACGGTGTGCAGGTACATGCCGCCGATGCCGGCCAGCAGGATGGCGTAGAGGGCCGGGTCGGTGAGGAGGGCGCCGAGGTCGAACGGGTCGACGCCGTTGAGGATCCGTACGCCGACGCCGAGCGCGCCGAAGCCCAGGCCGGACAGCAGACCCGCCAGGATCGCGGCCCCGCCGCCGAGGAGGCGGACGGCCACCGTGCCGCCCACCATCAGCAGCGCGGTGATTCCCAGCAGCCACCAGTGCGTGGACATCGGCGCATGGTGGCCGCCCTCGTGGCCCGCCGCCGTCGCCAGCAGCACCAGCGCGGTGCAGACGACACCGATCGAGGCCCATTCCTTGCGGGTCAGCCGGATGCCGAGCATCTTCACGCTCAGCACGGCCGTGATGACCAGGTTGGCGCTGATCACCGTCTGGGAGAGGAAGAGCGGGAGGAGGCGGGCGGCCAGGGCGCCGAGCCCGAAGCCGACGAAGTCCAGGATCGTGCCGACGATGAACTCCCACGTCATCGCCGCCTTCGCGGTGGACGAGAGGTTGGGGCCGCCGTGGGCGGTCACCCCGGCCGCCGCCGGGTTCATCCGGGCGGCGCGGCGCGATCCGACGGCTTGCAGCACGGATCCCGTGCCGTAGCAGATGGATGCCGCGACAGCGGTCAGCAGGCCTATGAGCACCGATGGCTCCGTTCACGTCTGGCAGGTTTTGCGGTACCTCTGCCAGACGTTGGAATCGGCCCGGAAGTTGCCTCCGGAGCTCAGCTCATCGAAGCGAGTACGCCGGGGACCTCGTCCACCGAGTCGACGAGCGCGATCCGCGACTCCATCGCCCGGCCCCGGGCCAGTGCCCGCAGCAGGGGCCATGCCGGGAGGTGCTCGGTCCAGTGGGTGCGGCCGACCAGGACCATCGGCGCCGGCTCGCCCCGGGACCCGTAGTAGTTCGGCGTCGCGCTGTCGAATATCTCCTGCACGGTGCCGGCCGCGCCGGGCAGGAACACCACGCCCGCGGTGGACCGGGCCAGCAGCCCGTCCTCCCGGGTGGCGTTCGCGAAGTACTTGGCGATGTGCGCCGCGAAGGCGTTCGGCGGCTCGTGACCGTAGAACCAGGTGGGGATGCCCACCGAGTCGCCGCCGCCGGGCCAGCGGTCCCGTACGGCGAAGGCCGCGCCCGCCCAGTCGGACACCGACGGCTCGAAGGAGGGGGCCTTGGCCAGCAGTTCGAGGGCCTCGTCGAGGGCCTCGTCCGGGGCCGGCGCCAGGTAGGCGCCGAGGTTGGCGGCCTCCATCGCGCCGGGGCCGCCGCCCGTGGCCACGGTCAGCCCGGACCGTGTCAGCGCCCGGCCGAGCTCCGCGGCACCGCGGTAGTCCGCGCAGCCCCGGGACATGGCGTGGCCGCCCATCACGCCCACCACGCGGGCGGCGAGGAGGTGCTCGTCGAGGGCGTCGGAGATCGCGTCGTCG
This sequence comes from Streptomyces erythrochromogenes, assembly GCF_036170895.1. Taxonomy (NCBI): domain Bacteria; kingdom Bacillati; phylum Actinomycetota; class Actinomycetes; order Kitasatosporales; family Streptomycetaceae; genus Streptomyces; species Streptomyces erythrochromogenes. The sequence goes on along the minus strand of NZ_CP108036.1, from coordinate 2,621,856 downwards.
TGGACGGAGCGCAGCATCGAGGACAAGACGTCGCCGTCGGTTCCGGTCTCCTGGAACCAGGCGTACGTCTCGGCGTCCGGGGTGGCCTCGTAGCCGCCGGGCAGCCCCTCGAAGAGCTCCTCCGGCGTGTAGAGCAGGCCCCGGTACGGGTTGAAGGGCAGGTCGGGAACGGGCGGGAAGACCAGCGCGCCGTCCGCACGGACCTTCGCCGAGGCGTCGGGCTCCATCGCGCAGCCCAGGAAGACGGCCGCCGAGGTGTCGGCGGCCAGCAGCGCGAAGGTCCGCTCCAGCAGGTTGACCGACTGGATCCGGTAGCCGCTGAGCGAGCCGCGTGCCACGACCTGGTCGAATTCGGCGAGCGTCTCGATCTCGATGTCTGCGTTGACCATTCGGCCCACCCTAAGGGCTGTACGCCTCAGCGGGTCAGTGCCAGCGACGTCAGCTGTGCCACACCCCAGCTGAGGGGTACGCACACGGCCACGAGCGCGGTGGCCCGCAGACCCGCCGCCGTACGCAGGACCCTTGCGGGAGCGGCCAGATCGAGCAGGGCCTTGCGTCCGGCGGTCTCGGTCCGGCGGGTCTCCATCGCGGATGTGAGAAGGGTCGCGGCGGCGCACAGGGCCACCAGGGCGACGGCCGGCCAGGCCAGCGGACCGAGCGGTACGTGCAGCCCGCCGCGGTCCCGCAGGGCGAGGGCCGTCAGGGCCCCCGCGGCGACGGAGCACAGCACGCCCAGCGGCGGCCCGATCCGGGAGGCCTGCTCCTGGAGGGACCGCCCGGCCAGCAGCCGCAGCGCACCGGGGCGCACGGCCTGGACCAGGCTTCCGCAGGCGTAGGCCAGACCGGGTCCGGCGAGGGCGAGCCCGACCGCGGTCAGCGTCCAGCCGGCGAGGACCCCGCCGCCGTCCCGGCCGGCGTAGGCCTCGGTGGCGAACCCGCAGGCGGTCAGCGCGATGCCCCAGGGCAGGGCGGTCTGCGGAGCCAGCGGCCGGTGCGGACGCAGCGCGAGGGCGGTGGCGGCCGAGGCGGTCAGGGGTACGAGGGCCAGCAGGGTCAGGGCGGCCGCCACGGGCAGCGGCTGCTCGGCGTGCAGGAGCCGGGAGCCGGAGCCGTCGAACGGCAGGCCGGCGAGGTCCCCGCGGAGGTGGAGGAAGAGCGCCAGGGCCAGGGCACTGCCCAGGGCGCAGGCGACGGCCGTGGAGATCGCGGCGGCCAGGGCCAGGCGTACGGGTCCCAGCCCGGCGGCGTCCAACCCCTCGCGGGGCCGGGTGGCGGGGTCGGCCCGGGCGACGGCTACGGCGAAGTGGACCGTCGCGGCCAGCGGGACCAGGGCCCACAGCAGGCGAGGGAACGATCCGGCGGGCCGGGCCACGGCTCCGGCGAGTACGTACAGCAGCAGGAAGCCGGTCCCGGCGGAGGCGGCGGCGACGAGCAGCCGCCGCAGCTGGACGAGGGGCCGGGAGCCGCGGGCTAGGCGGAGAGCGAGCACGCGGCCTGGCCCTCCGGGGTGTCGGGGACCGGGGATGCGGCGGCGTTCACCGCGAGGCGGCCGTCGACCAGGTTCAGACGGCGGTCCGCGACGGCCGCGGTGGCCTCGTCGTCGGTGGCCAGCAGCACGGTGATCTCGTGGGAGCGGGCCGCGGTGGTCAGCGTCCGCAGCAGCAGGGCCCGGTCGGCCCGGTGCAGCGGGGCGGTGGGCTCGTCGGCGTAGATCACCGAGGGGACGTTGACCAGGGCTCGGGCCAGGGCGACCCGCTGGCACTCGGCGCGGGTCAGGGAGGCGGGGCGCTTGCGGGCGAAGGCGCCGATGTCGAGGCGGTCGAGCCATTCGCAGGCGGCGTGCTTGGCGCTGCGGTGGGAGGCCCCGGAGAGCAGCAGGGGCAGGGCGGCGTTCTCCCAGACCTTCAGCTCGGGCAGCAGCTGGGGTTCGCTGCCGAGCCAGCCGAAGCGGTCGCGGCGCAGCCGCTCGCGGGACAGGTCTCCCATGGTGTGCACGGGGACGCTGTTGAACCAGACCTCGCCCTCGGAGGGGCGCAGCTGCCCGGACAGACAGCGCAGCAGAGTGGTCTTGCCGCTGCCGCGCGGGCCGGTCAGGGCCACGATCTCGCCCGGGCGGACCCCGAGGGAGACACCGACGAGGGCGGGGGCTCCGTCGTGCGCGTAGTGAAGGGACCGCGCCCAGAGCACGTCGTTGTCCGGCGGGGCATTCTCCGGTGGGGCCACCATGGCGTACACCTCCGTCCGAGGGAACGAAACGGAGCCCTTCCGGTCACTGGCGCCGCAATGAGATGTAAAGAGATGAACCTCTTGGATGCCGACAGCACACGGCCCGAACCCCCGCGTTCTCACTCGAACGGAGGATCCGGGCCGTGTGTTCGGACTATTGCAGCCTCGGACTATTTACAGCCCGGTCACAGCTTGGTCCAGGCCTCGGTGAGCACCGAGCGCAGGATCCCCTCGATCTCGTCGAAGGTGCCCTGGTCCGCGGTCAGCGGCGGCGCCAGCTGGATGACCGGGTCGCCCCGGTCGTCGGCCCGGCAGTACAGGCCGTTCTCGAAGAGGGCCTTGGAGAGGAAGCCGTAGAGCACGCGCTCGGTCTCCTCGTCCGTGAAGGACTCCTTCGTGACCTTGTCCTTGACGAGCTCGATGCCGTAGAAGTAGCCGTTGCCGCGGACGTCGCCGACGATCGGCAGGTCGTGCAGCTTCTGCAGCGTCTGGAGGAAGGCGCCCTCGTTGTCCAGCACGTGCTGGTTGAGGCCTTCCTTGTCGAAGATGTCGAGGTTGGCCAGGGCCACCGCGGACGACACCGGGTGTCCGCCGAAGGTGTAGCCGTGCAGGAAGGTGTTGTCGCCCTTGTAGAACGGCTCGGCGAGGCGGTCCGAGACGATGCAGGCGCCGATCGGGGAGTAGCCCGAGGTCATGCCCTTGGCGCAGGTGATCATGTCCGGCACGTAGCCGAACTTGTCACAGGCGAACATCGTGCCGAGGCGGCCGAAGGCGCAGATCGTCTCGTCGGAGACGAGGAGCACGTCGTACTCGTCGCAGATCTCGCGGACCCGCTGGAAGTAGCCGGGCGGCGGAGGGAAGCAGCCGCCGGCGTTCTGCACCGGCTCCAGGAAGACGGCGGCGACGGTGTCGGCGCCCTCGAAGAGGATCTGCTGCTCGATCTGGTCGGCGCACCAGCGGCCGAAGGCCTCGGGGTCGTCGCCGTAGATCGGGGCGCGGTAGATGTTGGTGTTCGGCACCTTGTGCGCGCCGGGCACCAGCGGCTCGAACGGAGCCTTGAGGGCCGGCAGACCCGTGATCGACAGGGCGCCCTGCGGGGTGCCGTGGTAGGCGACCGCACGCGAGATGACCTTGTACTTGGTGGGCTTGCCCTGCAGCTTGAAGTACTGCTTGGCGAGCTTCCAGGCGGTCTCGACGGCCTCGCCGCCGCCGGTGGTGAAGAAGACCTTGTTCAGGTCGCCCGGGGCGTAGTTCGCCAGGCGCTCGGCGAGCTCGACTGCCATCGGGTGGGCGTAGGACCACACGGGGAAGAAGGCCAGCTGCTGCGCCTGCTTGTAGGCGACCTCGGCCAGCTCCTTGCGGCCGTGACCGGCGTTGACCACGAACAGTCCGGCGAGACCGTCCAGGTAGCGCTTGCCCTTGTCGTCGAAGATGTAGGTGCCCTCACCACGGACGATGGTGGGGACGGGGGAGTTCTCGTAGGACGACATGCGGGTGAAGTGCATCCACAAGTGGTCGTACGCGGTCTTGGACAGGTCCTGGGTCACGGTTATCGGGTTCCCCACATGTAGGTCTGCTTCTTCAGCTTCAGGTAAACGAAGCTTTCGGTAGACCGCACGCCGGGGAGCGTGCGGATCTTCTTGTTGATCGTTTCCAGCAGGTGGTCGTCGTCCTCGCAGACGATCTCCACCATCAGGTCGAACGAGCCGGCGGTCATCACCACGTATTCGCACTCGGCCATCGCGGTCAGCGCGTCGGCCACCGGGTCGAGGTCGCCCTCGACGTTGATGCCGACCATCGCCTGGCGCCGCAGGCCCACGGTGAGCGGGTCGGTGACGGCGACGATCTGCATGACGCCCTGGTCGAGCAGCTTCTGCACGCGTTGGCGTACGGCAGCCTCGGACAGGCCGACGGCCTTGCCGATCGATGCATAGGGACGGCGACCGTCCTCCTGCAGTTGCTCGATGATCGCCAGGGACACAGCATCGACCGAAGGGGACGGTTGTCTGTTCCTGGAATCTGCGCTTCGACTGACCACGACCTCACTGTGCACGAGGGTCGTCTGTTCCGCAAGACGGAATCGATGAAATCCGTTGTTTGAAGACTCTGATCTCACTGATTTCGTAGGTGGTGGCGTCCGGGTCTGTCGAAAGCCTCCGCCGAGGGGCTAGGCTTTGGTAAACGTCTCAATCGTTGGACATGTGATCAGGAGTGTGGCTGTAGTGACCACCGAACTGCGTCGTCTGCGCAACTACATCGGCGGGGAGTTCAAGGACGCCGCCGACGGGCGGACCACCGAGGTGGTCAACCCGGCCACCGGCGAGGTGTACGCGACCGCCCCGCTCTCGGGCCAGGCCGATGTCGATGCCGCCATGGCCGCTGCCGCGGCCGCGTTCCCGGGCTGGCGCGACACCACCCCCGCCGAGCGCCAGAAGGCGCTGCTGAAGATCGCGGACGCCTTCGAGGCGCGCGCGGACGAGCTCGTCGCCGCCGAGTCGGAGAACACCGGCAAGCCGCTGGGCCTCACGGCCAGCGAGGAGCTGCCGCCGATGGTGGACCAGATCCGCTTCTTCGCGGGTGCGGCCCGCCTGCTCGAGGGCCGCTCGGCCGGCGAGTACATGGACGGGATGACCTCGATCATCCGCCGCGAGCCGGTCGGCGTCTGTGCCCAGGTCGCGCCGTGGAACTACCCGATGATGATGGCCGTGTGGAAGTTCGCCCCGGCCATCGCCGCGGGCAACACCGTGGTGCTCAAGCCCTCGGACACCACCCCGGCCTCCACCGTGCTGATGGCGGAGATCATCGACTCGGTGCTGCCCAAGGGCGTCTTCAACGTCATCTGCGGCGACCGTGAGACCGGCAAGGCCATGGTCGAGCACTCCACCCCGGCGATGGCCTCCATCACCGGCTCGGTGCGCGCGGGCATGCAGGTCGCCGAGAGCGCCTCCAAGGACGTCAAGCGCGTCCACCTGGAGCTCGGCGGCAAGGCCCCGGTCGTCGTCTTCGAGGACGCCGACATCCCGAAGGCCGTCGAGGACATCGCGGTCGCCGGCTACTTCAACGCCGGCCAGGACTGCACCGCCGCCACCCGCGTGCTCGTGCACGAGTCGATCCACGACGAGTTCGTGGCCGCGCTCGCCAAGGCCGCCGCCGACACGAAGACCGGCGCGCCGGACGACGAGGACGTGCTGTACGGCCCGCTGAACAACCCGAACCAGCTCAAGCAGGTCGCGGGCTTCATCGAGCGCCTCCCCGCCCACGCCAAGGTCGAGGCGGGTGGCCACCAGGTCGGCGAGAAGGGCTACTTCTACGCCCCGACCGTGGTTTCCGGCCTCAAGCAGGACGACGAGATCATCCAGAACGAGGTCTTCGGCCCCGTCATCACCGTCCAGTCCTTCACGGACGAGTCCCAGGCCCTGGAGTACGCGAACGGCGTCGAGTTCGCCCTCGCCTCCTCCGTGTGGACCAAGGACCACGGCCGCGCGATGCGGATGTCCAAGAACCTCGACTTCGGCTGCGTGTGGATCAACACCCACATCCCGCTCGTCGCCGAGATGCCGCACGGCGGCTTCAAGAAGTCCGGTTACGGCAAGGACCTCTCCGCCTACGGCTTCGAGGACTACACCCGCATCAAGCACGTGATGACCTCGCTCGACGGCTGATCGGCCGCATCGATCACAGCAGGGCGTTGAAGGGGCGGGCAGTAGACAACATGTCTATTGCCCGCCCTTCGGCGTTCGCGGAGGCTGTGCCCATGCCTCAACTCGCCTTCTCCCGCCGTGCCGCGCTCGCCGGACTCGGTGCCGCGGGCCTGTCGGCCGCCCTCGCCGGATGCGGTGTTCCCCCCGCCTACGTGCCGGAGGAAGGGCGGGTGGGACCCGACCGCTCGGAGCGCGACCGCAGCATCGCCTTCTCCAACTGGCCGCTCTACATCGACACCGACGAGGAGGACGAGGAGCGCCGTCCGACTCTGGAGGCCTTCTCCGAGCGGACCGGCATCGAGGTCCGCTACACCGAGGAGATCAACGACAACGACGAGTTCTTCGGCAAGGTCAGCCCGGCCCTGATGAACCGCCAGGAGACCGGCCACGACCTGGTCGTGGTGAGCGACTGGATGGCCGCCCGCTTCGTCCATCTGGGCTGGGCCCAGGAGATGGACCGGTCGGCGCAGCCGAACGTGACCCGTCACCTGGACCCGCAGCTGCGTTCCCCCGCCTTCGACGAGGGCCGGCTGCACACCGTGCCCTGGCAGTCCGGCATCACCGGCATCGCCTACAACCGCAAGGCCCTGGGCCGGGAGATCAGATCCGTCCAGGACCTGTGGCACCTCGACCTGGCGGGCAAGGTCACGCTCTTCTCCGGGCTCGACGAATCCTTCGGCCTGCTGATGCAGGGCAACGGGGTCGACGTCACGCGCTGGACCGAATCCGACTTCCACCGGATGTGCGACCACGTCGAGAGCATGGTGAAGAAGAAGCACGTCCGCCGCTTCACCGGCAACGACTACACCTCCGATCTCAGCAGGGGCGACGTCCTCGCCTGCCAGGCCTACTCCGGCGACGCCATCCAGCTCCAGGCCGACAACCCGGACATCGAGTTCGTGGTCCCCGAGGAAGGGGGCGAACTCTGGGCCGAGAGCCTGCTCGTCCCCAACCTGGCCCGGCACAAGGCCAATGCCGAGGCCCTGGTCGACCACTACTACGACCCGGAGGTGGCCGCGGAGCTCGCCGCCTCCGTCAACTACGTCTGCCCCGTCCCGGCGGCCCGGGAGGTGCTGGCGGGCTCCGACGACAAGGAGACCGCCGAACTCGCCGAGAACCCGCTGATCTTCCCCGACGACGAGATGCGCAGGCGGCTCGCCGTGGCCCGGGACATCTCCTCGGCCGAGCGCCGCTCCCTCGCCAGGCGGTGGAACGCGATCGTCGGACTCTGATCACGGTCCGGACACGGAACTGAACATGTTCAATCCTTTGGCTGAACGCGTTCAGAAATGGGCGTAGGCTTCCTTCCATGAGCGAGAGAAGCGCCCTTGAGCGGCGGATCCGTGCCTGGTTGATCGTCTTCGTCGTCTGCCTCGTGCTCAGCGGTCTCACGGCCTTCCCCCTGGTCAGCGAGGTCCGCTGGGGCAACGCACTCGTCGACAACATATGGCTGCGACGCGTGGGCGAGGGACTGGACCGGGCCGATGCCGACTATCCCTTCCTCCTGTACGGGACCGACTGGCTCGCCTTCGCCCACCTCGTGATCGCCGTCTTCTTCTACGGCGTGTACCGCGACCCCGTCCGCAACATCTGGATCGTCGAAGCCGGCATGATCGCCTGCGTCGGAGTGATCCCCCTGGCCCTGATCTGCGGCCCGATCCGCGGCATCCCCTTCTGGTGGAGCGTCATCGACATGGCCTTCGGCGTCTTCGGGGTGATCCCCCTCCTGATCCTGCGCCGCATGATCAAACGCCTGGAGACCGCCGCTACTTCGTGAAGGCCGCCATGATGACGCCGAGGGCCACCGGGTTCATGTCCCGGCCCTTGGCGTCCGTGGCGTTCACCGAGTAGGCCAGGGTGCGAGAGAGGTCGCGGGTCGCGCCGATCGCGGAGTTGTAGCCGTGCCGCCCACCCGTCTTGCCCCAGGCCGCCGTGCCGTCCGGCAGGACGGTCCTGGACAGCCCGGCCGTCATCGCCGCCGGCTCGCCGCTCGCGAAGTCCTTCACGTCCGGCACCGTGAACATCTCCTCCAGCCGGTCCTTCGGCACCACCCGCCCGCTGAACAGGGCCACGGTGAACCGCTCCAGGTCCGCCGTCGTCGAGATGATGTCGCCCGCCGCCCACCGGTCCGAGGAGTTCCACTCGGTCACGTCACGCAGCTCGCGCGAGCCGTCCGCCTTCGGTATCGCCTGGTACCCCCGGTTGTGCGGGCCTTGGATCCTCGTCTCCGTCCGCCCCGGGAACGACGTCCGGTGCAGGCCCAGCGGCCCCAGGATCCGGGCGCCGACCGCGTCCTCGTAGCGCATGCCCGTCACCTTCTCGATCAGCACACCGAGCACCGTGTAGTTGATGTTCAGATAGTGCTGGGCCGAGCCGGGCGCGAACTCCCGCTCCTTCGCGACCGCGTTCGCCACCTGCGCCCGCGGATCGGTCACGTCGAACCGGTGCTCCCACTGCGCCTCGAAGGAGTCGCCCGGCCCGTCGGCCGCCGGAATGCCACTGGTGTGGTTGAGCAACTGCCGTACGGTGACGGCCCCGTAGCGGTCGGGGACGACGCCGGGCAGGTGGCGCCGGACCGGCCCGTCGAGATCCACCCGGCCCTCCGACGCCAGCTGGAGGACGACCGCCGCCGTGAAGACCTTGGTCACGGACCCCGCCCGGAAGCGGCCCTGCTCGACGGCATCGCGCCCCGTACGGATGTCCGCCGTCCCCGAACTGCCCTGCCAACAGCCAGCCGTGCCGCCCACCCGGACCAGTGCGGCCGTCGCGTCCTTGTGCCGCGGACCGAGCCCGGCGATCGCCGCCTCCAGCGCGGCCGCGTTCGGCGGTGTCGAAACCAGCGGCGCGATCCTCTCCGCGGCGGCGGGTGCCGGCGCCGGAGCCGGCACCGACGCGGCGTGGGCGACGGCCGGACCCGAAGCGATCCCGATGACCAGTGCGGCTGCGATCAGCGTGCGCATCTTCGCGTTCATGACGGTGTGCTCCCCCTGAGACCACTCGGAGCCCTCCGCCCCGATGACCTCAATGCTCCAGCTCACAAGGGGTTTGCGGATCACCAATGAGAGGGGTCTTCACCGGTACGACAACTCACCGGCGCGAGGGAGGCGACACGCCGTCCCCTCACTCCCCGGAGGGAGCACCCGCCGCGATCAGACCCGTCTCGTACGCGCAGATCACCGCCTGGATCCGGTCCCGCAGCCCCAGCTTCGCCAGCACGTTGCCCACATGCGACTTCACCGTGTGCTCGCTCACCACCAGCGCCGCCGCGATCTCCGCGTTCGACATCCCCCGCCCCAGGTGCAGCAGCGTCTCCCGTTCCCGCGCCGTCAGCACCTCCAGCCGCTCCGCCGGAAGCGCGGGCGCCCGCACCGTCGCCGCCGTGTACTCCTCGATCAGCCGGCGCGCCACCGAGGGCGCCAGCAGGGACTCGCCCGCCGCCACCACCCGGACCGCGTGGACCAGGTCGTCGCGCCGCACGTCCTTCAGCAGGAACCCGCTCGCCCCGGCATGCAGGGCCTCGTACACGTACTCGTCCGAGTCGAAGGTCGTCAGCATCACCGTCCGGCACGCACTGCGCGCCGAGATCGACCGGCACGCCCCGATCCCGTCCAGGACCGGCATCCGGACGTCCAGCAGCGCCACGTCCGGTGCCAGCAGCTCCACGGCCGCGACCGCCGCCGCACCGTCCCCGACCTCCGCCACCACCTCGACGTCCTCCTGGGCGTCGAGGATCATCGCGAACCCGCTGCGCACCAGCTCCTGGTCGTCGGCCACCACCACACGGATCGTCAACTCCCCACCTCCAGCGGCGAGATTACAAGGACCGCCCGCACCTCGAAGCCGAGGCCGTCGCGCCGCGGCCCGCACCGCGCCGTCCCGCCGTGGGCCGCCGCCCGCTCCCGAATGCCGATCAGCCCGTGCCCGCCGCGACCGCCGCCGCTGCTTCCGCCACCGCCAGCGCCACCGCCGCGACCGCCAGCGCCCGTCGGCCCCCGCCCGTCGTCCGTCACGGTGACCGCCAGCTCCCGGGCCCCGTGGTGCAGCCGTACGCTCACCCGCCGGGCCCGCGCGTGCTTCACCACGTTCGTCAGGGCCTCCTGCACGATCCGGTACACGGCCGTGTCCACCGCCGACGGCAGGCCCCTGACCTCGCCCGTCTCCTCGTACGCGATCTCCGGGCCGCCCCGGCGCACCCGGTCCAGCAGCGCCGGGAGCGCCGCCACCCCCGGCTGCGGCTCGCGTGGCGCCGGGCCGTCCGCCTCGCGGAGCACCCCCAGCATCGTCCGCAGCTGCGCCATCGCCTCCCGGCCCGTCTCCGAGATCGCCTCGAAGGCCGCCTCGGCCCGCTCCGGTGCCCGCCGCACCGCCACCGGCCCGGCCTCCGCCTGCACGATCATGATGCTGACGGCGTGCGAGAGGATGTCGTGCATCTCCCGCGCTATCCGGGCCCGTTCCCGGGCCACGGCCTGCTCCGCCTCGATCCGGTTGGCCCGCTCCAACTGCGCCGCCCGGTCCTCGACGGCCGCGGTGTAGGCCTGCCGGGTGTACTGGAGCCGGCCCAGCGCGTAGGCGGCGCCCGCGCAGAACAGGGTGAAGGACAGCTCCCTCGCCGTGCCCGTCTCCAGCCCCACGGACGCGGCGACGACCACCATCGAGCCCGCCCCGGCCGAAGCCCGCACCCGGCCGGGACAGTGCAGGGCCACCGTGTAGAAGGCCATCAGTCCGGCGTAGGGGAGCGGCTGCCCGGGCCCGTCCATCGTCACCCGGTAGACACCGCCGATCAGCAGGATCGCCACCAGGACCAGCACGGGCCGGCGCCGCCGCCACACCAGCGGCACCACTCCCAGCGTGGTGACCGCGTACGAGGCCCAGGTCACCGGAGGCAGCCCGGGCTCCCGCGGCAGCACGAACGGCATCGTGACGGCCAGCTGCACCAGGACGGTCAGGCCCAGGTCCACGACCCACGGGCGGGCCCCGCGCAGCCGCCGGACCCGCCGGCCCAGCGCGGGTATCACCGGCCGAACTCGGCCCGCACGGCCGTCAGCACGTCCACCCGGTTCGTGGTGATCGCGTCGACCCCCGCCGCGATGAGCCCCTTCATCGTCCGCTTGGTGTCGGCGGTCCAGGCCGACACCAACAGGCCGTCGCGGTGCAGCGCGTCGGCCAGCTCCCGGCTCACCAGCCCGAAGCGGTAGTTGAGCCAGCGCGGCGCCACCGCGTCGATCAGGACCCGCCGGGGCGGTGACAGCGTGGTCCAGGTCAGCGCGATCTCCGCGCCGGGGTCGGCGGCGCGGAGCGCCAGCATCGAGTCCGGTCCCGCGCAGTAGAACGTACGCTCGCGGGCGCCGCACTCCCGGACCAGGCCCACGACGGAGCTGACCGCCTCCGGCGTGGCGCCCGGGAGGTCGAGCATCAGCCGGCCCGCCCCGGCCGACATCAGCGCGTCGCGCAGCGTCGGAACGGCTCCCGCCGTCAGCTCCTTGAGCTGAGCCGCGGAGATCTCGTCGAGCCGCACGTCGTGGTTCCACAGCCGCTGGAGCGACGCGTCGTGGAGGAGGACCGGCACCCCGTCACGGGTCAGCCGTACGTCGACCTCGACCGCGTCCGCCCCGCGGGCGAAGGCGGAGCGGATCGAGGGCAGGGTGTTCTCACGGACACGGTAGGGATCGCCGCGGTGGCCGACGGCAGTCAGGGTGCGCATGGCCCCATTCTCGGGGGGACTTCAGCGCGCGAGCCATTGCGTCGTGTACGTGTCGATCTCCGCGTTGAGCTTCGCCTTGCCGTCCGGGTCCAGGAAGGAGGCCTCGACGGCGTTCTTGGCGAGCTGCGCGAGCCCCCGCTCGTCGAGGTCGAGGAGGCGGGCGGCCACCGCGTACTCGTTGTTGAGGTCGGAGCCGAACATCGGCGGGTCGTCGCTGTTGATGGTGACGAGCACGCCCGCCGCGACCATCTCCTTGACCGGGTGCCGGTCGAGGTCGGTCACCGCGCGGGTGGCGATGTTCGAGGTCGGGCAGACCTCCAGCGCGATGCGGTGCTCGGCGAGGTACGCGAGCAGCTCCGGGTCCTTGACGGAGCTCGTGCCGTGGCCGATGCGCTCGGCGCCCAGGTCGCGGACGGCGTCCCAGACGGTCTCCGGGCCGGTGGTCTCGCCCGCGTGCGGGACGCTGTGCAGGCCGGCGGCGCGGGCCGCGTCGAAGTACGGCTTGAACTGCGGGCGAGGGACGCCGATCTCGGGGCCGCCCAGGCCGAAGGAGACCAGGCCCTCGGGGCGCAGGTCGACGGCGAGCCGTGCGGTCTCGGCCGCGGCCTCCAGGCCGGCCTCGCCGGGGATGTCGAAGCACCAGCGCAGGATGACGCCGAGTTCCTTCTCGGCGGCCTTGCGGGCGTCCTCGATGGCCTCCATGAAGGCCTTCTCGTCGATGCCGCGGCGGGTGGAGGAGTACGGGGTGATGGTCAGCTCGGCGTATCGGATGTTCTGCCGGGCCATGTCACGGGCGACCTCGAAGGTCAGCAGCCGCACGTCCTCGGGGGTGCGCACGAGGTCGACGACCGACAGGTAGACCTCGATGAAGTGGGCGAAGTCGGTGAAGGTGAAGTAGTCGGCGAGGGCCTCGGGATCGGTGGGCACCTTCGAGTCCGGGTGCCGGGAGGCGAGCTCGGCCACGATGCGCGGGGAGGCGGAGCCGACGTGGTGGACGTGGAGTTCGGCCTTGGGCAGCCCCGCGATGAAGGGGTGCAGGTCGGTCATGGGCGTGCCTCCGGAGGGACGCGGGTCGGGCAGGTCGCCTTCATCGTAGGCACGGCCGTGACTGTCGGTCGCAGCGCTTAGCATGGCCGTACGAGAGAGGGGGGCTCCGTATGAACGACAGCAGTCCCGAGCCGCGGGATCCGTGGGCGCCGCCGGAGCGGCCGCCGGTGGACCTGGGCAAACCACAGGGGGACCGCGGCATGCCGGGCGTGTCGGGCCCGCCGTCCGTGCACGACCAGCCGACGCTCGCCGGGATGCCGGGCGAGCAGACGGCCCCCGCCGCGCCGGGCCCCGCCGCGGCCCCGCCGCCGGCGGCCGGTCCGGCCTCGGCGGTGTACGGCTATCCGGCGGCCCAGCCCGGCTACGGGTACCCCGGCGACGCGGGGTACCCCGGGTATCCCGGGTACCCCGCCCAGCAGGGATACCCGTTCCCCGGCGCGTACCAGCCGTACGGGCGCCGGCCCAGCAACGGCTTCGGCGTCACCGCGCTCGTCCTCGGCATCCTCGCGGTCGTCGGCTGCATCACCAGCTTCATAGCGGTCGCGCTCGGGATCGGGGCCGTCGTCTTCGGCGCCCTGGGCAAGGGCAAGGCCAACCGCGGCGAGGCCGACAACGGCGGGGTGGCCCTGGCCGGCATCATCCTGGGCGCGATCGGCATCGCCCTCGGCCTGCTGATGCTGTTCGCCATGTTCGCCCCGTTCCTCGACGGAGGATGGGACGACGGCCCGAACCACGAGAGCCCGTATTCGGACTCACGGCTTCACGAACGGGTCTGAAGCCACGGCCAGTCGGCGTCCCGGCCGCCCTCGATCAGCGACACCATCCGGAAGGCCGCGTCCGTGAGCCCGCCGAAGGTGTGCCGGTTCGCGGAACCGGAGGGCGCGTGCCCCACCCGGTAGCCGGCCAGGTTCCAGGTGTAGACGGGCACGTCGGACGGCACGTGCTCGGTCGGATCCCCGCTGTAGCCGTACGAGGCGGCCTGCTCGTCCGTCACGATCAGCACCCGGTCGTGGTCCCGGTAGTGCTTCTTCACGGCCTCGGCCGTGTAGGTGCCGCCGAGGTCCCCGAACCGTTCGAGCACCTTCAGCACGGACTCGCCCCGGGTGTGGGGGACCTCCTGGCTGGTCGTGCCGAACTGCACGAGGTCGGCGTGCTCGGCCCGCAGCGCCAGGGCCGCCCCGAAGACGGCCGCGGCGTCGGCCCGGTTGAGCCGGGAGCGGTCCGACAGCCGGGACCACATGGACCCGGACCGGTCGACGAGGACCAGCGTGCGGCCGGGCAGCGCCGGTACGTTGGCCAGCGAGTGGCCGAGCGCCTGCTCCAGCGGGTACGCCCAGCGCAGCGAGGGCGCGTGCTGGTAGGCGGCCAGGTAGCGGAAGGGGAACTGCCGCGACCGGGCGACGACCTCCGGGTCGGAGATCTTCGCGGCGACCTGCGCGGCCACCGCGTCCGAGACCCCGGCCTCGTCGAAGTTGCACAGGTTGCGCAGCAGCGCCATCGCGCCCATGGACGGGATGACCGCCTCCCAGGCGGCCGCGTCCAGCGGCCCCTGCAGCCAGCCGGCCAGCGCCTCCCAGGTCATGCCCGCCGCCGCGAGCCGCTCCGCCCCGTCCGGGGCGACGACGACGCCGCGCCGCTCGGAGACCGGCAGCTCCATCAGCGCCCGGTGCGCGGCGAGGGTGCGGTTGCCCGCCGGTACCTGCGCGCTCTGGGGGTTGTGCCTGCGGTCCAGGGCGTAGCGGAACAGCTCGCCCTGCCACGGCTTGTCCGGGTCGGGGGAGGCGTGCACGAGGTTGAGGACGTCGCCGAAGCGGTAGGCCTTGGAGTCGGTGTCGTACTTCAGCAGCGAGGTGCCGGAGTAGAGCCGGCGCACGGCGTCGGCGATCCCGCGCTTTACGGGCTTGGGCACGGCCCGCCCGTACGCGGCCGTCCAGTAGGCGAGCAGTTCACCGGGCTCGTCGGCGCGCCGCAGCACGGAGTCCACGACCAGGCGGTTCGAAGGGCCGTCGGTGACGCCCGCGTCGAGCCGTGCCTTCACGTACTCCGCGGCGCCGACGAGCGAGGCGGTGCGCATGTTCGCGTCTCCGCGCAGCCAGCCCAGCAGGCCGGCCGTCCACGCGGGATCCTCGACGGCGAGGGTGCGCACGAGCGCGGTGAAGCGGTCGTCGCGCGCCTGACCGCCCTCGTAAGCGGTGCGCTGCGTCACGAAGTTGGCGACGGCCAGCAGGAACAGTTCGGAGCGCGGATCGCGCAGGCGGCCCGGGCCGCCCTCGGCGGTGCGGGCGGCTCCTGTGGAGCGCACCGGCGAAGTGGGCGCGGCGGGCGCCGGCTTGACGAGCGCGCGCAGGTTGAAGCGAGCCATGAGAATCCCCCCGAATTCGATGGAAGCGGGGGAGGCACCCGGTGGGGGATGGCCGAGATCGGGAGTCGGCGGCGGACTTTATGCCCGGCGAGCTTTCTCACTGCTCCACCGGCCCGTTCCCTCGCGGGTGACGAGCCGGGTGGGATTCGAACCCACGACCTCCGGGTTGGCAGAAGTAGCCGTCGCCTGCGCACCGGGCATCCCCCACGCGGGCCTCCCGAGATCAAGGTGGCGGCGGCCTGGGTTTCTTTGCAAAAGAAGGAGCCGCTGCCCGCGCACCGGGAGGTGCGTGACGTAGGTGTCCAGAGGACAAGGTCGGCGAAACCACGTGGTGCTCTACCAACTGAGCTACACCGGCCCGAAAGCCGGTGACGGGACTCGAACCCGCGGCCGCCCGATTTGGAGTCGAAGTAGGTCTCGCCTTCGCACCTGGACAAGGAACACGTTAGGCGGCGGTCTTCAGGCTCCGCCAGTCAATTACGGCCGAGCCCGGCGCGGACCCTCGCCGCCGTCGGCAGCGCCGGCGCTCGGTCAGGCGGCGCTTTCGCGCAGCTGCCTGCGGGCCTCCATCAGGGCGAAACCCAGCAGGTTCAGCCCGCGCCAGCGGGCGGGGTCCAGGGCGCGCTCGTCGTCGGCCGCCAGTCCGATGCCCCAGATCCGGTCCATCGGGCTCGCCTCCACCAGCACGCGCTCCCCGGTGCCGAGCAGGTAGGCGCGCAGCGCCGGGTCGGAGCCGAACTTGTGCACGCTGCCCGCCACGACCAGGGCGAACCGCTCCCGCTCCCACGTCGCGTTGTCGAAGCCGCGCACGAGCCGACCGACCTTCTTAGCCTCGGCCGGGCTCTTCGCCTCCACCGCGGCGCGCTCGGCCTCGGGGTCCCCGAACAGCCGGGCCTTGCCGGCCATCATCCAGTGCTCGGCCGTGGCATAGCGGACGTCACCGACAGTGAAGGCGGACGGCCACCACTGGCTCAGGCAGCTCGGACCGAGCCTGCCGTCCGGCTGCGGTCGGTGCCCCCAGAACGGCAGGTACTTCATCCGCTCACCGCGGCTGACCTGCTTGATCAGGTCGTCGATCATCTCCATGCACGCGAGTCTGACACCCGCCACTGACACTTCGTACGGGATTTCCGGCGTGCCTCGACACATGGTCGACCGATTCCGTCGCGTAATCAAAAGGCAACAACGGAATCACTTGGCCGAGGGCATCACCTCTGCCAGGATCGGCACTCAATTCGAGCTGTAGCTCGAACTGTAGCTACGGAGAGCGTGAGAGCGTGATGGGCAACCGCTTCCAGGTCAAGGACCGCTTCGCAGACGGCGCGCAGTACATCGACGGACAGCTCCGGGTCGGGACCTCCGGACGGTCACACACCGTGGTCGACCCGGCCACCGGCGAGGAGGTCCTGACCTACGAGCTGGCGAGCACCGCGGACGTCGACGAGGCCGTCGCCGCCGCCAAACGCGCCTTCCCGGCCTGGTCCGGCGCCACCCCCGGCGAGCGTTCGGACGCCCTGCACCGGCTGGCCGCGGTACTGGCCGAGCAGGCCGAGGACTTCGCGTACGCCGAGTCCCTCCAGTGCGGCAAGCCGATCAAGCTGTCGACCGAGTTCGACGTGCCGGGGACCATCGACAACACCGCGTTCTTCGCGGGCGCCGCCCGGCACCTCCAGGGGCAGGCCGCCGCCGAGTACTCGGGCGACCACACCTCGTACGTGCGCCGCGAGGCGATCGGCGTGGTCGGCTCCATCGCCCCCTGGAACTATCCGCTCCAGATGGCCGCCTGGAAGATCCTCCCGGCGATCGCGGCGGGCAACACCATCGTGCTCAAGCCCGCCGAGCTCACCCCGCTGACCTCCCTGATGTTCGCCCAGGCGGCCAAGGACGCGGGCCTGCCCGACGGCGTGATCAACATCGTGACCGGCGCCGGCCGCGACGCGGGCGAGCACCTGGTGGGCCACCCCGACGTGGTGATGACCTCCTTCACCGGCTCCACGGCCGTCGGCAAGCGGGTCGCGGAGATCGCCACCGCCACCGTGAAGCGCCTGCACCTGGAGCTCGGCGGCAAGGCCCCCTTCCTCGTCTTCGACGACGCCGACCTGGAGGCCGCCGCGCACGGCGCCGTCGCCGCCTCCCTGATCAACACCGGCCAGGACTGCACCGCCGCCACCCGCGCCTACGTCCAGCGCCCCCTGCACGACGCCTTCGTCGCCCGGGTCGCCGAGCTGATGGAGACCGTCCGCCTCGGCGACCCCTTCGCGCCCGGCACCGACCTGGGCCCGCTGGTATCGCACGCCCAGCGCGACCGCGTCGCCGGCTTCGTCGAGCGCGCCCGCGGCTACGCCACCGTCGTCACCGGCGGCGAGGTCCCGGGCGGCGAGCTCGCCGACGGCGCGTACTACCGGCCCACCCTCATCAGCGGGGCCGCCCAGGACAGCGAGGTGGTCCAGTCGGAGATCTTCGGCCCCGTCCTCGTGGTCCTGCCCTTCGACAGCGACGACGAGGGCATCGCGCTGGCCAACGACACCCCGTACGGACTCGCCGCCTCCGCCTGGAGCCGCGACGTCTACCGGGCGGGCCGTGCCACCCGCGAGATCAAGGCGGGCTGCGTGTGGGTCAACGACCACATTCCGATCATCAGCGAGATGCCCCACGGGGGCTACAAGGCCAGCGGCTTCGGAAAGGACATGTCCGCCTACTCCTTCGAGGAGTACACGCAGGTCAAGCACGTGATGTACGACAACACCGCGGTGCCCGCGAAGGACTGGCACCGCACGATCTTCGGGGACCGATAGCCGACCACCGCCCGACCAGCGGTACACCTCCCGAAAGGCCACAGCGCATGGAGCAGTTCGAGCCCGACCGCCTCTCCGCGGCGCAATTCGCCGCGATGCGGCGCAGCCTCACCAGCGGGCGCGGCGCCCTCACCCGCCGCTCGCTGCTGCGCGCCTCCGGAGTCGGAGCGCTCACCCTCGGAGGCCTGTCCACCCTCGCCGGGTGCGGAATCCCGCCCGCCAAGCGCGAGGGCGGCGCGGCCGCGGCCTCCGACGACCACTCGGACCGCGAGAAGGAGATCAACTTCTCCAACTGGACCGAGTACATGGACACCAGCGAGGACGAGAAGTCCCGTCCCACGCTGGAGGAGTTCGCCAAGCGGACCGGGATCAAGGTCAAGTACACCGAGGACATCAACGACAACGTCGAGTTCTTCGGCAAGATCAAACCGCAGCTCGCGGCCGGCCAGGACACCGGCCGCGACCTGATCGTCGTCACCGACTGGCTCGCCGCGCGCATCATCCGCCTCGGCTGGGCCCAGAAGCTCGACCCCTCGCACCTGCCGCACGCCTACGCCAACCTGTCCCCGCAGTTCCGCAGCCCCGACTGGGACCCGGGCCGCGCGTACAGCTACCCCTGGACCGGCATCTCCACCGTCATCGCCTACAACGAGAAGGCGACGGACGGCAAGAAGGTCGACTCCGTCACCCAGATGCTCGACGACCCCTCCCTCAAGGGCCGGGTCGGCTTCCTGACGGAGATGCGCGACAGCGTCGGCATGACCATGCTCGACCAGGGCAAGAACCCCTCCTCCTTCACGGACGCGGACTTCGACGAGGCGATAGGCCGGCTCCAGAAGGGCGTGGACAAGAACCAGATCCGGCGCTTCACGGGCAACGACTACACCTCCGACCTCGACAAGGGCGACCTCGCGGCCTGCCTCGCCTGGGCGGGCGACGTCATCCAGCTCCAGGCCGGCAACCCGGACATCAAGTTCGCCATCCCCGCCGCCGGCTACATCACCTCCAGCGACAACCTGCTGGTCCCCGTCAAGGCCCGGCACAAGGCCAACGCGGAGCGGCTCATCGACTACTACTACGAGCTTCCGGTCGCCGCGCAGCTCGCCGCGTACATCAGCTACGTGTGCCCCGTCGAGGGCGTGGGCGACGAGCTCGCCAAGATCGATCCCGAGCTCGCGGAGAACACCCTGATCGTCCCGGACAAGGCGATGACCGCCAAGTCCCACGCCTTCCGCTCCCTCACCGGCGAGGAAGAGACGGCGTACGAGGAGAAGTTCGCCAAGCTCATCGGCGCCTAGGCGGTGTCCGCCCGCCGCGTCGCCCGCCGCACCGGCGGCCGCCCCGCGGCGATCTTCTCCCCTTGACCTCTTCGGCCACCCAACCCCGGGACCCCTCCATGACTGACAAGACCGAAGGCGGCGACGTCCGCCTCTCCGGGATCAGCAAGCACTACGGCACCTTCACCGCCGTGCACCCGCTGGACCTCACCGTTCCCCAGGGCTCCTTCTTCGCCCTGCTCGGCGCCTCCGGCTGCGGCAAGACCACCACCCTGCGCATGATCGCGGGACTGGAGGAGCCCTCCACCGGCACGGTCCACCTCGGTGACCGCGAGGTCACCGACCTGCCGCCCTACAAGCGCCCGGTCAACACGGTCTTCCAGAGCTACGCGCTCTTCCCGCACCTGAGCATCTTCGAGAACATCGCCTTCGGCCTGCGCCGCCGCGGCATCAAGTCGGTCAAGAAGCAGGTCGACGAGATGCTGGAGCTGGTCCAGCTCGGCCAGTTCGCCCAGCGCAAGCCGCACCAGCTCTCCGGCGGCCAGCAGCAGCGCGTCGCCGTCGCCCGCGCCCTGATCAACCACCCGCAGGTGCTGCTCCTCGACGAGCCCCTGGGCGCCCTCGACCTCAAGCTGCGCCGCCAGATGCAGCTGGAGCTCAAGCGGATCCAGACCGAGGTCGGCATCACCTTCGTGCACGTCACGCACGACCAGGAGGAGGCCATGACCATGGCCGACACGGTCGCCGTGATGAACGGCGGCCGCGTCGAGCAGCTGGGCGCGCCCGCCGAGCTCTACGAGAACCCGCGGACCACCTTCGTCGCCAACTTCCTCGGCACCTCCAACCTCATCGAGGCCTCCGTGGAGTCCGCCGGATCCGACGTCGTCGTCTCGGCCTCCGGCACCACCCTGCGGCTGCCCGCCGCCCGATGTTCGACCACCCCCCGCGCCGGCGGAAAGCTGCTGGTCGGCGTGCGTCCGGAGAAGGTGTCCCTGGTCCCGGCCGAGGAGGAGAACGCCATCGCGACGGGCCGGAACAAGATCACCGGCCGCATAGCCGCCTCCTCCTTCATCGGAGTCTCCACGCAGTTCGTCGTCGACAGCCCCGTCTGCCCCGAGCTCGAGGTCTACGTCCAGAACATCGAGCGCGACGGCCGGCTGGTCCCGGGCGCCGAGGTGGTCCTGCACTGGAACCCGGAGCACACCTTCGGCCTCGACGCCGACCAGGACATCGACGCGGGCATCGAGACGGTCGAGGAGAGCGCGTGACCGCCACCGCCGCGCCGCCCCAGGCGCCCGCCCCCGCCGGACCCCCGGTCCACAAGCCGTCCGTGCGCAAGCGGCTGGTCCCGTACTGGCTGCTGCTCCCCGGCATCCTGTGGCTGCTGGTCTTCTTCGTGCTGCCGATGGTCTACCAGGCCTCCACCTCGGTGCAGACCGGCTCCCTCGAAGAGGGCTTCGAGGTCACCTGGCACTTCCGGACGTACTGGGACGCCTTCACCGAGTACCTGCCGCAGTTCCTGCGCTCCCTGCTGTACGCCGGCACCGCCACCGCGCTGTGCCTGCTGCTCGGGTACCCGCTGGCCTACCTGATCGCCTTCAAGGCGGGCCGCTGGCGCAACCTGCTCCTGGTGCTGGTCATCGCCCCGTTCTTCACCAGCTTCCTGATCCGCACGCTGGCCTGGAAGACGATCCTGGCCGACGGCGGACCGGTGGTCGCCGGCCTCAACGCGATCGGCTTCCTCGACGTCACCAGCTGGCTCGGCATGACCGAGGGGGACCGGGTGCTGGCCACGCCGCTCGCGGTCGTCTGCGGCCTGACGTACAACTTTCTCCCCTTCATGATCCTGCCGCTGTACTCCTCGCTGGAGCGCATCGACACCCGCCTCCACGAGGCGGCCGGGGACCTGTACGCCCGCCCCTCCACGGTCTTCCGGAAGGTCACCTTCCCGCTCTCCATGCCGGGCGTGGTCTCCGGGACCCTGCTCACCTTCATCCCGGCGAGCGGCGACTACGTGAACGCCGAGCTGCTCGGCTCCACGGACACCCGGATGATCGGCAACGTCATCCAGTCGCAGTACCTGCGGATCCTCGACTACCCGACGGCGGCCGCGCTGTCCTTCATTCTCATGGCGATCGTGCTGATCATGGTCACCATCTACATCCGCCGAGCGGGGACGGAGGACCTGGTCTGATGCGCACTCCCCTCGCCTGGCTGCGGCGCAATCTGGTCGTGATCGCGGGCCTCGGCACGCTCGCGTACATGATCCTGCCGAACGTCGTCGTCACCGTCTTCTCCTTCAACAACCCCTCCGGGCGCTTCAACTACGCCTGGCAGGAGTTCTCGCTCGACGCGTGGAAGGACCCCTGCGGCGTCGCCGACATGTGCGGCTCCCTCGGCCTCTCGCTCCAGATCGCCCTGTGGTCGACGCTCGCGGCGACCGCCCTGGGCACGGCGATAGCCTTCGCGCTGGTGCGCTACCGGTTCCGGGCGCGCGGCGCGGTCAACTCGCTGATCTTCCTGCCCATGGCCATGCCCGAGATCGTGATGGCGGCCTCGCTGCTGGCGCTCTTCCTCAACATGGGCATCCAGCTGGGCTTCTGGACGATCCTGATCGCCCACATCATGTTCTGCCTCAGCTTCGTCGTCGCCGCCGTCAAGGCCCGCGTCCTGTCCATGGACCCGCGGCTGGAGGAGGCCGCCCGGGACCTCTACGCCGGCCCGGTGCAGACCTTCGTACGGGTCACGCTGCCGATCGCGGCACCCGGTATCGCGGCGGGCGCGCTGCTCTCCTTCGCGCTCTCCTTCGACGACTTCATCATCACCAACTTCAACTCGGGCAACACCGTCACCTTCCCCATGTTCGTGTGGGGATCGGCGCAGCGCGGTACGCCCGTGCAGATCAACGTCATCGGCACGGCGATGTTCGTCATCGCGGTGCTGGTGGTCCTCGCCGGCCAGATGGTCGGCAACCGCCGCAAGAAGGCACAACCGAAGTAATCAGTTCCGTAGGGAGTTGGAAGCCATGGCCCCAGTCGCCATGCGTAGTGTTGCGAAATCCCTTTCCGAAGCGAAGCCGGTCTCGTACTGGCTGGACGACCCCGGCAAGCCCGCCCCGCAGCCGGCGCTCACCTCCGACGAGCGCTGCGACCTGCTGGTGATCGGCGGCGGCTACAGCGGCCTGTGGACCGCGCTGCTCGCCAAGGAGCGCGACCCCGGGCGGGACGTCGTACTGATCGAGAGCAAGGAGGCGGGCTGGGCCGCCTCCGGCCGCAACGGCGGCTTCTGCGCCGCCTCCCTCACCCACGGCCTGGGCAACGGCATCGCCCGCTGGCCCGGTGAGCTGGCGAAGCTGGAGGAGCTGGGCGCCCGCAACCTCGACGCCATCGAGGAGGCCGTCGCCCGCTACGGCATCGACTGCGACTTCGAGCGGACCGGCGAGATCGACGTCGCCACCGAACCGCACCAGGTCGAGGAACTGCGCGAACTCCACGAGGAGGCGCTCCGCCTGGGCCTGGCCGACGGCTCCGAATGGCTCGACCGCGATGCCGTGCGCGCCGAGGTCGACTCCCCGACCTTCCTCGCCGGCCTCTGGGACCGCGACGGCGTCGCCATGCTCAACCCGGCGAAGCTGGCCTGGGGCCTCAAGCAGGCGTGCCTGGACCTCGGGGTGCGCATCTACGAGAACACCCGCGGCCTGAAGCTCGCCCCGGCGGGGCGCGGGATGACCGTGCAGACCCCCTACGGCACGATCCTCGCCCGCCGGGTCGCCCTGGGCACCAACATCTTCCCGTCGCTGGTCCGGCGGATCCGCCCCTTCACCGTCCCGGTCTACGACTACGCCCTGATGAGCGAGCCGCTGGACGAGGCGCAGCTGGCCGCGATCGGCTGGAAGAACCGGCAGGGCCTGGGCGACAGCGCCAACCAGTTCCACTACTTCCGGATCACCAAGGACCACCGGATCCTGTGGGGCGGCTACGACGCGATCTACCCCTACCGCGGCAAGCTCGACTCCGAGTACGACCACCGCCCCGAGACCTACCTCCGGCTCGCCGAGCACTTCTTCACGGCGTTCCCCCAGCTGGAGGGGCTGAAGTTCAGCCACGCGTGGGGCGGTGCGATCGACACCTGCTCGCGCTTCTCCGCCTTCTTCGGAACGGCGCACTCCGGCAAGGTGGCGTACGCGGCCGGCTACACCGGCCTCGGGGTGGGTGCCACCCGCTTCGGCGCGGACGTGATGCTCGACCTGCTCGACGGGCTCTCCACCGAGCGCACGCAGCTGAAGATGGTGAAGTCCAAGCCGATGCCGTTCCCGCCCGAGCCGTTCGCCTGGACCGGGATCGCGCTCACCAAGTGGTCGCTGGCCCGCGCGGACGCCCGGGGCGGGCACCGCAACCTGTGGCTGAAGGCGATGGACAAGCTCGGCCTCGGCTTCGACAGCTGAGCCGCCCCGCGCCCCGCGCCCGCAGCCCGGTCGCCGTGTGACCTGATTCACCACCACGGAGTAAGGGAACCCGCGTCATAGCCGGGCCCGGCCCCGCTCTCTGCGGGTGAGGACACCTCACCTACAGGGAACGGAGGCCGGGCGATGACGACCCCGGGGGAGAAGACCGCGGTGGACTGGCTGGTGTCGGCGGCGCCGGACCCCGACGCCTGCCGGCGGGCATGGGAGCACGATCCCCTCGGAGTCGCCCTGCTGCCCGCGGGACGGCTCTGGGACGTGCTGATCCTGCCGGGGGAGCTGGGGCAGGCCACCCTCGACGTGCTGGATCCGCTCGTCGGCCGGCCCGGCCCGGTGCTCGCCGACTTCGGCGCATCGCGGCTGGGCTTCTTCGTGCCGCCGGGCACCGCCTCCCACTGGGTCGGCACGGGCGTACGGGGGGCCGGGCGCGGGGCGTGGATCGTGGTCCCGTACCCGGGCCGGGCGACGGGGGGAGTGCGCTGGACGGTGCTCCCGGACGGGAAGGGGACCCTCACGGACCCGGTCCTGCTGGAGCTCGCCATGCACGAGGCGGCCGCACGGGTGGTGGTGGGGGAGGCCCGGAACCCTTGACAAGAGGATTGGTCTGGACCATGTTGGGCGCCGCTGTTCCCGTTCCGACAGCCTGGCTCCATCCCCCCATGTTCCGGAGGCAGTTGTGCGCAGAGCCTGGTCCCTCCTCACGGCCGCCGCCCTCGCGGCGGCCGGCTTCCTCGCCGCGGGCCCGCCGGCCGCGGCCGCGGACGCCGACCTCGTCCGCAACGGCGGCTTCGAAGCCGGACTCGACGGCTGGAACTGCTCGGCCGGCAGCGGCACGGCCGTCACCACCCCCGTCCACGGCGGCACCTCGGCCCTCCGCGCCACCCCGGCCGGCCAGGACAACGCCCGCTGCTCCCAGACCGTCACCGTCAAGCCCGACTCCACGTACACGCTCGGCGCCTGGGTGCAGGGCGCGTACGTCTACCTCGGCGCGAGCGGCACCGGCACCACCGACGTATCGGCCTGGACGCAGAGCCCGGGCGCCTGGAAGCAGCTGACGACCACCTTCCGCACGGGCCCGTCCACCACCTCGGTGGCCGTCTACACCCACGGCTGGTACGGCCAACCCGCCCACGTCACCGACGACGTCACCCTGGTCGGCCCCGACCCCGGCGGCCCCGGCCAGCCCCAGCCCCCGGCCGCCCCCACCGGCCTGACCGCCTCGGCGACCTCGTCCAGCTCGGTCCTGCTGTCCTGGACGGCGGTGGCGGGCGCCACCTCGTACACCGTCCACCGGGACGGCGCAGCGCCCCTGACGGTCGCCTCCGCCTCGGCCGCGGTGAGCGGCCTCGCCGCCTCCACCACCTACACCTTCCGGGTCGGCGCGGCGAACGCGGCGGGGGAGTCCCCGCAGAGCGCCCCCGTCTCCGTGACGACGGGCAGCGGCGGGGGCGGGGGCGGCGGACTCCCCGCGCACGCGCTCGTCGGCTACCTGCACACGAGCTTCGCCAACGGCTCCGGCTACGTCCGCATGGCCGACGTGCCCGCCTCCTGGGACGTCATCAACCTCGCCTTCGGCGAACCGACCTCGGTGACCTCGGGCGACATCCGCTTCCGTCTCTGCCCGGTCGCGGAATGCCCGAACGCCGAATCGCCGGCCGAGTTCAAGGCGGCCGTCAAGGCGAAGCAGGCCGTCGGCAAGAAGGTGCTGATCTCCATCGGGGGCCAGAACGGCCAGGTCCAGCTCCCCACCACCGCCGCCCGCGACACCTTCGTCTCCTCCGTCGCCAGGATCATCGACGAGTACGGGCTCGACGGCCTGGACATCGACTTCGAGGGCCACTCCCTCTCCCTGGCCACCGGCGACACGGACTTCCGCAACCCCACCACCCCGGGCATCGTCCACCTGATCTCCGCGGTGAAGGCCCTGAAGGCCCGCTACGGCCCCGGCTTCGTCCTGACCATGGCCCCGGAGACCTTCTTCGTCCAGCTGGGGTACCAGTTCTACGGCTCCGGCCCCTGGGGCGGCCAGGACCCGCGCGCCGGCGCGTACCTCCCGGTCATCCACGCCCTGCGCGACGACCTCACCCTGCTCCACGTCCAGGACTACAACTCCGGCCCGATCATGGGCCTCGACAACCAGTACCACTCCATGGGCGGCGCGGACTTCCACATCGCCATGACCGACATGCTGCTCACCGGCTTCCCGGTCGCCGGCAACACCGCCCGCGTCTTCCCGGCCCTGCGCCCCGACCAGGTCGCGATCGGACTGCCCGCCACCACCAACGCGGGCAACGGCCACACCTCGCCGGCCGAGGTGGCCAAGGCCCTGAACTGCCTGACGAAGAAGACCGACTGCGGGACCTACCAGACCCACGGCACCTGGCCCGGCCTGCGCGGCCTGATGACCTGGTCGATCAACTGGGACCGCTTCGGGGGCTGGGAGTTCAGCCGGAACTTCGACGCGTACTACGGCAGGACCGCCTGACCGCCAGCAGCAGCGGCGCACACATCAGCAGGCTGGCCAGCACGTCCAGCGGCCAGTGGAACCCCCGCAGCACCAGCCCGACGGCCGTCGCCCCCGTGAGCACGAGGGCGGCGGCCGCCGGCCACACCCGGCCCGCGTACGGCCGCAGGAGCAGGGCCGCGCCCGCGTACGCCACGAAGGCCGTCGCGGTGTGACCCGAGGGGAAATAGCCGGCGGCCCAAGGCTCCAGGGGGCCGGGGCGGGCCGTCCACTCCTTCAGCGGGACGACGAGGGCCGGCACCAGGGCCATCGCCGCCACCGCGGCCGCGGCGCCGCGGCGGTTGCCGCGCCGGACGGCGTACACGGCGGCGAGGAGCAGCACGGGCAGTGCGACCGGGACGTTCCCGAGGTCGGAGAGGGCTTCGGTGACCGCGTCGGGGACGGTGCGCACGAGGGCGCCGCTGAGCCGTGCGTCCCAGGACAGCAGCGGGCCCTGCACCAGGACCTGCCAGGTGATCAGGGCGAAGAGGAGCGCGCAGAGCGCGGAGGCGGCGAACTCGCCGAGAAGGGTGGCCGGCCGTCCCGGAACAGGGGGGATGGTTCCGGGACGGCCGCCCGGACCGGGTTGCCGCACGCCCCGGGGGGTTTGGGGCGGTCGGCCGTCCGATCGGTGAGGAGTGTGCGCGAACGCATGCCCGGTACGGCGCTGGGGAAGCCCGGTACCGGTATCGCCCCCGGTTTCCCGGGAGCGGGCTGTTTCACTCATCTGCAGAAACCGTACGGCAGCGGAAGGGGGACCGACAGCAGGAACGCGCTCCCGCCATCGGCCCCCCACAGCTTCTTCACAGCGCCCGCCCGTTACCGCCGGTACACGGGGCGTGCGCTGCGCTCGGACGTTCTAGGCGTTCGAGCAGGCGGTCGTACGACCGGGCTCAGATGTCCGTGCCGATGGCCGCGAACGCGGCCTCGATCAGGTCCAGGCCCTCGTTCAGCAGGTGCTCGCCGATGACGATCGGCGGGAGGAAGCGGAGCACGTTGCCGTAGGTGCCGCAGGTGAGGACGAGCAGGCCCTCGGCGTGGCAGGCCTTGGCGAGCGCGCCGGCCGCCTCCGGGAACGGGGTCTTGGAGACCGGGTCCTTGACCAGCTCGATCGCGATCATGGCGCCGCGGCCGCGGATGTCGCCGATGATCTCGTACTTCTCCTGCATGGCCGACAGGCGGGCCTTCATGATGGACTCGATCTTCTTCGCCTTGGCGTTGAGGTCGAGCTCCTTCATGGTCTCGATGGAGCCGAGCGCACCGGCGCACGCCACCGGGTTGCCGCCGTAGGTGCCGCCCAGGCCGCCCGCGTGGGCGGCGTCCATGATCTCGGCGCGGCCGGTCACGGCGGCGAGCGGCAGACCGCCCGCGATGCCCTTGGCGGTGGTGATCAGGTCCGGGACGATGCCCTCGTCCTCGCACGCGAACCACTGGCCGGTGCGGCAGAAGCCGGACTGGATCTCGTCGGCGACGAAGACGATGCCGTTCTTGTTGGCGAACTTCACGATCTCCGGGAGGAAGCCCTTGGCCGGCTCGATGAAGCCGCCCTCGCCGAGGACCGGCTCGATGATGATCGCGGCGACGTTCTCGGCGCCGATCTGCTTGCTGATCTGGTCGATCGCCTGGGCGGCGGCCTCGGGGCCGCAGTTCTCGGCACCGGTGGGCCAGCGGTAGCCGTAGGCGACCGGGACGCGGTAGACCTCGGGGGCGAACGGACCGAAGCCGTGCTTGTACGGCATGTTCTTCGCGGTCAGCGCCATCGTCAGGTTCGTGCGGCCGTGGTAGCCGTGGTCGAAGACGACGACGGCCTGGCGCTTGGTGTACGAACGGGCGATCTTGACGGCGTTCTCGACGGCCTCGGCGCCGGAGTTGAACAGGGCCGACTTCTTGGCGTGGTCGCCCGGGGTCAGCTCGGCGAGGGCCTCGCAGACCTCGACGTAGCCCTCGTACGGGGTGACCATGAAACAGGTGTGGGTGAAGTCGGCGAGCTGCGCGGAGGCGCGGCGCACGACGGCCTCGGCGGACGCGCCGACCGAGGTCACGGCGATGCCGGAGCCGAAGTCGATCAGCTGGTTGCCGTCGACGTCCTCGATGATGCCGCCACCCGCACGGGCCGTGAAGACGGGCAGCACGGACCCCACGCCACCGGCCACGGTCTGCAGGCGGCGGGCCTGCAGCTCCTGCGACTTGGGGCCGGGGATCGCGGTGACGATCTTGCGCTCCTGCGGGACAGCAGTCATAGAGGGCTCCTGGGGGGTGTTTTCGGACGCACTTGTGTCTTTGTCCGCAGGCTAGGCCCGGGAGCGGGGGTCCTGCATGCTCCGTTCGGTAGTGATCTCAGCGTGTCCTTGTCCGCGGCGGCCATAGGAAGGACGCGCGGAGGGTCTGCGGAGGGCACGGCGCACCGGAGTGCGGGTACGGGCCCACGAGGGGCGGCGGCCAACTACATTGAGCGACGCAGCGCAGGCACGGTCAGGGGGCAGGGGTTTCATGGACACCGACGGCACGCACGAGACGCGCCCGACCCGCGCCGGGCACATTCCGAGACCGGCCGCCCCTCCGAAGCCGTCCCACGCGCCGACGGCCGGGCCGACGCTGGGGGACTGGCTGCGTGTGCCGCGCTCCTCGGACGGGCCGGGCGTCTGGACGTACGGGCACGTGCCGCGAGCCGCCGAGGAGCCCGAGGTGACCCCCACCCGCCAGTTGGTCAGCGGGGCCCTGATCGCCCTGCTGGCAGGGCTGCTGCTGTGGTCCCTGCTGTGGAACGGCTACCTCGGCGGGTTCTGGCTCTGGCCCCTCTACATGTTCACGCCCGACTCCTGGGCAGGGACCCTGCCGTCCGTCGTGGCCTCGTACGTCTGGTACACCATCGTCGCCACCATCCTGATCGTCGGCTTCGGGCGCCTCGGCCGGTGGCCCGAGCTGCTGCGCCGGCTGCTCCGCAGCCGGGCCGTGCGGCCCCTGCACTCCGCCGAACCGGCCCGCCCGGAGCCGGGCGGCGAGGACGATCCCGTGCGGTGGCCGCAGTTGCGGGGGGCCGGGCTTTCGGAGGTGGCCGATCGGCTCGAGGGGGAGGCCGGGGGCGGGCGGATGAACGACGTGGACTACGCCCGCATCCGCCGGGCCTGGGACTCCGTGCGCGTCGACCCCTCCCGCATGCGGGCCTTCGCCGACTCCGTCCGCGACAAGGGCGCCGGGGCCTGCGTGCACCCCTCCGGGGACCGGGACCTGCCCGTGCGGGCCGCCCGGCACGACCTGCTGGCCCGGCAGGTGCTGCTCGGCACCGTCGAGGACGGCGTCCGCAACCCGTACGCCCGCCGCGGCACCTCCCTCGCGCTCGACCCCGACGTCCTCGGCACCTCCCTGCTCGCCGTCGGCCCCTCCGGCACAGGCAAGACCCAGCGCCTGGTACGGCCCGTCGTGGAGTCCCTCGCCCTCCAGGCGCTCGCCGGCCAGGCCGCCGTCGTCGCCGTCGGCGCGGCCGGGGCCCAGCTCGGGCCGGACGCCGCCTACGACGTCGTGGTCCGCATCGGCGACCCCGCCTCCGTCTACGACCTCGACCTCTACGGCGGGGCCTCCGACCCCGACGAGGCCGCGACCCTGCTCGCGGAGGCCTTCGTCGGAGACGTCCCCGGGATCGACGTACGCCGGGCCGCCACGGCCCTCGCCCAGCTCCTCGGGCCGTTCCGGACGGCGTACGGCCGCTTCCCCGCCGTGCCCGAGCTGCGCGAGCTGCTCGACCAGGTCCCGGCCGCCTTCGACGCCCTGCGCCGCGAGCTCGCCGCCGACGGCGCACAGCACGCGATGCTGCGCGAGCTCGACGCCCGCACCCGCCAGCACGGGGCGCACGGCGACCCCGGGCCGGCCCTCGCCGACCGGGTGGCCCTGCTGGACCGGCCCGCCTTCGCCGGGTTCTTCGACACCACCGGCCAGGGCCGGCCGTTCTCGCTGCGTGCCCTGGAGCACCCGATCCGGGTCCGTGTCGACCTCCCCGAACGGGGGCACGCCGACGCCTCCCGGATGCTGGCCCGGCTGCTGCTCGCCCAGTTCAACGCCGCCGCGGCCGCCCGCGCCGACCGCTCCCTCTTCGCCTTCCTCGCCTTCGACGACGCCTCGCACACCCTGACCCCCGAGACCGTGCGCGGCGTCCAGCGGCTGCGCTCGGCGCACGCGGGCGTACTGCTCACCCTGCGCTCACTGGACGACGTACCGGAGGGGCTGCGCACGCCCCTGCTCGGGGCGGTCGGCTGCCGGATGGCCTTCTCCGGGGTCACCACCTGGGACGGCAAGGCCTTCGCCGAGGCCTGGGGCACCGAGTGGGTGGAGACGCGCGACGTCACCCACCGCACGGTCTTCGCCGACCAGCCGCTGACCCGGGCGATCCACGCCTTCCGCAAGCTCGTCACCGGCAAGGCGGTCACCACGGACGCGGTGACCGTGCGGCAGGTGGAGCGGGAGCGGTGGTCCGCCTCGGACCTGGCGCACGCCGTGCCGCCGGGGCACGCCGTGCTCTCGCTCACCTCCGTGAAGGGGGAGCGGGCGGCCCCGCTGCTGGTCCGACTGGCCGGAACGGCCTGACCCGCCCCCCCGACCCGTACGAGGTGGCAGAATCGAGGGGAGTCGTTCGTACGACACGGCGAAAAGCGTCGACGGCTCCTCTGCTGCTCTTCTCCCGCCGTGTGCTCCGCCCCCGGCGGGCCGCGCACAGCCGAGTACCCCGCCGTCCCCTCCCGCTAAGGCCCCTGGTAACCGATGCCGCTGACCCTCGCCTCACTCGTCCAGCACTCGGCGCTCAAGCTCAGCGTCCGGGCGGGGGAGAGCCGCCTGGACACCCCCGTGCGCTGGGCCCACGTCAGCGAGCTCGCCGACCCCGTCCCCTATATGGAGGGCGGCGAACTGCTCCTGATCACCGCGATGAAGCTGGACGCCGACGACCCGCAGGAGATGCGCGCCTACGTACGCCGCCTCGCCGCGGCCGGAGTGGTCGGCATCGGCTTCGCGATCGGCGTCAACTACGAGGCGGTCCCCGACGCGCTCGTCGAAGCGGCGCGCACCGAGGACATGCCGCTGCTGGAGGTGCCGCGCCGGACGCCCTTCCTCGCCATCAGCAAGGCAGTCTCCGCCGCCCTCGCGGCCGACCAGTACCGGGCGGTGACCGCTGGCTTCGAGGCGCAGCGCGAACTGACCCGCGCCGCGCTCTCCGCCGACGGCCCCGCCGAGCTGCTCGCCAAGCTCGCGGCGCACGTGCACGGCTGGGCGGCGCTCTACGACACCTCCGGCGCGGTCGTCGCGGCCGCCCCCGACTGGGCCGCGCGCCGCGCCGCCCGGCTCACCCCCGACGTGGAGCGGCTGCGGGAGCGGCCCGCGCCCGCGAGCGCCGTGGTCGGAGGCTCCGAGGACCGCGTCGAGCTCCAGTCCCTGGGTACCGGCCGGCGGGCGCGGGGCGCGCTCGCCGTCGGCACCGGGGCCCCGCTGGGCACGGCCGAGCGGTACGCCGTCCACTCCGCGGTCGCGCTGCTGACGCTGACCACCGAGCGGTCGCGGTCGCTGCACGACGCCGAGTCCCGGCTGGGGGCGGCCGTGCTGCGGATGCTGCTGGCGGACGAGCCGGACCACGCCCGGGCCGTGGCCGGCGACCTGTACGGGTCCTTGCTGGACGCGCCGTTCCGGCTGGTCGTGGCCGAGCCGGCGCTGGCGGGCACGGCGCAGCCGGAGGGCCTGGCGCTGCTGGCCGACGCGGTGGAGTCCGCAGCCGCCCGCACCGGGGAGGCGCTGCTCGTGGTCCCGGAGCCCGGGCGGCTCGTGGTCCTCGCCTCCGACGCCGGCTCGGCCGTACAGGCGTGCACCGGGCACGCGGAGGCCCTGGAGGCCCGGCGCGGCCGCGACGCGGCCGGCCCGGAGCCCGACGAGCTGGTGATCGGGCTGTCCGCGCCCGCCGGGCCCGGCGGCGTCGCGGCGGCCCTCAAGCAGGCCGACCAGGCCCTCGCCGTGGCCCGTCGGCGCGGGCGCCCGATGGTGGAGCACGAGGAGATGGCGGCGGGCTCGGTCCTGCCGCTGCTGGCCGACGACGCGGTACGGGCCTTCGCGGACGGCACCCTGCGCGCGCTGCGGGAACACGACGCGACGGGACGCGGGGACCTGGTGGCCTCGCTCCAGGCCTGGCTCTCCCGCCACGGCCAGTGGGACGCGGCCGCCGCCGACCTCGGCGTGCACCGGCACACCCTGCGCTACCGGATGAAGCGGGTCGAGGAGATCCTCGGCCGCTCCCTGGAGGACCCGGACGTCCGCATGGAACTGTGGCTCGCGCTCAAGGCCACCTCCGCCCCCACCTAGGCCGGCCCGCCGGCGCGGGCGACAGTGACAAACCGGCGCGACCCCGACGGCAGGTACTACACCCCGGATAAACGCCGAATCCCCCGCGGAGTCCTACGGTGGAGGGGTCAGGACCCACCGCACACATTCGAAGGGCCGGGATTCGCATGACTTCCACCCACGCCTTCTGGCTCGCCGGCCGCCAGGCCACCGGCGAGGACAGCTTCGACGTCCACTCCCCGTGGGACGGCCGACTGGTCGCCGCCGTCAGCGTGCCCACCGACGAGCAGGTCGAAGAGGCCGTGGCCGCGGCGTACGCCGTGACGGCGGAGTTCTCCGCGACCCCCGCCCACGTACGGGCCGCCGCCCTGGACCACGTCTCCAAGCGGCTCGTCGAGCGCACCGAGGAGATCGCCCAGCTGATCTCCGCCGAGAACGGCAAGCCCATCAAGTGGGCCCGCGGTGAGGTCGGCCGTGCGGTGTCCGTGTTCCGCTTCGCCGCGGAGGAGGCCCGCCGCTTCAACGGCGGCGAGGCCCAGCGTCTGGACACCGACGCCGGCGGCGTCGGCCGTCTCGCGCTGACCCGCCGCTTCGTCAAGGGCCCGGTCCTCGGCATCGCGCCGTTCAACTTCCCGCTGAACCTGTGCGCCCACAAGGTGGCCCCGGCCATCGCCGTCGGCGCGCCGATCATCCTCAAGCCGGCCCCGGCCACGCCGCTGTCCGGCCTGATCCTGGGTGAGCTGCTCGCCGAGACCGACCTCCCGGCCGGTTCCTGGTCGGTCCTGCCGGTCGCGAACGACAAGATGCCCGCCCTGGTCAAGGACGAGCGCCTCCCCGTCATCTCCTTCACCGGCTCCGACACCGTCGGCTACGCCATCCAGCAGTCGGTGCCCCACAAGCACTGCACCCTGGAACTCGGCGGCAACGCCGCGGCCGTGGTCCTGGACGACTGGTCCTCCGACGCCGACCTCGACTGGGCCGCGACGCGCATCGCGACCTTCTCGAACTACCAGGCCGGCCAGTCCTGCATCTCCGTGCAGCGCGTGATCGCCGACGCCTCCGTCTACGACCGCCTCGTCGAGAAGGTCGTCGCGAAGGTCCAGGCGCAGGTCACCGGCGACCCGAACGACGACGCCACCGACGTCGGCCCGCTCGTCTCCGAGGCCGCCGCCCAGCGCGTCGAGTCCTGGGTCGACGAGGCCGTCTCCGCCGGCGCCAAGCTCCTCACCGGCGGCAAGCGCGAGGGTGCCTCGTACGAGCCCACCGTCCTCGCGAACGTCCCCGAAGGCGTCAAGCTCGCCACCGAGGAGGTCTTCGGCCCGGTCCTGACCCTGCTGCGGGTCGAGAACACCGACGAGGCCTTCGCCGCGGTGAACGAGTCGAAGTTCGGTCTGCAGACCGGCGTCTTCACCCGCAACGTCCAGACCGCGTTCCGCGCCCACCGCGAGCTCGAGGTCGGCGGCGTGATCATCGGCGACGCGCCGTCCTACCGCGCCGACCAGATGCCGTACGGCGGCGTCAAGCAGTCCGGTGTGGGCCGCGAGGGCGTCCGCTACGCGATGGACGACTACACGTACGAGCGAGTCCTGGTCCTGACCGGCCTCGACATCTGATCTCGTACGGCCCAAGAGCCGACGGCCGGAGCCTACTGTGCGGGGGCTCCGGCCGTCCCCCTTTTCCGGGTCCGTCCGACCCCCGGGTCCGGTCCCCGGGCCCGGCTCCCGATTCCCCCGACTGGACCGTCCCGGCTTTTCCGGTGGAGCCGGACGGGGTACGACTCACAGGTAGCACCGGCCAGTAGGCCGGTACCACCGACTCCGGCGGCGAGGTGAGTCCCCGCATGTCCGCAACACAGCCCGCACAGCCCAAGGTGACCGAGCGCGAGGCACGACAGGTCGCGGAAGCGGCCCGGGAACAGGACTGGCGCAAACCCAGTTTCGCCAAGGAACTCTTCCTGGGACGGTTCCGGCTGGACCTGATCCATCCCCATCCGCTCCCCACCGACGAGGACGTCCGCCGGGGCGAGGCCTTCCTCGCCCGGCTGCGCGAGTTCTGCGAGACCCGCATCGACGGCGCCCTCATCGAGCGCGAGGCCAAGATCCCCGACGAGACCGTCCGCGGGCTCAAGGAACTCGGCGCCCTCGGCATGAAGATCGACCCCAAGTACG
This sequence comes from Streptomyces erythrochromogenes, assembly GCF_036170895.1. Classification (NCBI taxonomy): domain Bacteria; kingdom Bacillati; phylum Actinomycetota; class Actinomycetes; order Kitasatosporales; family Streptomycetaceae; genus Streptomyces; species Streptomyces erythrochromogenes. The sequence continues at coordinate 2,587,302 of NZ_CP108036.1, read as the reverse complement.
GGGGCCTCGGCCTCACCCAGGTCTACTACAACAAGGCGCTCGCCCTCGTCGGCTCGGTCAGCCCGGCCATCGGTGCCCTGCTCTCCGCGCACCAGTCGATCGGTGTGCCCCAGCCCCTGAAGATGTTCGGCACACAGGCACAGAAGGACGCCTACCTGCCGCGCTGCGCCACCACCGCCATCAGCGCCTTCCTGCTCACCGAACCCGACGTGGGCTCCGACCCGGCGCGCCTGGCCACCACCGCGGTCCCGGACGGCGACGACGCCTACGTCCTCGACGGCGTGAAGCTGTGGACCACCAACGGGGTCGTCGCGGACCTGCTCGTGGTCATGGCCCGGGTGCCGAAGTCGGAGAACCACCGCGGCGGGATCACCGCCTTCGTCGTCGAGGCCGACTCGCCCGGCATCACCGTCGAGCACCGCAACGCCTTCATGGGCCTGCGCGGCCTGGAGAACGGCGTCACCCGCTTCCACCAGGTGCGGGTCCCCGCGGACCAGCGCATCGGCGCCGAGGGCGCAGGCCTCAAGATCGCCCTCACCACGCTCAACACCGGCCGGCTCTCCCTGCCCGCCATGTGCGTCGGCGCCGGCAAGTGGTGCCTGAAGATCGCCCGCGAGTGGTCCGGCGTGCGCGAGCAGTGGGGCCGGCCGGTCGCGAAGCACGAGGCGGTCGGCGCCAAGATCTCCTTCATCGCCGCCACCACCTTCGCCCTCGAAGCGGTCGTGGACCTCGCCTCCCAGATGGCCGACGAGGACCGCAACGACATCCGCATCGAGGCCGCCCTCGCCAAGCTCTACGGCTCCGAGATGGCCTGCCTGATGGCCGACGAACTCGTCCAGATCCGCGGCGGACGCGGCTTCGAGACCGCCGAGTCCCTGGCCGCCCGCGGCGAGCGCGCCGTCCCCGCCGAGCAGATGCTCCGCGACCTGCGCATCAACCGGATCTTCGAGGGCTCGACGGAGATCATGCACCTGCTGATCGCCCGCGAGGCCGTCGACGCCCACCTGTCGGTGGCCGGCGACCTCATCGACCCCGAGAAGGCACTCGGCGACAAGGCCAGGGCCGGCGCCCGCGCCGCCGGGTTCTACGCCCGCTGGCTGCCCAAACTGGCCACCGGCCCCGGCCACGTCCCCGGCACCTACCGGGCCTTCCACCCCGGCGGCCACCCCGACCTCTCCACCCACCTGCGCTACGTGGAGCGCAGCGCCCGCAAACTCGCCCGGTCCACCTTCTACGCCATGTCCCGCTGGCAGGGCCGCATGGAGACCAAGCAGGGCTTCCTCGGCCGGATCGTCGACATCGGCGCCGAGCTCTTCGCGATGAGCGCGGCCTGCGTCCGGGCCGAGCACCTGCGCGCCTCGGGCGAGCACGGCCGCGAGGCGTACCAGCTCGCCGACGCCTTCTGCGAGCAGTCCCGGCTGCGCGTCGAGGAGCTCTTCGGCCGGCTCTGGTCCAATACCGACGACCTCGACCGCAAGGTGGTCGCCGGCGTCCTGTCCGGGACCTACGCCTGGCTGGAGGAGGGAGTCCTCGACCCCTCGGGCGACGGCCCCTGGATCGCGGACGCCGCCCCCGGCCCCTCGAACCGGAAAAACGTGCACCGGCCCATCCGCTGACCTGCGATCATCGCCGCACGTCGGACAGACGTACGAGGATGAGTACGCGTGCGGACCCGGCACGCGCACGAGCACAGCACGAGGCGGACGAGAACGATGTCGACGGCCGAGCAGGACCGCACCAGCCGACGGCTGGCCTGGTGCGTGGCGCACCTGCTGCGCCACGCACCGGACCATGTCGTCGTCGACATGAGCCGCCGGCTCGACCGGCCGGCCCTGAAGTACCTCTGCAGGGACGAATGGCTGGCGGCCTCCACCGTCACCCTGCTGCTGCGCCACGGCGGCGCCGCCGACCGCGGCTACATCGCCCGCAACCCCCGCGTCGTCGGCCGGCCGCTGCCCGGCCTGCCCGGGCCCGCCCGCTACGCCCGCCGCCGCACCCCGCCCGAGCTCCTGCCCGTGCTCCGCGCCGAGCTCGGCCGGGACCCCGCCGCGCAGCCCCTCACCGCCGCCGAGCTGGCCGGCCTGCTGCGCCGGCACGGCAGGCGCGGACCGCGGGTCCCCCTGGACATCCTGGCGCTGCCCCACGAGGCCGATCCCGGGCCGCTGCTCGCCGAGCACGCCCGCAGCCCCCTGCCCGCCGGATCCGTCGAGGCCCTGCTGCTCGCCGCCGACCTGCCCCGCGAGACCGTCTGCGGGCTGCTCGCCACCGCCGCGGCGCCGGCGGACGGCCGCTCCTGGCACCGGCCCGCCGTCCGCGCCGTCCGGATGGGCCGGCTCACGCACGAGGAACTCGTCGCCCACGTCGCCCCCGCCCGCCACACCCTGCTCCTCGGCCACCTCCCCGGCCGCCGCTCCCTGCGCTGGACCCTGCCCGAGCAGGCCGGCATGCAGACCGCCGTGATGCGGGCCCTGCGCTCCCTGGGGGACGACCCCAGGCTGTGGGCGGAGCTGCTGCGGCACGCCCCCGGGCACCCCGGCCCGCTGCCCGCACTCGTGGCGGGCGTCGTCGAGGGGACCCTGCCCGCACCGGACGGCGTACAGGAGCCGGACCCCGAGCTCGCCCGGGCCGTGCGCCACCTGGCCCCGAGCGCCGCCGAGCCCTCCGGGGACGTGGAGCGCGAACTGGCCCTCGCGAGCCTCGCCGTGCCCATGGAGAGCGTCGAGGAGGACATCCGCTGGGTGCGCGACTGCCTCGACCGCGGCCTGCTCACCGGCATCGACGTGATCCGCCACAAGCTGCCGGCCTGCTGGGCCCTCGACGAGGACCACTGGCTCGGCGACGTGGACCACCCCGACCGGCACGACCACCCGGGCGCCGTCCTGGCCGCCCACGCCGAGGCGTACCGGCTGCTCACCGCCGCCCTCGGAGAGGACCCGGAGGCCTGGTGGCGCACCGCCCGCACGCTCCCCGACTTCGCCGGAACGCTCCCGCACCTCCTCCTGCGGGTCACGGAAGGGGGCTCCGTGTCGGGCCGCCCCTGACTTGCGGCAACAATGGGGGCATGAGCGACCGTCCAGCCCCCCTCGCCGACCCGCACCTCCTCTTCGACCCCGCGGCCGGCCGCCGGGACATCGTGATCCTCGGGTCCACCGGCTCCATCGGCACCCAGGCCATCGACCTCGCCCTGCGCAACCCGGACCGGTTCCGGGTCACCGCCCTGTCCGCCGCAGGCGGCCGGGTGGCGCTGCTGGCCGAGCAGGCCCGGCTGCTGCGGGTCGAGAAGGTGGCCGTCGCCCGCGAAGACGTCGTACCGGCCCTGAAAGAGGCGCTGAGCGCCCAGTTCGGCCCGGGCGAGACGCTGCCCGAGATCCTGGCCGGGCCGGACGCCGCGACCGAGCTCGCCGCCTCCGCGTGCCACACCGTCCTCAACGGCATCACCGGCTCCATCGGCCTCGCGCCGACCCTCGCCGCCCTGCGGGCGGGCCGCACTCTGGCCCTGGCCAACAAGGAGTCGCTGATCGTCGGCGGCCCGCTGGTCAAGGCCCTTGCGAAGCCCGGCCAGATCATCCCCGTGGACTCCGAGCACGCGGCGCTCTTCCAGGCGCTCGCCGCCGGTACCCGCGCCGACGTCCGCAAGCTCGTGGTGACCGCCTCCGGCGGCCCCTTCCGCGGCCGCACCCGCGCCGAGCTGGCCAAGGTCACCGTCGAGGACGCGCTCGCCCACCCCACCTGGGCCATGGGCCCGGTGATCACCGTCAACTCGGCGACGCTGGTCAACAAGGGACTCGAGGTCATCGAGGCGCACCTGCTCTACGACATCCCGTTCGAGCAGATCGAGGTCGTGGTCCACCCGCAGTCGTACGTGCACTCGATGGTGGAGTTCACCGACGGCTCCACGCTCGCCCAGGCCACCCCGCCGGACATGCGCGGCCCCATCGCGATCGGCCTGGGCTGGCCCCAGCGGGTCCCGGACGCGGCCCCCGCCTTCGACTGGACCAAGGCCTCCACCTGGGAGTTCTTCCCGCTGGACACCGAAGCCTTCCCCGCCGTGGGCATCGCCCGGCACGTGGGCGGCCTCGGCGGCACCGCCCCGGCCGTGTTCAACGCGGCGAACGAGGAGTGCGTCGAGGCGTTCCTGGCCGGTCGGCTGCCGTTCACAGCAATCATGGATACGGTCTCTGCCGTGGTCGATGAGCACGGGACACCGCAGTCGGGAACCTCCCTGACCGTCCAGGACGTCCTTGAAGCAGAGGCCTGGGCCAGGGCCCGGGCGCGGGAGATGGCGGCTCGGGCCGCCGCGGAGGCGCGCGCATGACACTTCTGATGACGGTGCTCGGAATCGTGATCTTCGCGGTCGGCCTGCTGGTCTCCATCGCGTGGCACGAGCTGGGGCACCTCTCCACGGCCAAGCTGTTCGGCATTCGGGTGCCGCAGTACATGGTGGGCTTCGGCCCGACCATCTGGTCGCGGAGGAAGGGCGAGACCGAGTACGGGATCAAGGCCATCCCCATGGGCGGCTACATCCGCATGATCGGGATGTTCCCGCCCGGCGAGGACGGCAAGGTCACCGCCCGGTCCACCTCGCCGTTCCGGTCGATGATCGAGGACGCGCGCTCGGCGGCGTACGAGGAGCTCCAGCCCGGCGACGGGACCCGGCTCTTCTACACGCGCAAGCCGTGGAAGCGCGTGATCGTGATGTTCGCCGGCCCGTTCATGAACCTGGTCCTCGCCGTGGCGATCTTCCTCACCACCCTGATGACCTTCGGGCTGAACACCCAGACCACCTCGGTCGCCACCGTCTCGGACTGCGTCATCCAGCAGAGCGAGAAGCGCGACAAGTGCCAGCCCGGCGACCCGGCCGCACCCGCCAGGGCCGCGGGCCTCAAGGCGGGCGACAAGATCGTCGCCTTCAACGGCCGCCGGGTCGACGACTGGTCCGCCCTCCAGAAGGACATCCGCGCCACCGTCGGACCCGCCACGATCACCGTCGTCCGCGCGGGCGAGCGCCTCGACCTCAAGGCGAACCTGATCGAGAACAAGGTCGCCAAGACCGACGGCAGCGGCAAGTACGTCAAGGACGAGTACGTCACCGCGGGCTTCCTCGGCTTCGCACCCGCCTCCGGCTACGTGCCGCAGTCCTTCGGACAGTCCGCCGAGCGCATGGGCGAGATGATGGAGGCCGGCGTGCAGTCGCTGGTCGCCCTGCCGTCCAAGGTCCCGGACCTGTGGAACGCGGCCTTCAACGGGGCCGAGCGCAAGCAGGACAGCCCGATGGGCGTCGTCGGCGCGGCGCGCGTCAGCGGTGAGATCTTCACCCTCGACATCCCCGCCCAGCACCAGCTGGTGTTCTTCCTGAACCTGCTGGCCGGCTTCAACCTCTCGCTGTTCCTCTTCAACATGCTGCCGCTGCTCCCGCTCGACGGCGGGCACATCGCCGGCGCCCTGTGGGAGTCGCTCCGGCGGGGCGTGGCACGGATCTTCCGCCGCCCCGACCCCGGCCCGTTCGACGTGGCGAAGCTGATGCCCGTCGCGTACGTGGTCGCGGGCCTGTTCATCTGCTTCACCCTGCTGGTGATGGTGGCCGACGTGGTGAACCCGATCAAGATCACCTAGTTTGCGGGGGGCGTACCCCAGTCGTACCGGAGCCGGGCACGGATCGTGCCCGGCTCCCTACGTTCGGGTGGCGCACCCCCTCGGATGCACGGCCCGCCCCTTGATTGGCGTAATCTCGAAGCCTGGAGCCCGCCGATCTCGGGACCTTGATCCACACCTTGGGGTTGCACAGCAGATGACTGCCATCTCTCTCGGAATGCCGGCCGTGCCGACGAAGCTTGCCGACCGCAGGGTCAGCCGCAAGATCCAGGTCGGCAAGGTGGCCGTCGGCGGCGACTCACAGATCTCCGTGCAGTCGATGACCACCACCAGGACCTCCGACATCGGGGCGACGCTCCAGCAGATCGCCGAGCTCACCGCCTCCGGCTGCGACATCGTCCGCGTGGCGTGCCCGACGCAGGACGACGCCGACGCGCTGGCCGTGATCGCCAAGAAGTCGCAGATCCCGGTCATCGCCGACATCCACTTCCAGCCGAAGTACGTGTTCGCCGCGATCGACGCGGGCTGCGCCGCGGTCCGCGTGAACCCGGGCAACATCAAGCAGTTCGACGACAAGGTCAAGGAGATCGCGAAGGCCGCGAACGAGACCCGCACGCCGATCCGCATCGGTGTGAACGCCGGCTCCCTCGACGCCCGCCTGCTGAAGAAGTACGGCAAGGCCACCCCCGAGGCGCTGGTCGAGTCCGCGCTGTGGGAGGCCTCCCTCTTCGAGGAGCACGGCTTCGGCGACATCAAGATCTCGGTCAAGCACAACGACCCGGTCGTCATGGTCAACGCCTACCGTCAGCTCGCCGCCGCCTGCGACTACCCCCTGCACCTGGGCGTCACCGAGGCCGGCCCCGCCTTCCAGGGCACCATCAAGTCCGCGGTCGCCTTCGGCGCCCTGCTCTCCGAGGGCATCGGCGACACCATCCGCGTCTCCCTCTCCGCCCCGCCGGCGGAGGAGGTCAAGGTCGGCATCCAGATCCTGGAGTCGCTGAACCTCAAGCCGCGCCGCCTGGAGATCGTCTCCTGCCCGTCCTGCGGCCGCGCCCAGGTCGACGTCTACAAGCTGGCCGAGGAGGTCACGGCGGGCCTGGAGGGCATGGAGGTCCCGCTGCGCGTGGCGGTCATGGGCTGCGTCGTCAACGGCCCCGGCGAGGCCCGTGAGGCCGACCTCGGTGTCGCCTCCGGCAACGGCAAGGGCCAGATCTTCGTGAAGGGCGAGGTCATCAAGACCGTCCCCGAGTCGAAGATCGTCGAGACCCTCATCGAAGAGGCGATGAAGATCGCGGCGCAGATGGAGGCCGACGGCGTCATGAGCGGCGAGCCGACCGTCGCCATCGGAGTCTGAGCCACCCGGCCGCCGCCGCCCGGGCCCCGGCCCCGTTCCCGCAGTTCGGGAGCGGGGCCGGGGCCTTTTCGTGACCTGCGGACGCGGCATCGTCCGGCGCTGCCGGGTACAGTGCGGAGATCAGCAGACTTGCATGGTGAGGCCCCCAGTGTTGACGCAGACCACCACCCGGGTCCTTGAGCCCAGTGATCTCGACGCCGCGCTCGACATCCTCGGACGCGAGCCGGTCGAGAACGCCTTCGTCACCTCCCGGGTCCAGGTCGCCGGACTCGACCCCTGGCGCCTGGGGGGCGAGATGTGGGGCTGGTACGCCGACGGCGAGCTCCGTTCGCTCTGCTACGCCGGGGCCAACCTCGTCCCCGTCTGCGCCGAGCCCGACGCCGTCCGGGCCTTCGCCGACCGGGCCCGCCGCACCGGCCGCCGGTGCTCCTCCATCGTCGGCCCCGCCGACGCCACCCGGCTGCTGTGGCAGCTCCTGGAGCCCAGCTGGGGCCCGGCCCGCGAGGTCCGCGCCCACCAGCCCCTCATGGTCATCGAGCGTCCGTCCACCACGGTCGAGCCGGATCCGCAGGTCCGCCGGATCCGCAAGAACGAGATGGACCTGATCATGCCCGCCTGCGTGGCCATGTTCACCGAGGAGGTCGGCGTCTCGCCGATGGCCGGCGACGGCGGCCTGCTCTACCAGGCCCGCGTCGCCGAACTCGTCGCCGGCGGCCGCTCCTTCGCCCGCGTCGAGGACGACAAGATCGTCTTCAAGGCGGAGATCGGCGCCGCCACCTCCCGCGCCTGCCAGATCCAGGGCGTCTGGGTGGCCCCCGAGTTCCGCGGCCGCGGACACTCGGAGACCGGGATGGCCGCCGTCGTCGAGTACGCGCTGCGCGACGTGGCGCCCGTGGTCAGCCTCTACGTGAACGACTTCAACACCGCCGCGCGGGCCGCGTACCGCCGGGTGGGCTTCCGCGAGGTCGGCGCGTTCATGAGCGTGCTGTTCTGAACCGGCAGGAGGCGGGGCCGCGGCATTCCGGCACACCCTTACCGCGAAGTAAGGTCACCGCATGCTGCCTTCCGGTGTCCGTATCGGCCCCCTCGACCTCGCCGCCCGGGTGGACGAAGCCCTGCGCGTGCAGGCCGTCGCCTTCGGCCTCAGCGAGGAGGAGGTCGGCATCCGGCGCTACATCGTCCAGCGCCACATGACCTGCAAGGGCGCCCGCGCCCTCGGGGCCTTCGCCGAGGACGGCGCGCTCACCGGATTCGTGTACGGGATGCCGAACGACCGCACGCACTGGTGGTCCACCATCGTCGAGCCCTACCTGCGGGCCGGCGGCCACGAGCACTGGCTCGACGGCTCCTTCGTCATCACCGAACTCCACGTACACCCCGGTTTCCAGGGCCACGGCGTCGGACGCTCCCTGATCACCACCCTCACCGACGCCGCCGCCGAGCCCCGCTCGATCCTCTCCGCCATCGACACCGAGAGCCCCGCCCGCGGCCTCTACCGGGCCCTCGGCTACGTCGACCTCGCCCGCCAGGTGCACTTCCCGAGCGCGAGCCTCCCGTACGCCGTCATGGGCGCCACACTGCCGCTGACCAGGCCCTGAAATGGGTTAACGGGCTCCGGCGGGCCCCCGGTAACCTCCCGGCATGTCCACACATCACGTACAGCGCATGTCCCGCCTCATGGCCAAGACCCTCCGCGAGGACCCGGCCGACGCCGAAACCCTCAGCCACCGGCTCCTGGTCCGCGCCGGATACGTCCGGCGCAGCTCGGCCGGGGTGTGGACGTGGCTCCCGCTCGGCAAGCGGGTCCTGGACAACGTCAGCCGCGTCGTCCGCGAGGAGATGGACGCCATCGGCGCCCAGGAGGTGCTGCTCCCGGCCCTGCTGCCCAAGGAGCCGTACGAGGTCAGCGGACGCTGGTCGGAATACGGCGACCTGCTGTTCCGGCTCAGGGACCGCAAGGGCGCGGACTACCTGCTCGGCCCCACCCACGAGGAGATCTTCACCCTGGTGGTGAAGGACCAGTGCACCTCGTACAAGGACCTGCCGGTCATGCTGTACCAGATCCAGACCAAGTACCGCGACGAGGCGCGGCCCCGGTCGGGCGTGCTGCGCGGCCGCGAGTTCCAGATGAAGGACTCGTACTCCTTCGACGTGTCCGACGAAGGACTGGAGGAGTCCTACCGGCTCCACCGCGAGGCCTACGTCCGCATCTTCGAGCGGCTGGGCCTCGACCACCGGATCGTGTCCGCGGTGTCGGGCGCGATGGGCGGCTCGGCGTCCGAGGAGTTCCTGGCCCCGGCCGAGGCGGGCGAGGACACCTTCGTGGACTGCCCCTCCTGCGACTACGCGGCCAACACGGAGGCCGTGACCTTCGCGCTGGCCCCCGTGGCCGCGGAGCACCCGCCGCTGGAGGAGGTGGACACCCCCGACACCCCGACGATCGAGACGCTCGCCGCGCACCTGGGGGTCCCCGCCTCGGCGACGCTGAAGAACCTCCTGGTGAAGGTCGACGGCGAGATCGTGGCCGTGGGCGTGCCCGGGGACCGGGAGGTGGACCTCGGCAAGCTGGGCGAGCACCTGGCCCCCGCGGTCGTCGAGCTCGTCACGGCCGAGGACTTCACGGACCGGCCCGACCTCGTCCGCGGGTACGTGGGCCCGCAGGGCCTGGAGAAGGTCCGATACCTGGCCGACCCGCGGGTCGCACCGGGCACCGCCTGGGTGACGGGCGCCAACAAGCCCGACACGCACGCCCGCAACGTGGTCTGCGGCCGCGACTTCGAGGTGGACCGGTACCTGGACGTCGTCGTCGTGGAGCCGGGCGACCCCTGCCCCTCCTGCGGGGCCGGGCTCCGCCTCGACCGCGCGATCGAGATCGGCCACATCTTCCAGCTCGGCCGCAAGTACGCGGACGCCTTCGGGCTGGACGTGCTGGGCCGCGAGGGCAAGCCGGTGCGGGTCACGATGGGCTCCTACGGCATCGGCGTCTCCCGCGCGGTGGCGGCCCTGGCCGAACAGACCGCGGACGAGCGCGGGCTGTGCTGGCCGGCGGCGGTGGCGCCGGCCGACGTCCACGTGGTGGCGGCGGGCAAGGCGGTGCCGCTGGCTCTGGCGGAGGAGGCGGCCGCGGCCCTGGCGGGCTCCGGCCTCCGGGTCCTGCTGGACGACCGCCCGGGCCTCTCCCCGGGCGTGAAGCTCACGGACGCGGAGCTGATCGGCGTGCCGTGGATCCTCGTGGCCGGCCGGCGCTCCGCGGAGTCGGTGGTCGAGCTCCAGGACCGCGCGTCCGGCACCCGCGAGGAACTCCCCCTGGCCGAGGCCCTCGCCCGTCTGACGCCGTAACCCCGGCGACGGCCGGGCTGCCGCGAATCGGCGAATCGGCGCAGCGGCGTTAGGGAGGGGCGGGGGAGGAGGCTGCGCACAGCGGCTACTCCCGCAGCCCCTTCCGCTGCTGCTCCGGCGCGGGCGCGTCCAGCATCAGCCCGTCCGCCGGCCCGCCGAGCGCGTCCGGAGCCGGGGCTGCGTCGAGCGCATCCGCATCCGCATCCGCATCCGCATCCGCGACCTCGGCCGGCCCGGGGCCTTCGGAAGCCGGGCCGGCCGGGGCCGGTTCCTCCCGCGCCGGCGCCGCCCCCGGCTGCGGGACCGCGCGTTCCAGGAAACGCAGCAGTTCCACCGGGAACGGCAGCACCAGCGTGGAGTTCTTCTCGGCGGCGACCGCGACGATCGTGTGCAGCAGGCGCAGCTGGAGGGCGGCCGGCTGTTCCGACATGACCTCCGCCGCCTCGGCCAGCTTGTGCGAGGCCTGCAGCTCCGCGTCCGCGTTGATCACGCGGGCCCGCCGTTCGCGGTCGGCCTCCGCCTGCCGGGCCATCGACCGCTTCATGGTCTCGGGCAGGGACACGTCCTTGATCTCGACCCGGTCGATCTGCACCCCCCAGCCCACCGCCGGACTGTCGATCATCAGCTCCAGGCCCTGGTTGAGCATCTCCCGGTTGGAGAGCAGGTCGTCCAGGTCGGACTTTCCGATGATCGACCTCAGCGAGGTCTGCGCCATCTGGGAGACGGCGAAGCGGTAGTCCTCCACCGCCACGATGGCGTTCGCCGGGTCGACGACCTTGAAGTACACGACCGCGTCCACCCGCACCGTGACGTTGTCCCGGGTGATGCCCTCCTGTGCGGGCACCGGCAGCGTCACGATCTGCATGTTCACCTTGCGCAGCCGGTCGATCACCGGAACGATCACCGTGAAGCCGGGAGGCCGTATCTCCTCCCGCAGCCTGCCGAAGCGGAAGACCAGGCCCCGCTCGTACTGCTTCACCACGCGGGCCGCGGCGCCCAGGTAGACGGCGGCACCCACGCCTGCGGCAAGCACCGCTGTCAGCAGTTCCTCGACCATGACGGCCCCCTGCCGGACATACCTTCCTACCTACGGTATGCCCCACTCGGTTCCGGGGCGATCAGGCCGGACACCCCCTACAGCCAGGAGGCGAACTCCAGCAGGAGTTCCGCGTCCCGGCGGCGCCCGGCGGCCAGGGCGCGGTTGCCCGACTCCACCGCCCGGAAGAGGGTCCAGCCCCGCAGCCGTTCGCGGTCCACGTCCAGCGCGTCCGCCAGCTTGTTCACCCGGCGCCGGGCGCCCGCGGCTCCCGCCGAGGAGGCCACCTGGTCCTCCAGCCGGTCCCGGACCAGCCGCGCCAGGTCGTACGCCCGCTCGCCGACCAGCGGGTCGGGTCCCACCGTCAGCCACGGCGCCCGCTCGCCCGCCAGGACCTTGCCCTGCCGGAAGTTCCCGTGCAGCAGCAGTTCCTCCGGCGGGGCCGCCACCAGCTCCTCCCGCAGCGCCAGGGCGGTGTCGGCGAGGGCCCGGGCCTCCGCCGGGGCCGCCCGCAGGGCCTGCGACTGCCGCGCGGTGCGCTCGGCCGCCGTTTCCCACCCGTGCCCGGCCGGCGGCGCCACCCACAGCCGGCGCAGCGTGCCGCTCGCCTCCAGCAGTGCCTTCGCCTCCGGCAGGGACCGCAGCGACACCTCCGCGTGCAGCCGCTCCAGCAGCAGGGCCCCGTCCTCCTCGTGGTGCCGGGTGTCGAGGACCCGTACGGCGCCGAAACCGCCCCAGTGCGCCAGCGCGGCGAGCTCCAGGTCGGGCCGGGCGTGCGGGGGCGCCAGTTTCAGAGCGGCCGGGGTCCCGTCCGCGTAGGCGACGAGGACGACCAGACTGCTGCGGCCGCCCGGGGCCTGCACCCGCTGGGCCCGTACGCCCCGCCGGGAGAGCGCGGCCTCGGTGAGCTCGGGCAACTGCCCCAGCCAGTCCGCGTCCTGCTCCGTCTCCGGCATCTCGCCGAGCGCCCGTACAAGCCGCTGCGGCGGTTCGAAAGCCATGCGTGCGTGGTCCCTTTCAGCTGGTGAGGGCTCGCTATGCGCGTTCCGTGAGCCCAGGGAAGGCTACGCCGACACCGCGCCAGCGTGCCGCGCGCACCGCTGCGGCGCTCAGCGCGTCGGCCGCCTCGCGGCGCAGCGGGCCCTCCGCCGCCCGCACCAGATCGGAGTACGCACCCGCCACCCGGTCCTCGATCACCGCGGCCAGCCGCTCGGCGTCGGCGGGGCTGCGCACCTCGAACGGCAGGGCGTAGGCGGCCTCCGAGGGCCGGGGTGCGCCGCCCAGTTCGCGCACGGTCCGGGCCAGCGCGTCGCGCCGCGCGAGGTGGCTGCCGTACCCCTCCCGGGCCTCCGTGGCACGGGCGCCGGTGGTCCGCGCGCCGATCACCCCGTATCCGTATGCGGCCGCGTGCTCGGCGGCGAGGGCCGCCTGGGCGGCCTCCAGGGCCCGGCCGGCGGGGGAGGGTTCGGGCTTCACGGCTTGGCTCCGGGGGTCGAGGTCAGCAGGTGGACGTGCACGGCGCCGCAGGCGGCCACCGAGGCCAGCATCCGGGCCAGCTCTCCCGGCGCCCCGGCCAGGTCGATGGTCCGGGCCTCGGACAGGCTCCGCTCGGCGTCGGCGAGCGCGGTCAGGGCTTCGGCGGGCTTCGCGGGCACCGGCTCGCCGCTCGCCGCGGGCGCGGCGGCCCCCGTACCGCCGGACGGCGACGCAGCGGGGGACGGCGAGCCCGACGCGGTGGGGGAGAGGGCGGCCGTGTGCGCGGCGACGGCGGCGCGCAGCGGAGCGAGCCGCGCGGCCAGGTCCGGATGGGCGGCGGCCGTGGCGTCGTAACGTTCCAGCAGCCTGGCGCTGTCACGAACGGCTGCTTCGCGCATCCGCCGTTCGAGTGAAATCGCCGGGTCGGCGTCCGCCGAGCGGCCGTCGGTGCACCCGGTCAGCAGCGCGGCGCCGGCCGCACCGGCGGCACCGGCGAGCAGGCTCCTGCGCGAAGGTCTGGAAGGCGGAGTCCAGGGCACGGCGACGTCCTCGTGGTGTGGGGCGGGGCAGGGTGTGATCACGGTACCCGGGGCCCTGGTCGCAGGGCGGACGGCAACACCCTCCGACACCGGATACCCTTTGACCTGACACACGACGGAAACCACAACAGCACACGCGGCCGAGGAGTCACCCGGATGAGCACCACCCAGAGCGACAGGCTGCGCGGACTGCTGGAGCCGCTCGTCGCCGCCAAGGGCCTGGACCTCGAAGAGATCGAGCTGTCGCGGGCGGGCAAGCGCCGGATGCTGCGGGTCATCGTGGACTCCGACGAGGGCGTGGAGCTGGACGCGTGTGCCGAGCTGAGCCGTGAGGTCTCCGACAAGCTCGACGAATCCGACGTGATGGGCGAGGACGAGTACGTCCTGGAGGTGAGCTCCCCGGGCGCCGACCGCCCGCTGACCGAGCACCGCCACTACGTACGGGCCATCGGCCGCCTCGTGAAGTTCCAGCTGTCCGCCGAGGACGCGAAGGGTGCCGGGGAACTGGTCGCCCGCATCCTCGACGTGGACGACGAGGGCATGGACCTCGAAGTACCGGGCGTGAAGGGCCGCAAGGCGACCGCCCGCCGCATCGCATTCACCGACATCGCCAAGGCGCGTGTCGAGATCGAGTTCAACCGCAAGGACAAGAAGGAAGAGGAGGCGTAGCCATGGACATCGACATGAGTGCCCTGCGGGGTCTGGTCCGGGAGAAGGAGATCTCCTTCGACCTGCTCGTCGAGGCGATCGAGTCGGCCCTCCTCATCGCGTACCACCGGACCGAGGGGAGCTTCCGCCGCGCCCGCGTCGTGCTGGACCGCACCAACGGTCACGTGGTCGTGTGGGCGACGGAAGACCCGAGGGATCTCGAAGAGGGCCAGGAGCCCAAGGAGTTCGACGACACGCCGTCGGACTTCGGCCGGATCGCCGCGACGACGGCCAAGCAGGTGATCCTCCAGCGTCTGCGCGACGCCGAGGACGACCTGACCTTCGGCGAGTTCGCCGGCCGTGAGGGCGACGTCATCACCGGCGTCGTGCAGCAGGGCAAGGACCCCAAGAACGTCCTCGTCGACATCGGCAAGCTGGAGGCCATCCTGCCGGTGCAGGAGCAGGTCCCCGGCGAGGAGTACCCGCACGGTCTGCGCCTGAAGGCGTACGTCGTGCGCGTGGCGAAGGGCGTCCGCGGCCCGTCCGTGACCCTCTCGCGCACCCACCCGAACCTGGTGAAGAAGCTGTTCTCGCTGGAGGTCCCGGAGATCGCCGACGGCAGCGTCGAGATCTCGGCGATCGCCCGTGAGGCCGGTCACCGCACCAAGATCGCCGTCCGGTCCACCCGCTCGGGCCTGAACCCCAAGGGCGCGTGCATCGGCCCGATGGGCAGCCGTGTGCGCAACGTCATGGCCGAACTGCACGGCGAGAAGATCGACATCGTCGACTGGTCGGACGACCCGGCGGAGATGGTCGCGAACGCGCTGTCACCCGCCCGGGTGAGCAGGGTCGAGGTCGTCGACTGGGACTCCCGTTCCGCCCGCGTGACCGTGCCCGACTACCAGCTGTCGCTGGCCATCGGCAAGGAGGGCCAGAACGCCCGCCTCGCCGCGCGGCTCACCGGCTGGCGCATCGACATCCGTCCCGACACCGAGGTGTCCCCGGACGCGGACCAGGACCGGGACCGGGACCGGGGCGGGGAATAAACCGGTACCGGTCGGGGCTGTCCCGACGGTAGACAGGGTCCAATCGGCCGCTGCCCAGGCAGCGGATCAAGACAACACAGCAGCCGTTCGATCTTTCCCTCGACACTTGTCGGGGGAGAGGTCGGTGCGGGGAGGTAGACTTAGGCGTGTCTGGCCGGACGCAAGCCCGCGCATGCCCCGAACGCACCTGTGTGGGGTGTCGGGAGCGAGCGGCCAAGAGCGATCTGCTGCGGATCGTGGCGATCGAGGACGAATGCGTCCCCGATCCTCGCGGTACGCTGCCCGGCCGGGGTGCGTACGTGCACCCTGCCGTGGTCTGCCTCGACCAGGCGGTCCGCCGCCGCGCGTTCCCCCGGGCCCTACGGTCCGCCGGAGCGCTCGACACGGCGAACCTGCGCAATGCCGTGGCCGGGAAAGCCGGGACCACAGCGTAAAGAAGTAGTACGGCACGGATACCCCGTGCGGTCAGGTACCTCGCGAGTTGGAAGTAGGTCGAGATTGCGATGAGCACTCGATGAGTACGCGATGAGTACGCCCATGAAGTAGCGACGGTCCGGCGTAACCCGGACCTAAAAGGAGCGAAGTGGCTAAGGTCCGGGTATACGAACTCGCCAAGGAGTTCGGGGTGGAGAGCAAGGTCGTCATGGCCAAGCTCCAAGAACTCGGTGAATTCGTCCGTTCGGCGTCCTCGACGATCGAGGCGCCGGTTGTACGCAAGTTGACTGACGCACTGCAGGGGCCCGGCGGCAACGCCGGCAAGTCCGCTGCAAAGCCCGGCGCGCCCCGCAAGGCCGCGCCCGCCAAGCCCGCAGCGCCGTCCCCGGCCGCTGCGGCACGTCCTGCTGCCCCGAAGCCCGGCGCACCGGCCCCCAAGCCGGCCGCTGCCGAGGCCCCGGCCGCAGCCCCCGTGACGCCGGCCGCCTCCGGCCCGCGTCCCGGCCCCAAGGCTCCGGCCGCCCCGAAGCCCGCTCCGGCGGCGCCCGTGGCGACCGAGTTCTCCGCGCCCCCGGCGGCTCCGGCCGCCCCGGCGCGTCCCGCCGCGGCCCCCGGCCCCCGTCCGGCGCAGCAGCGTCCGGCCGGCCCGGGTCAGGGCGGTGCCCGTCCCGGCGCCCCGCGTCCGGCCGGTGCCACCCCCGGTGCCCCGGCGCGCCCCGCAGGCACCCCCGGTGCCCAGGCACCGCGTCCGCAGGGCGCCCGTCCGGCCGGTCCCCGTCCGGGCAACAACCCGTTCACCTCTGGTGGCTCCACCGGCATGGCGCGCCCCCAGGCGCCCCGTCCGGCCGGCGCTCCGCGTCCCGGTGCCCCCGGCGCCGGCGGCGGCCAGGGTGCTCCCCGTCCGCAGGGCGGCCCCGGCGGCGCTCCGCGTCCGCAGGGTCCCGGCGGCGCCCGTCCGACCCCGGGCGGCATGCCCCGTCCGCAGGGCGGCGCCCCGCGTCCCGGTGGTGCTCCCGGCGGCAACCGTCCCAACCCGGGCATGATGCCGCAGCGTCCCGCTGCCGGTGGTCCCGGTCCCCGTCCCGGCGGCGGCCCCGGTGGCCGTGGTCCCGGTGCGGGCGGTCCCCGTCCCGGTGGCGCCGGTCGTCCCGGCGGCGGCGGCTTCGCCGGCCGTCCGGCCGGTCCCGGCTCGCGTCCCGCGGGCGGCGGCGGCTTCGGCGGTCCCCGTCCGGGTGGCGGCGGCTTCGGCGGCGGCCCGGCCGGCGCCGGTGGCGGCGGTCGTCCCGGCTTCGGTGGCCGTCCCGGCGGTCCCGGTGCCCGTGGCGGTACGCAGGGTGCCTTCGGCCGTCCCGGCGGTCCGGCCCGTCGGGGCCGCAAGTCGAAGCGTCAGAGGCGCCAGGAGTACGAGGCCATGCAGGCCCCGTCCGTCGGCGGCGTGATGCTGCCCCGCGGCAACGGCGAGACCGTTCGCCTGTCGCGCGGTGCGTCCCTCACCGACTTCGCCGAGAAGATCAACGCCAACCCGGCGTCGCTGGTCGCGGTCATGATGAACCTCGGCGAGATGGTCACTGCCACGCAGTCCGTCTCCGACGAGACCCTCCAGCTCCTCGCGGGCGAGATGAACTACCAGGTTCAGATCGTCAGCCCGGAGGAGGAGGACCGCGAGCTCCTCGAGACCTTCGACATCGAGTTCGGCGAGGACGAGGGCGGCGAGGAGTACCTGCTGCCGCGTCCGCCGGTCGTGACCGTCATGGGTCACGTCGACCACGGTAAGACCCGACTGCTCGACGCCATCCGCAAGACGAACGTCGTCGCGGGCGAGGCCGGCGGCATCACGCAGCACATCGGTGCGTACCAGGTCTCCACCGAGGTCAACGACGAAGAGCGTCGCATCACCTTCATCGACACCCCCGGTCACGAGGCGTTCACCGCCATGCGTGCCCGTGGTGCCAAGTCGACCGACATCGCGATCCTCGTGGTCGCGGCCAACGACGGCGTCATGCCGCAGACGATCGAGGCGCTCAACCACGCCAAGGCCGCCGGCGTCCCGATCGTCGTCGCGGTCAACAAGATCGACGTCGAGGGTGCGGACCCGACCAAGGTGCGCGGTCAGCTCACCGAGTTCGGTCTGGTCGCCGAGGAGTACGGCGGCGACACGATGTTCGTCGACATCTCCGCCAAGCAGGGTCTGCACATCGACTCCCTGCTCGAGGCCGTCGTCCTCACCGCCGACGCCTCGCTCGACCTGCGCGCCAACCCGGAGCAGGACGCTCAGGGTATTGCGATCGAGTCCCACCTCGACCGCGGCCGCGGTGCCGTCGCCACCGTCCTCGTCCAGCGCGGTACCCTCCGCGTCGGCGACACGATGGTCGTGGGCGACGCCTACGGCCGAGTGCGCGCCATGCTCGACGACAAGGGCAACAACGTCGAGGAAGCGGGTCCGTCGACCCCCGTCCTGGTCCTGGGTCTCACCAACGTCCCCGGCGCCGGCGACAACTTCCTCGTCGTCGACGAGGACCGCACGGCCCGCCAGATCGCCGAGAAGCGTGCTGCGCGCGAGCGCAACGCCAACTTCGCCAAGCGCGTCCGTCGCGTGTCCCTCGAGGACCTCGACTCCGTGCTCAAGGCCGGTCTGGTCCAGGAACTCAACCTCATCATCAAGGGCGACGCGTCCGGTGCGGTCGAGGCTCTCGAGTCCTCGCTGCTCCAGCTCGACGTCGGTGAAGAGGTCGACATCCGGGTCCTGCACCGCGGTGTGGGTGCGGTCACCGAGTCCGACATCGCCCTGGCGATGGGCTCCGACGCCATCGTCATCGGCTACAACGTCCGTGCTGCCGGCCGCGCCGCGCAGATGGCGGACCGCGAGGGCGTCGACGTCCGCTACTACTCGGTGATCTACCAGGCCATCGAGGAGATCGAGGCGGCCCTGAAGGGTCTCCTCAAGCCGGAGTACGAAGAGGTCGAGCTCGGTACGGCGGAGGTCCGCGAGATCTTCCGCTCGTCCAAGCTGGGCAACATCGCCGGTGTCCTCATCCGGTCCGGCGAGGTCAAGCGCAACACCAAGGCGCGCCTGCTGCGCGATGGCAAGGTCATCGCGGAGAACCTCACCATCTCCGGTCTGCGCCGCTTCAAGGACGACGTCACCGAGATCCGCGAAGGCTTCGAGGGCGGTATCAACCTCGGCTCCTTCAACGACATCAAGATCGACGACGTCATCGCGACGTACGAGATGCGCGAGAAGCCCCGCGCGTAAGCGCGAGGCGGTTCGCACCGTGTCGTAACTCGTAACACCGGGGCCGGTCGGCGGAATATCCGTCGATCGGCCCCGGCCGTTGCGTGTACGGTTCTGGTGACCCGGCCGCGCGAGCGCCGGGTGATCCTGCCGGGCGACGGCCCGGCAGGCCACCGAACCCGCACCGGCGGGATATCCGGAACTGCATGTACGTGGGGACTCTGTCCTTCGACCTGCTCCTCGGCGACGTCCACTCGCTGAAGGAGAAACGCTCCGTCGTCCGGCCCATCGTCGCCGAGCTCCAGCGAAAGTTCTCCGTGAGCGCGGCCGAGGTGGGCGACCAGGATCTGCACCGCCGGGCCCGCATAGGGGTCGCGCTGGTGAGTGGGGACGCGGGGTTCCTCTCGGACGTACTGGACCGCTGCGAGCGGCTGGTCGCGGCACGTCCGGAAGTGGAGCTGCTGTCGGTACGACGGCGCTTCCACGGTGATGAAGACTGATTGCTTGTCTGCAAGAAAAGAAGGAGACGGACCAGTGGCCGACAATGCGCGGGCGAAGAAGCTGGCGGACCTCATCCGGGAGGTGGTGGCGGAGAAGCTGCAGCGCGGTGTCAAGGACCCCCGCCTCGGTACGCACGTGACCATCACGGACACCCGGGTCACCGGCGACCTGCGGGAGGCCACGGTCTTCTACACGGTCTACGGCGACGACGAGGACCGCGCCAGTGCGGCGGCGGGCCTGGAGAGCGCCAAGGGCGTTCTGCGCTCCGCGGTGGGCCGGGCGGCGGGGACCAAGTTCACGCCCACCCTGACCTTCGTCGCGGACGCCCTCCCGGAGAACGCCAAGACCATCGAGGACCTCCTGGAGAAGGCACGCACCTCCGACGCCCAGGTGCGCGAGGTGTCCTCCGGTGCCCAGTACGCCGGCGACGCCGACCCGTACAAGAAGCCCGGCGAGGACGACGACGAGGACGCAGCCGCGGAATGAGCACCAACGCAGGTCAGACTCCCCCAGCCACCGCTGGGAGGGGCCCCCGGGACGGGCTTGTCATCGTCGACAAGCCGTCCGGCTTCACCTCGCACGACGTGGTCGCCAAGATGCGGGGGATCGCCAAGACCCGCCGCGTCGGCCACGCCGGCACGCTCGACCCGATGGCGACGGGCGTGCTGGTCCTGGGCGTGGAGAAGGCCACCAAGCTCCTGGGTCACCTCGCGCTCACGGAGAAGGAGTACCTCGGCACGATCCGCCTGGGCCAGAACACCCTGACGGACGACGCCGAGGGCGAGATCACCTCCTCCACGGACGCCACCGGGGTCACCCGGGACGCCGTGGACGCGGGCGTCGCCAAGCTGTCGGGCGACATCATGCAGGTCCCGTCCAAGGTCAGCGCCATCAAGATCAAGGGCGTCCGCTCCTACAAGCGGGCCCGCGACGGCGAGGACTTCGAGATCCCGGCCCGACCGGTGACCATCTCGTCGTTCCAGGTGTACGACATGCGGGAGGCGGAGGCCGAGGACGGCACCAAGGTCGTCGACCTCGTCGTCTCCGTCGTCTGCTCCAGCGGTACGTACATCCGCGCCCTCGCCCGCGACCTCGGCGCCGACCTCGGCGTCGGCGGGCACCTGACCGCGCTGCGCCGCACGCGGGTGGGCCCGTACAAGATCGACCGCGCGCGGACCCTGGACCAGCTCCAGGAGGAGCTGACCGTCATGCCGATCGGCGAGGCGGCCGCCGCGGCCTTCCCGCGCTGGGACCTGGACGCCCGGCGGGCCTCGCTGCTCGCCAACGGCGTGCGGATCGACATGCCGGAGGAGTACGAGGACGGCCGTACCGTCGCGGTCTTCGGGCCGCAGGGCCAGCTCCTCGGGCTCGTCGAGAGCAAGAACGGGAAGGCGAAGTCCCTCGCGGTCTTCGTCTGATCGTTGACGTGGAGCGGTGAGCGCACATGTCGTGCTGCTCACCGCTCCACGACCCCCCTCGGGTAGGTCTCTATCCACCCGGACGCCGCTATTCACCCGTCCGAGCAGGCGCTCGGAGTGAATGGAGGGAGCGTAAGGGGGCGCGTTCGCCACGTGTGCTTTTCGTGCTGATCTTCACCTGCCTACCGTCGTGAGCACGGGGCGTTGCGGGGGAGTGGTGCGGCCATGGCGGAACTCGTCAAAATCTGCGATCCGGCCGGGCGGGAGCGCGGCAGCGGGTTCGTCGCGGACGACCGCGGGACGGTCGTCACCGGTCACGAGGCCGTCGACGGCCTGACCCGGCTCGTGCTGCACGCCTCCGGGCGGACCTGGCCGGCCGAGGCGGCCGACGTGACCGAGCTGCCCGGCCTGGCGCTGGCCCTCATCCGCACGGACGGACTCGGGGTGCGGCCGCTGCCGGTGACGCAGCGCGAGGCGATCGATCCGGGGACCTACGTACGGCTGCCCGCGCGGGGCTGGCGGCAGGCGCGGGTGCTGGGGGGCGCGCAGGTCGCGTACCGGGCGGCCGGCGGGCTGTACGCGGTGCCCGCGGGGGCCGCGGTGGAGCTGGCGATCGGCACGGACGGCCGCGACGCGCTCGCGCAGGGCGGGGAGGCCTGCGGGGGGCCGGTCCTCGACGCCGCCACCGGGGCGGTCCTCGCGGTACTGGGCACCGCTCTGCGCGCGGAGCACCGCTCCGGCGGCTTCGCGGTGGCCCTGCGGGCGGCGGCCGACTCCGATCCGCAGGGCCCCCTCGCCGCGCTGCTCGCACGCAACGCGGCGACCGTGCCGGCCCGGGGCGCCGACCTGAACCTCGCCGGAGCGCTGCAACTGACCGCCTCGTGCGCCGCCCTCCCTCCGGACCGACCGGTGGAGCGACCCGGCATCGCCGCCGAACTGGAGGCCTTCGCGGCCGGGGACCGCCAGGTGCTCGGCCTCGTCGGCAACCCGGGCACCGGCCGCACGACGGAACTGGCGGCCCTGGCCGCCCGCCGGGCCCGCGGCGCCCGCCCCGCGCCGACGCTGTGGCTGCGCGGGACGGACCTCCGCGCCGACGACACTTCGCTGGCGGACGCGGCGACCCGAGCCCTGACGGCGGCATCCCGCCTCGCCGACCGGACCGCAGACGGCGTCGCCCCCCGGCCCGGGCGGACACCGCAATCCGGCCCGCACCCGACTGGGGGCGTGCCCGGAGCTGTGCCGTGGGCCGCCGCCCCGGACGGCCCGCGCCCGGGTTCCGGTGGGGACGGGCCCGGAGATGCGTCCTGGGCCGCCGCCCCCGACCTCCGGTCCGGGCGTACCCCGGAGGCGGGCCCATGCGCGGGTTCGGACCGGGCCGCCGACGGCCCGCGCACGGGTTCCGGTGGGGACGGGTGTGTGTCGGGGCTATCCCCGCAGGGCGCCGAACGCACCGCCGCCACACGGTCCGCCCCCGAGTCCCGTTCGGCGGCCGAGGAGACGCCCCGGCGCGCGCCCGGCCCCGCCGCAACCCCGCCCGACGGGTTGCCCGGTGAGCCGCTGCCCGGCTTCGGCGGGACCGTGCCGGACGGGTGGCGCGGTGAGGCGGTGCCCGGCCCGTGCGGGGCCACATCGGTCGAGGGGCGCGGCCAAGCGGTGCCCGGCTTCGGTGGAACCACGTCCGACGGGCGGCCGGGTGGGTCCGTCACGGGCTCCCGTGGGTCCGTGCCCGACGGGCGTGGCCGGGCGGAGCGCGGCTTCGGCGGGACCGTGCCGGACGGGTGGCGCGGTGAGGCGGTGCCCGGCCCGTGCGGGGCCACATCGGTCGAGGGGCGCAGTCAGGTGGTGCCCGGTCCGCGAGGGACTCCGCCCGGGGAGCGGCGCAGCCCGCAGGCCTTCGGCGCCCGCCGGTCCGCGCCCGACGGCTCGCGCGGCCGGCCGGAGCCCGCTGACCCGGCGGGAGCCGCAGCGCACCTCGCCCTCGTCGTCGCCCGCGCCGGCCGCCCCCTCCTCATCGTCCTGGACGCCCCCGAGGAGATGCCGCCGGAGCTCGCCCACCGCCTCGGACCGTGGACCGAGGCCACCACCGCCTGGCTGCGCGGCACCGGGGCCCGGCTGGTGGTCGCCGCCCGCCCCGAGTACTGGGAGCGGGCCGGCGCCCTCCACCCGCCCGAGGCGCTGCACATCCCGGCCCGCGCGGCCCCCCGGCTGCCGCCCGCCCTTCCGCTCGCGGACCTCACCGCCGCCGAGGCGGAGAGCGCCCGGGCCCGCCTCGGCATCCCCGCCGACGCCGTCCGCGAGGCCGACGCCCGGCACCCGCTCACCCTGCACCTGCTCGCCGGGATCCGCGCCGCCGGGGTCACCGCCGGCCGCCCCGGCCGCGACGAGGTCTTCGGCGCCCACCTCGACCTGCTGTGCCTGCGCATCGCGGTCCGCATCGCCGCCGGAGGCGCATCGGTGCACGGCCCCGGCGTCCGGCGGCTCGCCGCCCGCGTCGCCGGCCGCCTGCACGAGGCCGCCCGGCGCTGCCTGGGACCCGGGCAGGGCCAGCTGGACCGGGCCTCCTTCGAGGAGCTGTTCCCGTGGCGCACCGGCTGGGCCTCCGCCGTCCTCACCGAGGGGCTGCTGGTGCCCGCCGGGTCCGGCTACCGCCTCGCCCACGAGGAGCTGTCCGACTGGATCCAGGCCGGCCACCTCGACGTCCCGACGGCCCTCGGCGTCCTCGTCCACGGTCCCGCCAGGCCCGGGCGGCCCGTGCCCCGGCACCGGATCGGGCCCGTCCTGGAAGCCCTGCGCCGGCTCCCCCCGGACCGGCTCCGCGAGGAACTGACCCGGCTGGTCGACGCCCTGAACGCCTTCGCCGAAGCCCCGGCGGGGGCCGCCGACGCCGCCCGCTCCGACCGCGTCTGGTGGGCCGCCCGGCTGCTGCGCGAGACCCTGCTGCGCCTCCCCGACGCGCACCCCCACCTCCCCGTCCTGCACGCCCTCGCCGAGCACGTGGCCCGGGTCGGCCCGGGCGAGTTCGGCGGCTGGTTCTGGAACCGGGTCCGGCTGGCCGAGCCCGACCGCCTCGACCTGCTGCGCCGCCTGCTCCCCGCGGACCCCGCCGAGGCGGTCCCCGGCGACCGCTACCTCGACGCCGTGGCCCGCCGACTGGCCCGGGACCCCCGGCGGATCCAGCCGCTGCTGTGCGCCTGGTTCGCCGACGACCGGCGGCTGCGCGGCCGCCCCGGGGCCACCGTCGCCACCGCCGCGCAGGCCCTGCTGCACACCCACCGCCGCCTCGCCCCGGACGACCTCGCCGAGGCGCTCGTCACCGCCGCGCACCCCCGCGCCGACGAGCTGCTCGCCGTACTCGCCGAGGAGGAGCCCTCCGCCCTGTGCCGGGCCGTGGACCGCTGGGCACACGACGAACGCCCCTCGCGCAGGGTCGCGGCCGCCGCCTACGGTCTCGCCACCGCCCCGCACGTACGCGCCCCCGCCGACCGGGAGCTGCTGCGCCGTGCCGCCCGGGCACTGCTCGACCGTCCCGCCGACGTCACCCTGCACGGCAGCGCCCTGGCCGTCCTGCTGCGCGACCCGCAAGTGCGCGCCCGCCACCTCCCCGAAGCCCTCGCGTCCTTCCGCGACCCCGAGCCCGGCTCCCGGCTGCCCGCCGAGGCGCTGGTGGCCGTCCTGCCCGTACTGCCGGACCAGGACGAGGTGTTCGCCGCCCTGCGGGACCGCGCCGACGGGGAGGTGCTGCGCGCCCTGGCAGCGCTGAACACGCCGGGGCTGGCCCGGCGCGCGGCCGAGCTCGTACGGGAGCACCTCGCGCGCAGCCCCGGGGACGCGCCGCACGCCGCGGCGTTCGTGGACCGGCGGCTGGAGCAGGGGCCCGCCGCCGGCCCCGCGCTGCGCCGGCTCGTACTGGACCTGCTGCGGACCGCGCCGACGGGGGTGCGGGCCGAGCTCGCCGCCGTACTGGGCGCGCCGGGCGGGGAGCCCTCGTACGCGCTGCGCGGCGAGCTGGCCGGCGTACTGCTGCGCGAGGAGAGGGACCCGCGGGTGCTGGACGCGTTCCTCGGGGCGGTCGCGGCGGGTGCCGCGGCGCGTCCGGAGGACCGTACGCGGGAGCTGCTGCGCCGTACCGGGCGGCAGCTGTTGCGGGCCCCCGGCGGGCCGGCGATCTTCGAGCGGCGCACGGTGGAGCTGGCCCGGGCCCAGCCGGCCTTCGGGGCGCTCGTGGCCCGCTGGCTGGCGCAGGCGGCCACGGAGGCCGCGGCCCTGCTGGGGCCCAGCGCCCGGCAGACGGTGGAGACCCTCGGCAGGGCCGCCGCGGATGTGACATGAGGATGCGCGACGGCGGCCCGCCGGGCCCGTCCGGCCCGGATGCCGATGCGTGGCACCGGCCCCCGGCATGGCAGTCTTAGACCTGCAATCGGCAATCAGTTCAAGGACCAACCGGGTTCGGGCGAGGAGCGGTCACAGTGCAGCGGTGGCGTGGCTTGGAGGACATCCCCCAGGACTGGGGACGCAGCGTCGTCACCATCGGCTCCTACGACGGCGTGCACCGGGGACATCAGCTGATCATCGGACGGGCCGTGGCCACGGCGCGCGAGCTCGGCGTCCCGTCCGTCGTCGTCACCTTCGACCCGCACCCGAGCGAGGTCGTCCGTCCCGGCAGCCACCCGCCGATCCTGGCGCCCTACGACCGGCGCGCCGAGCTGATGGCCGGACTGGGCGTGGACGCGCTGCTGATCCTGCCGTTCACCGCCGACTTCTCGCAGCTGTCCCCGGCCGACTTCATCGTGAAGGTGCTCGTCGACAAGCTGCACGCCCTCGCCGTCATCGAGGGCCCGAACTTCCGCTTCGGCCACCGGGCCGCCGGGAACGTCGACTTCCTGCGCGAGCTGGGATCGACGTACGACTACCGGGTCGAGGTCGTGGACCTCGTGGAGCGCGGCGAGGCGGGCGGCGGCGTGCCGTTCTCCTCGACGCTGGCGCGCCGGCTGGTCGCCGAGGGCGACATGGACGGTGCGGCCGAGGTCCTGGGGCGTCCGCACCGGGTCGAGGGCGTGGTGGTGCGCGGAGCGCAGCGCGGGCGTGAACTCGGCTACCCGACGGCGAACGTGGAGACGCAGCCGCACACCGCGATCCCGGCGGACGGGGTCTACGCGGGCTGGCTGACGGCGGACGGCGAGCGGATGCCCGCGGCGATCTCGGTGGGGACGAACGTGCAGTTCGACGCGACCGAGCGGACGGTGGAGGCGTATGCGATCGACCGCGTCGGGCTCGACCTGTACGGCAAGCACGTGGCCGTCGACTTCCTCGCGTACGTGCGGGGGATGGCGAAGTTCGAGTCGCTGGACGGGCTGCTGGAGGCGATCGCCGACGACGTGAAGCGGGCGCGGGTGCTGACCGACGCGTACGACATGAAGCGCTGACGCGGGAACGGGCGAGGGCCCGTACCGTCCCGGAATCCGATGCGATCCGGGGTGGTACGGGCCCTTCCTGTTGTGCGTGCTCGGCGCGGCCGTCAGCCGAGGCGGGGGTCGCGCGGCGGCTGCTGCGGCTGCTGCGGCGGGGCGGCCGGGGGCTGCTGCCAGGGCTGGCCGGGCTGCGGCTGCTGCGGGTAGGGCTGGCCGTAGGGGCCCGGCTGCTGCGGCGGCTGCTGGTACGGGGGCCGGCCCTGGGGCTGACCGTACGGCTGGGGCGGCGGCTGCGGCTGGTGGTGCTGAGGCTGCGGCTGCTGCGGGTGGGGCTGATGCGGCTGCTGCGGTGCTCCCCAGTGGTTCTGCGGGGCCTGCTGCTGGGCCCGGAGGAAGTCCTCGGCCACGAGGGCGGAGAGGTTGAAGTACGCCTCGCGGGTCTTGGGCCGCATCATGTCGAGGTCCACCTCGGCGCCGGCCGCGAGGTGCTCGTCGAAGGGCACCACGACGACACCGCGGCAGCGGGTCTCGAAGTGCTGCACGATGTCCTCGATCTTGATCATCTTGGCCGTCTCGCGGACCCCCGAGATGACGGTGAGGGAGCGGGAGACCAGGTCCGCGTACCCGTGCGCGGAGAGCCAGTCGAGGGTGGTGCTGGCGCTGCTGGCGCCGTCCACGGACGGGGTCGAGATGATGATCAGCTGATCGGCCAGGTCCAGGACGCCGCGCATGGCGGAGTAGAGGAGGCCGGTGCCCGAGTCGGTGAGGATGATCGGGTACTGGCGGCCCAGCGTCTCGATGACGCGGCGGTAGTCCTCGTCGTTGAAGGTCGTGGAGACCGCCGGGTCCACGTCGTTGGCGATGATCTCCAGCCCGGAGGGCGCCTGCGAAGTGAAGCGGCGGATGTCCATGTACGAGTTCAGGTACGGGATCGCCTGGACCAGGTCCCGGATCGTCGCGCCCGTCTCGCGGCGGACACGGCGGCCGAGCGTGCCGGCGTCGGGGTTCGCGTCGATGGCCAGGATCT
Source organism: Streptomyces erythrochromogenes (assembly GCF_036170895.1). Classification (NCBI taxonomy): domain Bacteria; kingdom Bacillati; phylum Actinomycetota; class Actinomycetes; order Kitasatosporales; family Streptomycetaceae; genus Streptomyces; species Streptomyces erythrochromogenes. Next base: position 2,560,251 of record NZ_CP108036.1, on the reverse strand, counting down.
TGTCCTGGCGCTCGGTGGCGAGGGTGGCGCCCAGCGCGGTGGTGGTCGTGGTCTTGCCGACGCCGCCCTTGAGGCTGATGACGGCGATGCGGTAGCAGGACATGACCGGGGTGCGGATCAGCTCCAGCTTGCGGCGGCGCTCCGCTTCGGCCGCCTTGCCGCCGAAGCGGAACAGGCCGCCGCCGCCCGCGCCGTTGTTGTTGCTCTTGGGCTTCTGCTTGTTGCGCAGCAGCCGGTCCGAGGACAGCTCGACGGCGGCGGTGTAGCCGAGCGGCGCGCCTGCGCCGGCGGGGCCGGCCGCGTACCGCGGGTCGTGCGGCTGCGGCTGGGGTTGCGGCGGCTGCTGACCGGGGCCGACGGGCCACTGCCCGGCGGTGCGGGGGTCGTACTGCGGCTGCGGCTGCGGCTGAGGGGGCTGGGGCTGCTGCGGCGCGGGTGCGGGCGCCGGCGGCGGGAAGCCGTAGGAGCCCTGCGTCGCGAACGAGGGCGGCAGCGGCGGCAGTTCACCGGCGGGCCCCCCGACGGCGTTCTCTCCGGCGGCCGCGGGCGTCCCCCCGGCCGAGGGGGCGGGGTACGGCGGGACCTCGTCCACGGCAGCCGGCGGCACCGGGGCCGCGAACGGCGCGGGCACGGCGTCGGCCGGCTCCGGGGCGGCCTCCTCGGCCGGGGCCGAGAACGACGGGAACGGCTCCGGGGCTTCGGGCGCCGGGGGCACGGCGTCGAACGGGGAGGGCTCGGGCGGGGCCGCCGCGAAGGGCGCCGGGGCTTCGGGCACCGCAGGCGCAGCCTCGGCCGGGGCCGGGACCGGGGCCGGAGCGGAGTACGGCAGCTCGGGCGCCTGCACCGGAGCAGGGACCTCGGGCGCCGCAGGTGCGGGCTCGGCCGGAGCCGCGACCGGGGCCGGAGCCGGGTACGGCAGCTCGGGTGCCTGGATCGGTGCCCGGGCCGGTGCCGGAGCCTCGGGTGCCGCAGGTGCGGGCTCGGCCGGAGCCGCGACCGGGGCGGAGGCGGCGTGCGGCGGTTCGGGCGCCTGGATGGGTCCCGGAGCGGAGTACGGGAGTTCAGGTGCCACGATCGGCTCGGAAGCCGCGTACGGCAGCTCGGGAGCCACGATCGGCTCGGGAGCCGCGTACGGCGGCTCGGCCGCCGGGGCCGGAGCGTGCGCCGGAGGGGTCGCGTCGGCCGGGCCGGCGAGCGGGAACGGCGGAGGCGTACCCGTACCGTCGGCCGGGGTCCGCGGGGCCGGCGGAGCGATCCGCATCGTTGACGGCGACTCCAGGTCCGACGGGCGGTGCGGCTCGAAGCCGCTCCCCTCGGGAAGCCCCGGTACCTGCGCGTCCGCGGCCGGCGGCGCACTCTGCGTGTACCAGGCCGGCGGTGTGTAGTCGATGGTGAACTCGCCCGTCATCTCGGGCTCCGCGTCGGACTGATCGTCCGTCGGGACGTCCCACGTCCCGCCGCGCCTCTCGTTCCGATCGCCGCTCACTGGTCCTCCTGGTATGTCGAACACTGCTCCGGCGCCCACCCACGCCGCGCCGGCGTCCAGCCTAATCGGGGGGCGTCGCCCCTGTCCGCCGCGTCCCGTTCCACGGGGAGGGCGGGCGGCCCGCCCGGGGCGCGCGCCCCGTCAGTCGATGCGGCGTGCCGGGCCCAGCAGGCCGGTCTCCGCCTCGGTCCCCTGGGTCATCACGAACTGCCGGTCCCGCGGGGTGCACCACAGGGTCACCCCGTCGCCCAGGGTCGGCAGGGAGGCCACGGCCTGGCGCGGCAGCCGCATCAGGCGGCCGATCTGCTCCGCCTCGTCCGGGGACACCCGCTGCACGCCCACCAGCGACGCCTGCTGGAGCAACCGCGGCGCCGTCGGGCTCAGGTACGGCAGCAGGGTCAGCACCGACTGCCACGGCCCGGCCACCACGCGACCGCGCGGCGGCCGCATCCCGCAGTCGCGGACCACCAGCACCGGGCTGCCCGCGGACGCGCCCTGCGGCGGGATCCGTCCCACCTCGTGCAGGGTCACGCACTGCTGCCCGCCGCCGGCGGCCTGCGCCAGCCCGGACCACACCTGCCCGCGCCCGGTCTCCACCGCGACGCGCGCACCGGTGGCAGCCGCGCGCAGCGCCAGCACCTGCGCCGTCCACAGACCGCCGATCAGCGTCACCTCGTAGGGCGTCGGCCGGTTGATGCCGAGCACCGCCGACCGCCCCTCGGCGTCCACGCCGATGACGACCCCGTCGTCCCCGACGGGCACCGCCAGCGCATCCAGGTCCGCCGCGGGCACCACGTGCCGGACCCGCCGCGGGCCGACCAGCCCGAAACCGCCCCTCATCGCGCGCCTCCCAGCGGCAGCGAAGCCAACAGCCCCGGCACCTGTTCGCGGTCGAGCCGGACCAGCCCGGCCTTCACGCCCCGCGCGGTCCTCTCCAACTCCCGCCGTGCGGCGATCAGTTCCTCGTCGCTGCGCCCTGTCACCCGTACGTGTCCGGTCAGGGTCACGCCCTGCCGCTCCGCCGGGGCCATCGTCAGGCTGAAGTTCGTGGCGAGCGCCGGCAGGGAGGTCAGCAGCGCCACGAACTGCGGCAGCGCCGCCGCCCCGGCGCCGCCCAGCTGCGGCCAGCGGCCTATCCAGTACGTCGTGTGCCGGCGGTCGTCGCAGCGCCAGATCCGCGAGGTCTCCTCGGTGCGCCGCCCGGTGCCGGCCGACCGGCCGGCCTGGGTGATCGCCATCGGGTTCGCGCACGAGGAGGTGGCCATCGCCGCCGTCAGTTCCTGCTCGGTCAGCACGGTGGCCTTGAACCCGGCCCCGGCCAGCCGGCTCGCCAGCTGGTCCGCGGCCCGCACCACGCACCGCTGCGCGCCCGCAAGGCCGCCGCCGCGGGCGGTGACCGCCTCGGGGCACAGTTCCGGGTCGAGCTTGAGCGCGATCCACGTCAGCCGCACCGCGGGCGTGCCCGTACGGGCCTGCAGCGGCGCGTAGTTGCGCGTGGCCATCGACTGGGCCGGCAGGTGCGGGGCCGGCGCCGGCTGCGTGTGCTGCACCAGCTGCGCGGACTCCAGCCGGATGCCGTCCACTTCGAGGATGTCCCGTACGACGCCGAGCGGCAGCGGCCGCGCCGCCCGGTCGGGCCGCAGCGCGGTGACGTCCGTGTCCACCTGCACCACCGCGGTCAGGAAGGTCCCGTCGCCGATCATCCCGACCGGACGCCTGTCGCGGTCGCTGAACGTCAGGGTGCGCAGGGCCGGATCGGCCTCGACCAGCGGCGCCAGCCCCGGCTCGGTGCCCGCGGGCACGGCGAAGGACGCGGCCCTGCGGCGGCGTGCGCGCAGTGCGAGCGCACTGCCGATCCACTCCGGAAGGGAACGCTGGTGGCGGCGTACGACCGCGAGCACCACCAGCACCAGCGCGAACGCGCCGACGGGGACCAGGAGCAGGGGCTCGACCACCCACGCCACGAGCAGTCCGGCCGCCGCGACCTGGAGCAGTACGAGTTGTTGCAGTCGGAACGGACCGAAGCGGCCGGGGCTCGACTTGGGGTGCGGCGTCACCCCGCCGCGTGCGGGTGCGGGCGCGCCGGTCTGCGGCTCCGTCGCCGTGGCCATCACTCGCGCACTTCCCCTCTCACGGGCCGGACCTCACGGGTTCCGGCGCTGCGCGACACCCGTCGCGGGGCCCCGGAACCTCCCCAATCCACCCCAACAAGCCCTGATTGCCCCGGTGTGGAAGGCCCTGAGCGGCTGCCTCACCCTACCCGGACCCTGCATACCGTCCGTCAAGAGGCATAGTAGGTGCCCGGTCCGACTATCGAGGCCCGGGGACCGTACCCACCGGCCGGGCCGTGCGGGGAGAAGCAGACGGTCATGGCATCACGACGTGATGAGCTCAACGCGTACACCTTTGCGAAGCGGCGGACGGTGGCCGCGTTCCTCCAGCCCTCCGCCACGGGGACCGAGGAAGGGGCGCCCCGGCCCCTGCGCGCGGTCCTGCCGGGAGTGATCGTCGGAGCCCTCGTGCTCGCCGGGTTCGGCGCCTGGGGCATGTTCAAGCCGACCGCTCCCAAGGGCTGGGACGAGCCCGGAACGAGGGTCATCGTCGGCAAGGACTCGACGACCCGCTACGTGGTCCTGACGACGAAGGTGGGCGGCAAGGACCAGACGCGTCTGCACCCGGTGCTGAACCTCGCCTCCGCCCGACTCCTGCTGGACCCGCAGAAGTTCAAGGTGGTGCAGGTCGAGGACAAGGTCCTGGACGCGGGCAGGCCGCCGCGCGGCCCCATCATCGGCATCCCGTACGCCCCCGACCGGCTCCCCTCCAAGCCCGAGGCCGGCAAGGCCAAGCGCTGGGCGGTATGCCAGCAGCCCGGCGGCAACGGCCGCGGCGTGCAGACCGCCACCTTCGTCCTCGCGGACCGCGAGGCGTCCGTGACGGACGACGCGCGCAGGCTCACCGACACCCAGTCGCTGTACGTGGAGAGCACCGGCCCGGGCAAGGAGCGGTACCTGGTCGACGCGACCGGCACGAAGTACAGGTTCCCCGAGGGCACCCCGGCCGCCGGAACGATGACGAATGCCCTGGTCGGCACCGGAGCCACCCCGCAGCAGGTCGGCCCGGAATGGCTCGGCACCCTCAACTCCGGCGACGACCTGGCCTTCCCGCCCATCCCCGGGAAGGCCGGGGCCGGCGCCGACGTCAAGGGCCTGACCACCGCCGACAACAAGGTCGGCATGGTGCTCAAGGCCCAGACCGGCTCCGGCGCCCAGCACTACGTGGTCCTCCCCGGCAAGGTCGCACCCGTCTCCGACTTCGTCGCCTGGCTGCTGATCTCGGCGCCGGCGACCGACGGCCTCAACATGCACGGCAAGGCCCGTGAGGTCGACCTCCAGTCCCTCGACCCGGACGCCACCCCCTTCGCCGGCGACGTCAAGTGGCCGCAGAAGAAGACCGAGCGGATCAACCGGACGACGCCGCCCGCCGGCACCCAGGCGAGCGGCTCCAACAACCGCGACACCGTCTGCAACGTCCTGCGCTCGGTCGACGGCCAGGGCAACCAGACGCTGAGCACCTGGGCCGGCACCGGCTACCCCGTCGACATCACCGCCAGCGGCACGAGCGCGTACGTCACCCCCGGCTCCGGCCTGCTCTACACCCAGGTGCAGGGCAAGCAGACCACGGCCGGCGGTTCCCTCTTCCTGGTCACCGACACCGGCCTGCGGTACGCCGTCCAGGCCAACGGCGACAGCGACTCCGAGCAGTCCGAGATCGGTGCCCCCGACCAGTCCAAGGCGGGCGGGGACGGCCGCCCCGAGGCCAGCCAGGCGCAGGTCAGGCTCGGCTACGGCGGCGTCACCCCGGCCATGGTGCCCATCGCCTGGTCGGAGTTCCTCTCCAAGGGCCCCCGACTGGACACCAACTCCGCCCGCCAGCCACAGGGTTCGTGAGGAAGCCGCCGATGCCCCAGAACCGCAAGCCCCGGCGCGTGCTCCTCACGGCCGCCTTCGCCCTCGCCCTGGCCGCCGGCGGTGGTGCGGCGGGTACGACGGGGGCCGCCTCCGCGGCCTGGACCCCCCCGGCCGGGACCCCCGCGCCGCACCCTCCGTACGCGCTGCGCCTCGACGGCGCGGGGGAGTGCACCTTCCCCATGAAGAAGCAGATCGAGGACCGCCCCTGGGCCCTCCAGCGGCTCCTCCTCGACGAGCTCTGGGCGCAAACCAAGGGCAAGGACAAGAGCGGCGCGAGCGTCCGGGTGGCCGTCATCGACACCGGTGTGGACCGGGCGAACCCGCAGCTCAGCGGCGCTCTCGACGTCGGCGCGGGGAAGGACTTCGTCGACCCCAAGGGCGGTGACGGCACGACCGACACCGTCGGCCACGGCACCAAGGTCGCCGGGCTGATCGCGGCCCGCCCCCAGGCCGGAACGGGCTTCGTCGGCCTGGCCCCGGAAGCCACGATCATCCCCATCCGGCAGAACGACGGGCAGGGCAAGGGCAACGCCCTCTCCCTGAGCCAGGCGATCGACCACGCGGTCGCCAAGGGCGCCCGGGTCATCAACATCTCGCAGGACACCGACGTCCAGCTGTCCGCGGACTCCGAGCTCGGCAAGTCCGTCCAGAAGGCCGTCGCCGCCGACATCGTGGTCGTGGCCTCGGCGGGCAACGACGGCATGAGCGGCCAGAAGCGCAAGACCTATCCGGCCGCCTTCCCCGGCGTCCTCGCCGTGGGCGCCTCGGACCGCAACAACGAGCGCGCCGCCTTCTCCCAGCCCGGCGACTTCATCGGGGTCGCCGCTCCCGGAGTGGACATGGTCTCCACCGTCCCGGGCTTCGGCCAGTGCATCGACAACGGCACCAGCTTCTCCGCGCCCTACGTCGCCGGGGTCGCCGCCCTGCTGCGCGCCGAGCACGGCGACTGGTCCGCGCAGCAGATCGTCTGGCAGATCCAGAACACGGCCGAGCGTGCCGTCAACGGCCGTGACGACTACGTCGGTTGGGGGGTCATCGACCCCGTCCGCGCCCTCAGCCAGGACCAGCAGGCCCCGAAGGCCCCCGTACCGGACCCGGGCCCGCCCCCGGCGACGGCACCGCAGGCCGCACCCCTCCGGCTCACCGAAACCGCCCAGGAGCGACAGGAGCGTTACGGCACCTACGCTCTCGGTATCGGCGCCGTTCTGATCGCCGTCATCGCGGGCACGGCGACGGTCATCAGGGACGCGCACAGCCGTCGACGCCGTTTGCAGTGAACAGTCACAGTTCGTCCACGCAAGCGGCCCACCGGTGTTGGGGCCGCTCCGTGAACTGACTAGAGTGGCACCAGGCTTCACGAGTGTGATCGGGGGATCGCGTGAAGCGGAGGGGGATGGTCCGGAGCGCGTGACTCACATCCGCGCCGGACACGCCCGCCCCGCTGCGCAATCCGCCGGTGCTGCCGGCGAATTGAGAAGTGAGGAGCTTCGATGAGCACGAACACCTTCGGACTTGCAGACGATCCGGTCGTCCAGGCGAAGAACAAGATCCAGGAGACGGGAACCGCCGTCTCCAAGCAGGCCCGCGAGCTGGCCGACATCATCGCCACCGTGAGCGCCGGCTGGACCGGTGTGGGCGCCTCGGGCTTCATCACGGCCCAGACGACGCTCAACGACAGCCACGACGAGATCCGCCGGCTCCTCGGCGTCCTGCACAACGCCGTGGCGCAGACCAAGAACCTCAGCAACGCGCAGGACGAGGAGGTGCGGGCCGCGTTCAAGAACGCCGTCCAGCCGCCGTCCGGCTCCGGCCCGCGTTCGGGCCTCGACGGCATCTGATCGACGCCCCCTCATCCATTCGGCCGCAGCGAGAAGGAGAAGAACATGACGGCGAACGACGGGACCCGGGTCCGGTACGAGACCGTTCAGCAGATGGCGGACCGCATCCGGGTCGTCTCCGGGAACATCCTCAAGGACCTGGCCGAGATGGAGCAGGCCGTGAAGGTCGTCACGGACACCTGGGACGGTGAGGCGCACCAGGAGTACCTCAACCTCCAGAAGAAGTACAAGGCCAAGGCCGACACCATGCACGCGGAGCTCGAGAAGGTCGCCAAGCTCATCGAGCGCGGCAAGGACGACTACCGGGCCACCGACAAGCGGGCCTCGACCCTCTTCACCGAGGCCTACTGAGACCTGCGTCGACCCCGGGTCCCGACACGCCGAAGGGGCGCTCCCGTACGGGGAGCGCCCCTTCGGCGCGTCCTGCGGCCCCTCAGGGCTGGTGGCGGTCCAGGTCGAACTCGCCGTCCCTGGCGCCGAGCACGAAGGCCTCCCACTCGGCGGCCGTGTAGCGCAGCACCGTCTCCCGGTCCAGCGAGGAGCGCATCGCCACCGCCCCGTCGGGAAGCCGCGCGATCTCCACCCTCTCCTCGTCCGGGCTGGTCCCCGGAGGCCCTTCCCACTCCACACCGCTGATGTCGAGCGCGTACAGCTCGTCCTTCTCCTGCTGGGTGCCCATGGGCGGCCTTTCCCTCGGTGGCGCGGTCTTCCCCGCCGATTATCGGGGAGGCGCCGCCGGCCGGGACGGGTTTCCCACCGATCCGGCCGGCGCCCGACACCCCCCGGAGCTCACATGCCGCCCGGCATCCGGCCGAGCTGGACCAGCGACGTGCCCCGCCGCCGGGAGGCGAAGTAGCCCCGGCCCGGCGGCATCGGACGCGGCCGGACGGTGCCGACCAGATCGCCCTCCGCCGGATCGCCGGACAGGACGACGCCCTGCGCGCCCAGCTCCTTGATCCGCTGCATGAACGACTCGTACATCGAGCGGGACGCGCCGGCCGAGCTGCGCGCGATGATGAAGCGCACGCCCGTGTCGCGGGCGAACGGCAGGTACTCCACCAGCGGCGCCAGCGGATTGCCCTGGCTCGTGGCCACCAGGTCGAAGTCGTCGATGATGATGAACACGTCCGGGCCCGTCCACCAGCTGCGGTCGCGCAGCTGCTGCGGAGTGACGTCCGCCGGAGGCTGCCGCCGGGAGAACACCCCGCCCAGCGCCTCCATGTGCATCTGGAGGGAGCTCGCCATCGGCGCGTACTCCAGCAGGTGCTCCTCCGGCAGTGCCCCGAGCAGCGTCCGCCGGTAGTCGCCCACCACCAGGCGCGCCTGGTCCGGGGTGTACCGCTCCGCGATCTGCTTGGCGATGAGCCGCAGCAGGTTCGTCTTGCCCGACTCGCTCTCGCCGAAGACCAGCAGGAAGGGGTCGGTCTCGAAGTCGACGAACACCGGCTCCAGATCGGTCTCGTCGATGCCGATCGCGATCCCGCGCCCGGGGAACTCCCCGCCCTTGGGCAGCTGGTCGGAGTGGAGCAGCCGCGGCAGCAGCCGCACGCCCGGAGCCGCCGGCCCCGCCCAGTTCTGCCGGACCGCCTCCACGAAGGCCGCCGTGGCCTCCGACAGGTCACCGGCCTCGTGCGAGCCGTCGACCCGCGGGAGCGCGCCCAGGAAGTGAAGCTTCTCCGCCACCTGGCCGCGGCCCGGCATCCCCGTGGGGACGTTCGCCGCGACCTTCCGGTCGAACTCCGAGTCCATGGTGTCGCCGAGCCGCAGCTCCAGCCGGCTGAGCATCTGGTCCTTCAGCGCCGCCCGGACCTCCATGTACCGGCCCGCGGTGATCACCACGTGGATGCCGTAGCCCAGACCGCGCGCGGCGATGTCCGTGACGACCTGCTCCAGGACCTCGTACTCGCCGCGGAAGTTGCCCCAGCCGTCGACGATCAGGAACACGTCGCCCCACGGCTCGTGCGGCAGATCCCCCGCCGCGCGCCGGCGCCGGTAGGTGGCGATCGAGTCGATGCCGTTCGAGCGGAAGAACTCCTCGCGGCGGTTGAGGACGCCCCCCACCTCCGCGACCGTGCGCCGCACCCGCTCCGGGTCCAGACGCGAGGCGATACCGCCCACGTGCGGCAGGTCGGAGACCGCCGACAGGCTGCCACCGCCGAAGTCCAGCCCGTAGAACTGCACCTCGCGCGGGGTGTGCGTCAGCGCGAAGGAGGAGATCAGCGTCCGCATCAGCGTCGACTTGCCCGACTGGGGACCGCCGACCACCATCATGTGGCCCGCCGCGCCGGAGAAGTCCCGGTACAGCACCTCGCGCCGCTGCTCGAACGGCTTGTCGATCAGGCCGAGCGGTACGACCAGCCCGCCGGGCCGCGTGTAGCCCTCCGCGTGCAGCCCGCGCTCCGCGCTCGGCGCCAGCGCCGGAAGCAGCTGGTCCAGCGGCGGAGCCTGGTCGAGCGGCGGCAGCCACACCTGGTGCGCCGGCACCCCCTGCCCCTCCAGCCGGCTCACGATCACGTCCAGCACGGTGTCCGCGAGCGCGTCGTCCTCGCGCGCCGACTGCGCCGCCAGGTACGCCGGGTCCGGGGCCGCGTACACCACCGGCACCGGCGCCGCCGTGAACAGCGCGGGCCGCCGCTCCACCGGGAACCGCCCCACCGAGAGGTCCGGCCCGCCCGAGCGGTAGGTGCCCGACACGTACGCCGCCTTGAAGCGCACCATCTCGTCCGTACCGAACTTCAGATAGCCCGAACCGGGCACCGACGGCAGGTGGTAGGCGTCCGGCACGCCGATCGCCGTCCGAGACTCCGCCGCCGAGAAGGTCCGCAGACCGATCCGGTACGACAGGTACGTGTCCAGGCCGCGCAGCTTGCCCTCCTCCAGGCGCTGCGACGCCAGCAGCAGGTGCACGCCCAGCGACCGGCCGATGCGGCCGATCTGGATGAACATGTCGATGAAGTCGGGCTTCGCCGTCAGCAGTTCGCTGAACTCGTCGATGACCAGCACCAGCGAAGCCAGCGGCTCCAGCGGGGCGCCGGCCGCACGGGCCTTCTCGTAGTCGTGGATGTTCGCGTAGTTGCCCGCCGAACGCAGCAGCTCCTGACGGCGCTGCAGCTCGCCGCGGATCGAGTCGCCCATGCGGTCCACGAGCGTCAGGTCGTCCGCCAGGTTCGTGATGACCGCCGCGACGTGCGGCATCTGGCCCATGCCCGTGAAGGTCGCACCGCCCTTGAAGTCGGCGAGCACGAAGTTCAGCGTCTCCGAGGTGTGCGTGACCGCCAGACCCAGCACCAGCGTGCGCAGCAGCTCCGACTTGCCCGAACCGGTCGCACCCACGCACAGGCCGTGCGGGCCCATGCCCTCCTGCGCGGCCTCCTTCAGGTCCAGCATGACCGGGCCGCCGTCCTCGCCGACGCCGATCGGCACGCGCAGCCGTTCACCGGCCGACCGCGGCCGCCAGGTCCGCGCCACGTCGACCGCGGCCGCGTCGCCCAGGTTCAGCAGGTCCGTGAAGTCCAGGTTCGCCAGCAGCGGCTCGTCGTCGTCCCCGCCACCCGTGCGCAGCGGCGCCAGCTGCCGCGCGAGGGCCTCCGCCGCGGGCAGCGACAGGGTGTCCGGGACACCCTCGTACGCGACCCCGCCGCCCGACTCCAGGCGCAGCCGGCCCGGACGCACCACGACCGACAGACCACCGCGCGGCTCGTCCAGCTCGCCCGCGACCACCTCGATGATGGTGACGCCTTGCAGGCCCTCGGCCGCCGCGAACACCGAGTCCGGGGGCACCATGCCGCCGTCCAGCACCACCACCAGGTGCGGCTGGTCCAGTACGGGGGACACGTCGCGGCTGAACCGCGGCCGCCCCTCCAGCCGGGACGCCAGCATCCCCTCCAGCTCGGCGAGGTCGTCGCCGAACAGCCGCTTCGTACCGGCGCCGTCGACCTGCCCCGGGAGCTGCGTGTGCGGCAGCCACTTCGTCCAGTCCCACGCGGGCACCGCACCGGGCGCGGCCACCACGGCCACCATCAGGTCCTCGGGGGAGTGCAGCGTCGCCAGCTGCGCGACCAGCGCCCGCGCCGCGCCGCGCGCCGACTCCGGCTCCCCGGACACCGCCACGTGGTAGAAGGCGCGCATCGACACCGCCATCGGCAGCCCGTCCAGCGAGGAGTGCACCTTCAGGAAGCGCTGCATCGCACCCGCCGTCAGCGGCTCCAGCTCGTCCACCGGCGCCGTCTCGGGCGCTACCAGCGGGGTCGCCAGACGCTGTGCACCCAGCCCCAGCCGGGCCTGGCCGAAGTCCGGATCGCCGACCCGCCGCTCCCACAGCCGCGAACCGTCCGCCACCACCGACCACAACTGCTCGGGAGAGGGGTGCAGGTACAGCTGTGCGTCGCGCTGCGCCCGGGCGGTCCGCCGCACCTGACGGCGCGTCTGGGCGAGGTACTTGAGGTAGTCCCGGCGCACATCGGCCATTTGCCCCTGCGTACCGCGCCGGTAGCGCACCAGCTGCGCCACGACCATGCCCACCGTCGACGCCAGCATCAGCACACCCATGATGCGCATGAACGGGGCCGCGCCCGGCATGAAGAAGAAGACGACGGAGGAGCCCATGCCGAGCATCGGCAGGAGCTGCATCAGCATGCCCTCCTGCTGCCCGCGCGGAAGTTCGGGAGGAGCCTCCAGCCTCAGCTCCTCCGAAGGAACCTCGGGCGGCAGGGACCGCGGCGGGCGTTTGACGACGATCTGGCTCACCGGAGCATCAATCCCTCGAAAACGGACGGGACGTCGCAACCGGCGCCCCCAAGTCCCGGGCGCGCAAGGGGTATCCCCAGCGCGACGGTGATCCTACTTGCCGACTGTCTCTCATAAGCCCGGTAGGGTGTCGCGCGCAGCATGCGCATCCGCGAATCGAGCACGGGCGCGGACACCGACCGAGGGGGTCACGCAGGTGAGTACGGCCGGCACGACGGGTTTCTGCAGGGTCACCGTCGTGGCCCCCGACAGCCGCATCGACGTCGCCCTCCCCGAGGACATCGCCGTCGCAGACGTCTACCCCGAGCTGCTGCGCCTCACCGGCCAGACCCAGCCCGTCGGCGCCCCGACCGGCTTCCACCTCGTACGCCGTTCCGGGACCGTCCTCGACGGCGCCCGCACCCTCGCCGCCCAGCAGGTCCTCGACGGCGAGGTGCTCAGCCTGCGCCCCTTCGCCGAGTCCCTGCCGCCGGCCGTCTTCGACGACGTCTCCGACGCCGTCGCCTCCGCCGTCGTCCGCGACCGGCACCGCTGGAGCGACGACATGCTGCGCGGCGCGGGCCTCGCCGGCTCCGCCGTGCTGCTCGTCATGCTGGGCTTCGTCCTCTGGTACGCCGACCCCGTCCGGCACGACATGCACGGCCTGCCCGGGATCATCGCGGGCGCCGTCGGCATCCTGCTCACCGCCGTGGCCGGGGTGCGCGCCCGCGTCTACCGGGACCGCCTCTCCGCCGTCGCCCTCGGCCTCGGCGCCCTCCCGCACCTGCTGATCGCCGGATCCGGGATCATCGGCCCCGCCGTCGGCGACGGCCCCGGCCGGCTCCAGTTCCTCCTCGGCTGCGTCTGCGCCCTCGTCGCCTCCGTCGCCCTGGTCGCGCTCACCCCCAGCGGCGACGCCCCCTTCGTCGCGGCCACCTTCGTCGCCGCCACCGGCACCCTCGCCACCTTCGCCGCGATCGCCACCGAGGCCTCCGCGACCTACACCGCCGCCGTCTGCGCGCCCGTCGCGATCGGCCTCGTCGCCTTCCTGCCCGGCCTCTCCGCGCGCTTCGCCCGCCTGCCCATCGGCTACGCCGCGCCGCAGAGCGCCACCGAGGACTACGAGACCCCGGACCGCTACGAGACCGAGCCGTACGGTGACCAGGCCGGCGCGGACCAGAACGAGCAGGGCGCCCCGCTCGACGCCGAGGCGATCGCCGCCCAGGCCCGCCGCGGCCACGAGATGCTGCTCGGCCTGGTCGGCGGCTGCGCCGCGGTCGCCGTCGGCGCCGCCGCGGTCCTCGGCTTCTCCGACAACACCTGGGGCCGCCTCCTGGCCCTGGCCACCGGGCTCGCCATGCTGCTGCGCGCCCGCCTCTTCCGCTACACCTCCCAGGTGGTGTGCGCCCTGACCGCCGGACTCGCCGCCGTCGCGCTGCTGATCCTGGGCCTGTCCCTGCACCCGCCGCAGGCCCTGCTCGAAGCCCTCGCCGTGGAGCAGGACCGCAGCGGCCTGGACCTCCGTACGATCTGGCTCACCGCCGCCGTCGCCGCCGGCGCGGCCCTCCTCGCGGGAATTGCGCTTGTCATCCCCCGCAAGGGCCTGTCACCCTTCTGGGGAAGGCTGCTCGACCTCACCGAGGCGGCGGTCCTGCTCAGCCTGGTGCCCCTGGCCCTGGCCGTGCTCGACGTCTACGCCCGGGCCCGCGCTCTCACCAGCTGAGACGGGGCGGAGCGGCAGCCTGGTACGCTGTGTGACGGCCGTTTGTGTACGCGTCCCCCGGATCCCTTCGAAGGGTCTGTGGACTGCGCTCAGCGGACCCCGCCTCCCGAGTAACGGAAGCTCCCCAGAGACTCAGACCTGGGGCACTCGGTGGCAACGAAGACCTAAACGAGGAGTACGCGTGCCGCTCGACGCCGCTACGAAGAAGCAGATCATCACCGAGTTCGGTGCCAAGGAGGGCGACACCGGCTCCCCCGAGGTCCAGGTTGCGATGCTCTCCCGCCGCATCTCGGACCTGACCGAGCACCTCAAGACCCACAAGCACGACCACCACTCCCGTCGTGGTCTGCTGATCCTGGTCGGCCAGCGTCGCCGCCTGCTGCAGTACCTGGCCAAGAAGGACATCCAGCGCTTCCGTACGCTGGTCGAGCGCCTCGGCATCCGCCGCGGTGCGGCCGGCGCCAAGTAAGACGCCGTGAAGGGAGCGGTTCCCACATCCGGGGGCCGCTCCCTTTGCTGTACGTGCGGTACGGACCGGTCCCTTTGTAGTCTGGAACGGACGCACGTGTACGTCCGACGACGAGACGTGCACAACTGAAGAGGAGGAGCGCCCTCCCACGCCGCCGGTCCTCGGTAGTGGCACCCGGAATGCCCCCGAGGGCAACGAACCGGATGCTTCGATCGAAGACCGGCCCGCACGCCAGGAGCGCTTCTCCGCAACCGTCCACCGCCACACGGGCGGCGGACGGAGACGACGAAAATGGAGAAAACGCTAGTGGAGAACGAGACCCACTACGCCGAGGCCGTCATTGACAACGGTTCCTTCGGCACCCGCACCATCCGCTTCGAGACGGGCCGTCTGGCCCGCCAGGCCGCCGGCTCCGCCGTTGCCTACCTGGACGACGACACGATGGTGCTGTCCGCCACCACCGCGTCGAAGAAGCCCAAGGACCAGCTCGACTTCTTCCCCCTGACGGTGGACGTCGAGGAGCGGCAGTACGCGGCCGGCAAGATCCCCGGCTCCTTCTTCCGCCGTGAGGGCCGGCCCTCCGAGGACGCGATCCTCACCTGCCGCCTGATCGACCGCCCGCTGCGCCCGTCCTTCAAGAAGGGCCTGCGCAACGAGATCCAGGTCGTCGCCACCGTCATGGCGCTCAACCCGGACCACCTGTACGACGTCATCGCGATCAACGCCGCGTCCGCGTCCACCCAGCTCGCCGGCCTGCCCTTCTCCGGTCCGATCGGCGGCGTCCGCGTCGCGCTGATCCGCGGCCAGTGGGTGGCGTTCCCGACGCACACCGAGCTCGAGGACGCCGTCTTCGACATGGTCGTCGCGGGTCGCACCCTCGAGGACGGCGACGTCGCGATCATGATGGTCGAGGCCGAGGCCACCGAGAAGACCATCGCCCTCGTCAAGGGCGGCGCCGAGGCGCCGACCGAGGAGATCGTCGCCGCCGGTCTGGACGCCGCGAAGCCGTTCATCAAGGTCCTCTGCAAGGCCCAGGCGGACCTGGCGGCCAAGGCCGCCAAGCCCGAGGGCGAGTTCCCGGTCTTCCTGGACTACCAGGACGACGTGTACGAGGCCCTCGCGGCCGCCGTCAAGGGCGAGCTCTCCCAGGCGCTGACCATCGCGGGCAAGCAGGACCGCGAGGCCGAGCTGGACCGCGTCAAGGAGCTCGCCGCCGACAAGCTCCTCCCGGCCTTCGAAGGCCGCGAGAAGGAGATCTCGGCCGCGTACCGCAGCCTGACCAAGGCCCTGGTGCGCGAGCGCGTCATCAAGGACAAGGTCCGCATCGACGGCCGCGGGATCACGGACATCCGTACCCTCGCCGCCGAGGTCGAGGCCATCCCGCGCGTGCACGGCTCGGCGCTGTTCGAGCGTGGCGAGACCCAGATCCTGGGCGTCACCACCCTCAACATGCTCCGCATGGAGCAGCAGCTGGACACCCTCTCCCCGGTGACCCGCAAGCGCTACATGCACAACTACAACTTCCCGCCGTACTCCGTCGGCGAGACCGGCCGCGTCGGTTCGCCGAAGCGCCGCGAGATCGGCCACGGCGCGCTCGCCGAGCGCGCGATCGTGCCGGTCCTCCCGACCCGCGAGGAGTTCCCCTACGCGATCCGCCAGGTGTCCGAGGCCCTCGGCTCCAACGGTTCGACGTCCATGGGCTCGGTCTGCGCCTCCACCATGTCGCTGCTGAACGCCGGTGTGCCCCTCAAGGCCCCCGTCGCCGGTATCGCCATGGGCCTGATCTCCCAGGAGATCGACGGCAAGACGCACTACGTCGCCCTCACCGACATCCTCGGTGCGGAGGACGCCTTCGGCGACATGGACTTCAAGGTCGCCGGCACCAAGGAGTTCGTCACCGCGCTCCAGCTGGACACCAAGCTCGACGGCATCCCGGCCTCCGTCCTGGCCGCCGCCCTCAAGCAGGCCCGCGACGCCCGCCTCCACATCCTCGACGTGATGATGGAAGCGATCGACACGCCGGACGCCATGTCCCCGTTCGCCCCGCGGATCATCACCGTCAAGATCCCGGTGGACAAGATCGGTGAGGTCATCGGCCCCAAGGGCAAGATGATCAACCAGATCCAGGAGGACACCGGCGCCGAGATCACGATCGAGGACGACGGCACCATCTACATCGGTGCCTCCGACGGCCCGGCCGCCGAGGCCGCCCGCGCCACGATCAACTCGATCGCCAACCCGACCATGCCGGAGGTCGGCGAGCGCTACCTGGGTACGGTCGTCAAGACCACCACCTTCGGTGCCTTCGTCTCCCTCATGCCCGGCAAGGACGGCCTGCTGCACATCTCGCAGATCCGCAAGCTCGCCGGTGGCAAGCGCGTGGAGAACGTCGAGGACGTGCTCGCGGTCGGCACCAAGGTCCAGGTGGAGATCGCCGAGATCGACCAGCGCGGCAAGCTCTCCCTGATCCCCGTGATCGACGGCGAGGCCGCCGGTGACGACGCTGACAAGGACGACTCCGACAAGTGACGTCGCGTAGTTCCCGTGTGACGGCCCGCCCCTCCTCGGAGGGGCGGGCCGTCGCCCGTACCCAAACCCTGCTCAAGGGCAGCAACGGCATCGGCACCGTCCGCCGCACCGTCCTGCCCGGCGGACTGCGCGTCGTCACCGAGACGCTGCCCTCCGTCCGCTCCGCCACCTTCGGCATCTGGGCGCACGTCGGCTCCCGGGACGAGACGCCCACGCTGAACGGCGCCACGCACTACCTGGAGCACCTCCTCTTCAAGGGCACGCGACAGCGCAGCGCCCTCGACATCTCCTCCGCGATCGACGCGGTCGGCGGCGAGATGAACGCCTTCACGGCGAAGGAGTACACCTGCTACTACGCACGGGTGCTCGACACCGACCTGCCGCTCGCCATCGACGTGGTCTGCGACATGCTCACCGGCTCGCTGATCCGCGAGGAGGACGTCGACGCCGAGCGCGGGGTCATCCTCGAAGAGATCGCGATGACCGAGGACGACCCGGGCGACATGGTCCACGACCTGTTCGCCCAGACCATGTACGGCGACACCCCGCTGGGCCGCCCCGTCCTCGGCACGGTCGACACGATCAACGCCCTCGGCGCCGACCGGATCCGCCGCTTCTACAAGAAGCACTACGACCCAACCCACCTGGTCGTGGCCGCCGCGGGCAACGTCGACCACAACAAGGTCGTACGCCAGGTCCGCGCCGCCTTCGAGAAGGCCGGCGCCCTCACCCGCACCGACGCCGAGCCGATCGGCCCGCGCACCGGTACCCGGCGCATCCGCACCTCCGGCCGCGTCGACCTGGTGAGCCGCAAGACCGAGCAGGCCCACGTGGTCCTCGGCATGCCCGGCCTCGCCCGGACGGACGAGCGCCGCTGGGCCCTGGGCGTGCTGAACACCGCCCTCGGCGGCGGCATGTCCTCCCGCCTCTTCCAAGAGGTCCGCGAGAAGCGCGGCCTCGCCTACAGCGTGTACTCGTACACCTCGGGCTTCGCCGACACGGGCCTCTTCGGCGTGTACGCGGGCTGCCGGCCCAACCAGGTGCACGACGTGCTCCGGATCTGCCGCGACGAGCTCGACAAGGTCGCGACGGAAGGCCTCGCGGACGACGAGATCAAGCGGGCCATCGGCCAGCTCTCCGGATCCACCGTCCTCGGCCTGGAGGACACCGGCGCGCTCATGAACCGCATCGGCAAGAGCGAGCTGTGCTGGGGCGACCAGATGTCGGTCGACGACATGCTCGCCCAGATCGCCGCGGTGACCCCGGACGACGTCCGCTCGGTCGCACAGGATGTACTGGCCCAGCGGCCCTCGCTGGCGGTGGTCGGCCCGCTGAAGGAGAAGCAGGCCGCCCGCCTCGACGAGGTCGTCGCCTAGTTCCGTACGTAGGTAAGGAAGTGACTATGAGCAAGCTGCGCGTGGCAGTCCTCGGCGCCCAGGGCCGCATCGGCTCCGAGGCCGTCAAGGCGGTCGAGGCCGCGGAGGACATGGAGCTGGTCGCGGCGCTCGGCCGGGGCGACGAGCTGGAGACGCTGGCCGAGGCCGGCGCCCAGGTAGCGGTCGAGCTGACCACCCCCGCCTCGGTGATGGAGAACCTCGAGTTCCTCGTCCGCCACGGCATCCACGGCGTGGTCGGCACCACCGGCTGGACCGAGGACCGCCTCGCCCAGCTGGACGCGTGGCTCGCCGCTTCCCCGAAGACCGGTGTGCTCATCGCACCGAACTTCTCCATCGGCGCGGTCCTCACCATGAAGTTCGCCGCCCAGGCCGCCCGCTACTTCGAGTCCGTCGAGGTCGTCGAGCTGCACCACCCCAACAAGGTCGACGCCCCCTCCGGCACCGCGACCCGGACCGCGCAGCTCATCGCGGCCGCCCGCGCCGAGGCCGGCCTCGGCGCGCAGCCCGACGCCACCGCCACCGCGCTCGACGGCGCGCGCGGCGCCGACGTCGACGGCGTCCCGGTCCACGCCATCCGCCTGCGCGGCCTGCTCGCGCACCAGGAGGTACTCCTCGGCGGCGAGGGCGAAACCCTGACCATCCGTCACGACTCCCTGCACCACAGCAGCTTCATGCCGGGCATCCTGCTCGGCGCGCGCCGCGTGACGCAGACCCCGGGCCTCACGTTCGGCCTGGAAAACTTCCTCGACCTGGGCTGACCGGACTGATTCACGATGCGCGCGAAGATCACGTACTTCATCACGGCCGCCGTCCTGGTCGTCTACTTCGTCCTGGTCGGCAGCCGGGGCCTGCTGCTGATCCAGCAGGGCACCTGGCTCACCGTCACCTTCGGGGTGGCCGTGCTGATCCTGCCGCTCATCGGCATCTGGTTCCTCTGGAAGAACACGCAGTTCGTCACCAGGGCCAACCAGCTCGCCGGTGAGCTGGAGGCCGAGGGCGGACTGCCCGTGGACGAGCTGGAGCGCGACCAGTACGGCCGGATCCTGCGGGACTCGGCCGACGAGGTCTTCGCACGCCGCAAGGCCGAGACCGAGGACGCGCCGGGGGACTGGCGCAGCTGGTTCCGGCTCGCCGTCGCCTACCACGACGCCCGGGACACCCCGCGGGCGCGCAAGGCCATGCAGCGGGCGATCGCCCTGCACGACAAGAAGCCCGTACAGGTCTGACGCCTGTACGGGCCCCTCGTGGTGCGTCCCGTCGTACCCCGGGACCCGGGTGTCAGGCGGGCACGGGCCGGTACTCCTCGGCCCAGGCCTCGATCGTGTCCGCGGCCCGGTCGAAGGCCTCGGACCGCGACAGGAAGTCGGCGTTGTGGTCGGTCAGCAGCACCGGCCGCTCCTCGGCGCCCCGGGCAGCCACCGTCAGCGCCTGCCCCTGCACGGTCCTCGGCAGCCCGAGCCAGCGCACCGGCTGCTGCACCGTGCGGATCTCGGTGACCTCGTTCCACGCGATCGTCCGGGTCACGAAGAAGCCGACCCTGCGCAGACCCGTAGGGCTGACCCACACGCCGACGCGCAGCATCTGCAGCGCCGACGCGAGGACGGCGAGGGCGGCGACCAGGCAGACGCCCGCCCCGGCCCAGCCCCCGCCGGCGAAGGCGACGATCATGGTGGCCAGGAGCATGAAGGCGGACAGCAGGAGCAGCGTCGCGGAGATGGCCACGCGCCAGGGGCCGGGCCGGTAGGGCCGCCGCCAGCGGTCTTCGTCGGCGTGGGCCAGGACCTCGTCGACGTCGTCATCCGCATCGGATACGCCGTCGGCCGTCAGGAAGGGCAGGGGCACGGCTGGACCTCACTCACATGCACGTTCGGTTGGGCTGTGCCCGTGAGGCTACCGCCCCTCGGACGCGGTCGACTGCTGCGACTTCTCCGGGGCCTTGTTCGGCTGCAGCGCCGGTATGCCGAAGAGCAGTGAGCCGGCGAGCCCCGCGACCACGGTCAGTCCGACCAGACTACGGGCGGCCAACTGGGCCTTGCCCAGCCGCACGCGCGGCGGTGGAGTGACGTTGCTACGGAAACGGTCGGCCTCGGCGACGAAGGCGAACGGAACGGGTTCGCGCCGGCGAAACATGAGAGCGAATCTCCTCGGGCTCGATGCGGGTGCGTTCTGTTCTGTAGGACGTACGGGCCGCCCAATCGGTGCCGGATTTCAGGACATTCACCAAAATTCATGGCTGTGCGTCAGCTGTGCGGATGCCCCGGCGGCAGCTGAGCATGCGCGGGGACCCGCGAGGGGCGCCGTAGAGTGGGCCCGCCCCAGGACGCACGTTTGGAAGGACCCCCGGTGAGCGAGACCGCCGCTTCAGATCTGAAACCCAGCTTCCGCAGCGACGTGACGGTGGAGCTGGTGAAGCACTCCGCCGCCGACTCCGACGTGCTGTGGGCGGCCCGCGTCTCCACGGCCGGCGAGCAGTCCCTGGAAGAGCTCCAGAAGGACCCGGAGCGCTCCAAGGGCCTCATCAACTACCTGATGCGGGACCGCCACGGCAGCCCCTTCGAGCACAACTCGATGACCTTCTTCATCAGCGCCCCGATCTTCGTCTTCCGGGAGTTCATGCGTCACCGCGTGGGCTGGTCCTACAACGAGGAGTCGGGCCGCTACAGGGAGCTCGAGCCGGTCTTCTACGTCCCGGACGCCGAGCGCAAGCTCGTCCAGGAGGGCCGCCCCGGCAAGTACGTCTTCGTCGAGGGCACCCAGGCGCAGCAGGAGCTGACCGCCCGCGTCATGGAGGACTCGTACGTACAGGCGTACGAGGCGTACCAGGAGATGCTGGCCGCGGGTGTGGCCCGGGAGGTCGCCCGTTCGGTCCTGCCGGTCGGCCTCTTCTCCTCGATGTACGCCACCTGCAACGCGCGCTCGCTGATGCACTTCCTGGGCCTGCGCACGCAGCACGAGCTCGCGACGGTCCCGTCCTTCCCGCAGCGGGAGATCGAGATGGTCGGCGAGAAGATGGAGCAGCACTGGGCCACGCTCATGCCGCTGACCTACGCGGCGTACAACAGCAACGGACGCGTTGCCCCGTAAGGGCCGATACACCCGTGGCGTACAGATGTACGGAGTCAAGTCCTAAGTGTCCGTATTGCGACGTTTCGTAAACTTCATCTAGGCTGATCAAACGGACCCGGCACTGCTTGAACCCCCGAGCAGGCAGTGCCGGCGTCCAACACCCCGTTGACGTCCCCCGAGGGGACACCGCGAGCATGGCAGCGAGTAGCGTGTTACCCATGGCTCCGATCTCGACTCCGCAGACCCCCTTCGGGCGGGTCCTCACCGCCATGATCACGCCGTTTACGGCGGATGGCGCACTCGACCTCGACGGCGCGCAGCAGCTCGCCGTCCACCTGGTGGACGCAGGCAACGACGGCCTGATCATCAACGGCACCACCGGTGAGTCGCCCACCACCACCGACGCGGAGAAAAACGACCTCGTACGAGCCGTCCTCGAAGCCGTCGGAGACCGCGCCCACGTGGTCGCCGGCATCGGCACCAACGACACCCGCCACACCCTGGAGCTGGCCCGCCAGGCCGAGCGCACCGGCGCCCACGGCCTGCTCGCGGTCACCCCGTACTACAGCAAGCCGCCGCAGGAGGGCCTCTTCCGGCACTTCACGGCGATCGCCGACGCGACCGAGCTGCCGGTCATGCTGTACGACATCCCCGGCCGCAGCGGTGTCCCGATCGAGACCGAAACCCTGGTCCGGCTGGCGGAGCACCCCCGTATCGTGGCCAACAAGGACGCCAAGGGCGACCTCGGCCGCGCCAGCTGGGCGATCGCCCGCAGTGGCCTGGCCTGGTACTCCGGCGACGACATGCTGAACCTGCCGCTCCTGTCGGTCGGCGCCGTCGGTTTCGTCTCCGTCGTCGGCCACGTGGTCACCCCCGACCTGCGCGCGATGCTGGAGGCCCACCTCGCCGGCGACGTCCAGAAGGCCGCCGAGATCCACCAGAAGCTGCTGCCCGTCTACACCGGCATGTTCCGCACGCAGGGTGTGATGACCACCAAGGGCGCACTGAACCTCCAGGGCCTGCCCGCCGGCCCGCTGCGGCTCCCGCTGATCGAACTGAGCGACGAAGAGACGGCTCAGCTCAAGATCGATCTTGCCGCGGGCGGGGTACAGCTCTGACAACAGACTTCACAACTGAACAAGCACCACCGAACAAATACAGAGCAGACAACAGCAAGTGCACGAATGACATGCGCGCCACGTGCCTTCCGGGTACGTGGCGCGCGTGGTGAAGGAGACACTTTTGAGCCATCCGCATCCGGAACTCGGTCCGCCGCCGAAGCTGCCCAAGGGCGGCCTCAGGGTCACCCCCCTGGGTGGCCTCGGTGAGATCGGCCGAAACATGACCGTCTTCGAGTACGACGGCCGCCTGCTGATCGTCGACTGCGGCGTCCTGTTCCCCGAGGAGGAGCAGCCGGGCATCGACCTGATCCTGCCGGACTTCTCGTCCATCCGGGACCGCCTCGACGACATCGAGGGCATCGTCCTCACGCACGGCCACGAGGACCACATCGGCGCCGTTCCGTACCTCCTGCGGGAGAAGCCGGACATCCCGCTGATCGGCTCCAAGCTGACGCTGGCCCTCATCGAGGCCAAGCTGCAGGAGCACCGCATCCGCCCCTACACCCTCGAGGTGAAGGAGGGGGAGCGCGAGGGCCTCGGCCCCTTCGACTGCGAGTTCATCGCGGTCAACCACTCCATCCCGGACGCGCTGGCCGTCGCGATCCGTACCGGCGCCGGCCTGGTCGTCGCCACCGGCGACTTCAAGATGGACCAGCTCCCGCTGGACAAGCGCCTCACGGACCTGCACGCCTTCGCGCGCCTGAGCGAGGAGGGCATCGACCTCCTGCTGTCCGACTCGACGAACGCCGAGGTCCCGGGCTTCGTCCCGCCGGAGCGCGAGATCTCCACGGTGCTGCGGAACGTCTTCGCCAACGCCCACCACCGGATCATCGTGGCCAGCTTCGCCAGCCACGTGCACCGCATCCAGCAGATCCTCGACGCCGCCCACGAGTACGGCCGCCGGGTCGCCTTCGTCGGCCGCTCGATGGTCCGCAACATGGGCATCGCCCGCGACCTGGGCTACCTCCGCGTCCCGGCCGGTCTCGTCGTGGACGTGAAGACGCTCGACGACCTGCCGGCCGAGGAGGTCGTGCTGGTCTGCACCGGTTCGCAGGGCGAGCCGATGGCCGCGCTGTCCCGTATGGCGAACCGCGACCACCAGATCCGGATCGTCCCCGGCGACACCGTGATCCTGGCGTCGTCCCTGATCCCGGGCAACGAGAACGCGGTCTACCGCGTGATCAACGGCCTGACCCGCTGGGGCGCCAACGTCGTGCACAAGGGCAACGCCAAGGTGCACGTCTCGGGCCACGCCTCGGCCGGCGAGCTGCTGTACTTCTACAACATCTGCAAGCCGCGGAACCTGATGCCGGTCCACGGCGAATGGCGGCACCTGCGGGCCAACGCCGAGCTCGGTGCCATGACGGGCGTCCCCAAGGACCGGATCGTCATCGCCGAGGACGGCGTGGTCGTCGACCTGATCGACGGCAAGGCCCGGATCTCCGGAAAGGTGCAGGCCGGCTACGTCTACGTGGACGGCCTCTCGGTCGGCGACGTCACCGAGTCCTCGCTCAAGGACCGCCGGATCCTCGGCGACGAGGGCATCATCTCGGTCTACGTCGTGGTGGACAGCACCACCGGCAAGGTGGTCAGCGGCCCGAACATCCAGGCCCGCGGGTCCGGTATCGACGACGGGGCCTTCGGTCCGGTCGTCGCGAAGATCGAGGAAGCCATCGCCCGCGCCGCGGCCGACGGCGTCGCCGAGCCGCACCAGATCCAGCAGCTCATCCGCCGCACGATGGGCAAGTGGGTCTCGGACAGCTACCGCCGGCGCCCGATGATCCTCCCGGTCGTCGTCGAGGTCTGATCAGGCCCTCGCCGTAGCGCCGTCACCGGAGCGGGGCAACCGGATTTGCATCCGGGGGCCCCGCTCCAGTACGTTTGCGTCTCCACCCCGCAAGACACCCCGGCACACAAGTGTGTCCGGGCCGAGTCGTGCGGGCGGGTGGGAAATCAGACCCGGGGAGACCTGATAAAGTCTGGTCCGCCCGAAAGGGAAAGGCCCTCCAACGGCCACCGAATTCAAATCCGAACCGGTAACGGCAAGGAAATGGTCTGGTAAGGTTGGAGCCGCTGGAAAGGGAAACGCGAAAGCGAAAACCTGGAAAGCGCCGAGGAAGTCGGACACGAAAGAGTCTGATAGAGTCGGAAACGCAAGACAGCAGAACGAAAGCCCGGAGGAAAGCCCGCGAGGGTGAGTACAAAGGAAGCGTCCGTTCCTTGAGAACTCAACAGCGTGCCAAAAATCAACGCCAGAAGTTGATACCCCGTCCACTTCGGTGGATGAGGTTCCTTTGAAAAAGACCTGTCGGGCCTTCGGGCACTGGCAGGCAACCAAACACAGCGAGGACGTTGTGGTCAGTCGGTCTTATTCCGACCAAGACTGGCCCGCTCTTTCGTGCGTGTGCACCCGATTACGGGTAAACATTCATGGAGAGTTTGATCCTGGCTCAGGACGAACGCTGGCGGCGTGCTTAACACATGCAAGTCGAACGATGAAGCCCTTCGGGGTGGATTAGTGGCGAACGGGTGAGTAACACGTGGGCAATCTGCCCTTCACTCTGGGACAAGCCCTGGAAACGGGGTCTAATACCGGATACGACTGCGGAAGGCATCTTCTGCGGTGGAAAGCTCCGGCGGTGAAGGATGAGCCCGC
This sequence comes from Streptomyces erythrochromogenes, assembly GCF_036170895.1. Classification (NCBI taxonomy): domain Bacteria; kingdom Bacillati; phylum Actinomycetota; class Actinomycetes; order Kitasatosporales; family Streptomycetaceae; genus Streptomyces; species Streptomyces erythrochromogenes. The sequence goes on along the minus strand of NZ_CP108036.1, from coordinate 2,535,273 downwards.
GGCCTATCAGCTTGTTGGTGGGGTAATGGCCTACCAAGGCGACGACGGGTAGCCGGCCTGAGAGGGCGACCGGCCACACTGGGACTGAGACACGGCCCAGACTCCTACGGGAGGCAGCAGTGGGGAATATTGCACAATGGGCGAAAGCCTGATGCAGCGACGCCGCGTGAGGGATGACGGCCTTCGGGTTGTAAACCTCTTTCAGCAGGGAAGAAGCGAAAGTGACGGTACCTGCAGAAGAAGCGCCGGCTAACTACGTGCCAGCAGCCGCGGTAATACGTAGGGCGCAAGCGTTGTCCGGAATTATTGGGCGTAAAGAGCTCGTAGGCGGCTTGTCACGTCGGATGTGAAAGCCCGAGGCTTAACCTCGGGTCTGCATTCGATACGGGCTAGCTAGAGTGTGGTAGGGGAGATCGGAATTCCTGGTGTAGCGGTGAAATGCGCAGATATCAGGAGGAACACCGGTGGCGAAGGCGGATCTCTGGGCCATTACTGACGCTGAGGAGCGAAAGCGTGGGGAGCGAACAGGATTAGATACCCTGGTAGTCCACGCCGTAAACGTTGGGAACTAGGTGTTGGCGACATTCCACGTCGTCGGTGCCGCAGCTAACGCATTAAGTTCCCCGCCTGGGGAGTACGGCCGCAAGGCTAAAACTCAAAGGAATTGACGGGGGCCCGCACAAGCGGCGGAGCATGTGGCTTAATTCGACGCAACGCGAAGAACCTTACCAAGGCTTGACATATACCGGAAAGCATTAGAGATAGTGCCCCCCTTGTGGTCGGTATACAGGTGGTGCATGGCTGTCGTCAGCTCGTGTCGTGAGATGTTGGGTTAAGTCCCGCAACGAGCGCAACCCTTGTCCTGTGTTGCCAGCATGCCCTTCGGGGTGATGGGGACTCACAGGAGACCGCCGGGGTCAACTCGGAGGAAGGTGGGGACGACGTCAAGTCATCATGCCCCTTATGTCTTGGGCTGCACACGTGCTACAATGGCCGGTACAATGAGCTGCGATACCGTGAGGTGGAGCGAATCTCAAAAAGCCGGTCTCAGTTCGGATTGGGGTCTGCAACTCGACCCCATGAAGTCGGAGTCGCTAGTAATCGCAGATCAGCATTGCTGCGGTGAATACGTTCCCGGGCCTTGTACACACCGCCCGTCACGTCACGAAAGTCGGTAACACCCGAAGCCGGTGGCCCAACCCTTGTGGAGGGAGCTGTCGAAGGTGGGACTGGCGATTGGGACGAAGTCGTAACAAGGTAGCCGTACCGGAAGGTGCGGCTGGATCACCTCCTTTCTAAGGAGCACAGTACCGATTGCAGACAAACGTTCTGCACGGTCAGCTCATGGGTGGAACGTTGATTAGTTGGCACGGTTTCTGAAACCTCCTGTAAGTACTGCTTCGGCGTGGAACACAGTGAGAGTCGACGGGATCGTGCTTGGCACGTTGTTGGGTCCTGAAGGTACGGCCGTATGGTCATGTCTTCAGTGCCGGCCCCAGTGAACTCACTAGCTTGTCTGGTGGGGTGATGGGTGGCTGGTCGTTGTTTGAGAACTACACAGTGGACGCGAGCATCTGTGGCCAAGTTTTTAAGGGCGCACGGTGGATGCCTTGGCACCAGGAACCGATGAAGGACGTGAGAGGCCGCGATAGGCCCCGGGGAGCTGCCAACTGAGCTTTGATCCGGGGGTGTCCGAATGGGGAAACCCGGCAGTCGTCATGGGCTGTCACCCACTGCTGAACACATAGGCAGTGTGGAGGGAACGAGGGGAAGTGAAACATCTCAGTACCCTCAGGAAGAGAAAACAACCGTGATTCCGGGAGTAGTGGCGAGCGAAACCGGATGAGGCCAAACCGTATGCGTGTGATACCCGGCAGGGGTTGCGCATGCGGGGTTGTGGGAATGAGCTTGATCGGTCTGCCGGCCGGTCGGCGAGTCAGAAACCGTTGATGTAGTCGAAGGACATGCGAAAGGTCCGGCGTAGAGGGTAAGACCCCCGTAGACGAAACATCAGCGGCTTGCTTGCTCATCTCCCAAGTAGCACGGGGCCCGAGAAATCCCGTGTGAATCTGGCGGGACCACCCGCTAAGCCTAAATATTCCCTGGTGACCGATAGCGGATAGTACCGTGAGGGAATGGTGAAAAGTACCGCGGGAGCGGAGTGAAATAGTACCTGAAACCGTGTGCCTACAAGCCGTGGGAGCGTCGCTCATTGGGTTTACCCAATGGGTCGTGACTGCGTGCCTTTTGAAGAATGAGCCTGCGAGTTAGCGGTGTGTAGCGAGGTTAACCCGTGTGGGGAAGCCGTAGCGAAAGCGAGTCCGAATAGGGCGATTGAGTTGCACGCTCTAGACCCGAAGCGGAGTGATCTAGCCATGGGCAGGTTGAAGCGGAGGTAAGACTTCGTGGAGGACCGAACCCACCAGGGTTGAAAACCTGGGGGATGACCTGTGGTTAGGGGTGAAAGGCCAATCAAACTCCGTGATAGCTGGTTCTCCCCGAAATGCATTTAGGTGCAGCGTCGTGTGTTTCTTGCCGGAGGTAGAGCACTGGATAGGCGATGGGCCCTACCGGGTTACTGACCTTAGCCAAACTCCGAATGCCGGTAAGTGAGAGCACGGCAGTGAGACTGTGGGGGATAAGCTCCATGGTCGAGAGGGAAACAGCCCAGAGCATCGACTAAGGCCCCTAAGCGTACGCTAAGTGGGAAAGGATGTGGAGTCGCAGAGACAACCAGGAGGTTGGCTTAGAAGCAGCCACCCTTGAAAGAGTGCGTAATAGCTCACTGGTCAAGTGATTCCGCGCCGACAATGTAGCGGGGCTCAAGCGTACCGCCGAAGTCGTGTCATTGCAGCAATAGGGCCAACGCCCGCTGTGATGGGTAGGGGAGCGTCGTGTGCCGGGTGAAGCAGCAGCGGAAGCTAGTTGTGGACGGTTCACGAGTGAGAATGCAGGCATGAGTAGCGATACACACGTGAGAAACGTGTGCGCCGATTGACTAAGGGTTCCTGGGTCAAGCTGATCTGCCCAGGGTAAGTCGGGACCTAAGGCGAGGCCGACAGGCGTAGTCGATGGACAACCGGTTGATATTCCGGTACCCGCTTTGAAACGCCCAATATCGAATCAGGCGATGCTAAGTCCGTGAAGCCGTTCCGGACCCTTCGGGGAAAGGAAAGTGGTGGAGCCGACGAACCAGACTTGTAGTAGGTAAGCGATGGGGTGACGCAGGAAGGTAGTCCAGCCCGGGCGGTGGTTGTCCCGGGGTAAGGGTGTAGGCCGAGGGGTAGGCAAATCCGTCCCTCGTTAAGGCTGAGACCTGATGCCGAGCCGATTGTGGTGAAGTGGATGATCCTATGCTGTCGAGAAAAGCCTCTAGCGAGTTTCATGGCGGCCCGTACCCTAAACCGACTCAGGTGGTCAGGTAGAGAATACCGAGGCGTTCGGGTGAACTATGGTTAAGGAACTCGGCAAAATGCCCCCGTAACTTCGGGAGAAGGGGGGCCATCACTGGTGATCGGATTTACTCCGTGAGCTGGGGGTGGCCGCAGAGACCAGCGAGAAGCGACTGTTTACTAAAAACACAGGTCCGTGCGAAGCCGTAAGGCGATGTATACGGACTGACGCCTGCCCGGTGCTGGAACGTTAAGGGGACCGGTTAGTGCACTTTCGGGTGTGCGAAGCTGAGAACTTAAGCGCCAGTAAACGGCGGTGGTAACTATAACCATCCTAAGGTAGCGAAATTCCTTGTCGGGTAAGTTCCGACCTGCACGAATGGCGTAACGACTTCTCGACTGTCTCAACCATAGGCCCGGTGAAATTGCACTACGAGTAAAGATGCTCGTTTCGCGCAGCAGGACGGAAAGACCCCGGGACCTTTACTACAGTTTGATATTGGTGTTCGGTTCGGCTTGTGTAGGATAGGTGGGAGACTTTGAAGCATCAACGCCAGTTGGTGTGGAGTCGCCGTTGAAATACCACTCTGGTCGTGCTGGATGTCTAACCTCGGTCCGTGATCCGGATCAGGGACAGTGTCTGATGGGTAGTTTAACTGGGGCGGTTGCCTCCCAAAGGGTAACGGAGGCGCCCAAAGGTTCCCTCAGCCTGGTTGGCAATCAGGTGTTGAGTGTAAGTGCACAAGGGAGCTTGACTGTGAGACCGACGGGTCGAGCAGGGACGAAAGTCGGGACTAGTGATCCGGCGGTGGCTTGTGGAAGCGCCGTCGCTCAACGGATAAAAGGTACCCCGGGGATAACAGGCTGATCTTCCCCAAGAGTCCATATCGACGGGATGGTTTGGCACCTCGATGTCGGCTCGTCGCATCCTGGGGCTGGAGTCGGTCCCAAGGGTTGGGCTGTTCGCCCATTAAAGCGGTACGCGAGCTGGGTTTAGAACGTCGTGAGACAGTTCGGTCCCTATCCGCTGTGCGCGTAGGAATATTGAGAAGGGCTGTCCCTAGTACGAGAGGACCGGGACGGACGAACCTCTGGTGTGCCAGTTGTCCTGCCAAGGGCATGGCTGGTTGGCTACGTTCGGGAGGGATAACCGCTGAAAGCATCTAAGCGGGAAGCCTGCTTCAAGATGAGTATTCCCACCTCCTTGAGAGGGTAAGGCTCCCAGTAGACGACTGGGTTGATAGGCCAGATGTGGAAGCCCGGTAACGGGTGAAGCTGACTGGTACTAATAGGCCGAGGGCTTGTCCTCAGTTGCTCGCGTCCACTGTGTTAGTTCTGAAATAACGAACAGCTGTGATTATGCCAGCGTTCAAATTTCATAGTGTTTCGGTGGTCATAGCGTTAGGGAAACGCCCGGTTACATTCCGAACCCGGAAGCTAAGCCTTTCAGCGCCGATGGTACTGCAGGGGGGACCCTGTGGGAGAGTAGGACGCCGCCGAACAACCCGCCCTTTTAGCTCAGTCGGTAGAGCGTCTCCATGGTAAGGAGAAGGTCAACGGTTCGATTCCGTTAAAGGGCTCCAAATAGAAAGGCCCCCGCCATCAGGCGGGGGCCTTTTTGCGTTGGCGGGGTCAGTAGTAGCCCTTCGCACCGTCCAGCAGTTCACGGATCGCGTCCAGGTGGCCGGCGTGGCGGGCGGTCTCCTCGATCATGTGGAGCAGGACCCAGCGCACCGAAGCGGCGCCGGCCTTGAACTCCGTGTTCCGGCCCGTGTCGTCCAGGGAGAGCGAGGCCAGGATCTCGTTCGACACCGCGCACTGGCGGTCGTACTCCTCCAGGAGCCGCCCGAGGGGTATCCCCTCGGCCTGCATGTCCGCGTCCTTCACGTCCCCGAACTGGGGGTTGGTGTCGGAGGGCCGGTCCAGCAGCATCACCTCGAACCAGCAGTGCTCGACCCAGCGCATGTGGGAGACGAGACCCGCGGCCGTCATCAGCGGGGAGGACGGCAGAACCGGCCGGTGGGCGTCCTCGTCGGAGAGGCCCTCGCACTTCCAATGGATGATCGAGCGGTGCATGTCGAGCCAGCCCAGGAGCTGAGTGCGTTCGTCGGCGGTGTAGTCAGGGCGAGTGCGGGGAGTCGGCATGGGCGCCGAGGCTAGCCCAGACCGTCGCCGCGCGCACCGCGATTAATCGCCCGCCCGCGGGTGGGGTACCCGGAACGCCAGGATCGCCATGTCGTCCGAGGCGGGCTCCGCCGCGAACCGCTCCACCGCACGCAGGACACGTGAGGCGACCGCGCCGGCGGTCAGGCCCGTGCAGGTCGTGAGGACCTCCGTGAGGCCGTCGTCGCCCAGCATCCGGCTGCCCTCGCGCCGCTCGGTCACGCCGTCCGTGACGCACAGCAGGACGTCGCCCGGGTCGAGGGTGAGGGTCTGCTCGTACAGTTCCAGGTCCTCGATCACACCCAGCAGCGGCTGAGGTTCCGCGGCCGCGTCGACCTGGCCGTTCGGGCGCAGGCGCAGCGGGAGCGGGTGGCCCGCGCAGACGACCTTCATCAGGGCGCCGCCGTCCGGCTGCGGGTGGAGCTCGCCGTAGAGGAGCGTGAGGAAGCGGCTGCGCGCCCCCTCGTCGAGGATGGCCGCGTTGAGGCGTTCGAGGACGGCCGGGCCGCCGAGGCCCTCACGGGCCAGCAGGCGCAGCGCGTGCCGGGCCAGGCCCGTCACGGCGGCCGCCTCCGGGCCGGTGCCGCAGACGTCGCCGATGGCGAAGCCGTACGCGCCGTCGCGGATCGGGAAGACGTCGTAGAAGTCGCCGCCCACCTCGTTGCCCTCGCCGGCCGCGCGGTAGATGACCTCGACCTCCATGCCGGGGATGGCGGGGGAGCCGGGCGGCAGCAGGCTGCGCTGCAAGGAGCGGCTGATCGCGGTGCGCTCGGAGTACAGGCGGGCGTTGTCCAGCGCGAGGGCGGCCCGGCGGGAGAGGTCCTCGGCGAGTTCGAGGATCTCCTGGCGGAAGTGTTCCTCCCGGGGCTTGCCCAGGGTGAGCATCCCGATGACGCGGTTGCGGGCGAGGAGGGGCAGGACCACCGTCTCGCCGCCGACCGCCACGGTGGCTTCGGGCCACGGGCGGGCGCCGGCCTCGCGGACCGGTTCGGGCGGGCTGACCCGCGACAGCAGGGCCTTCAGGCCGTCGATGCGGTCCTCGTCCTCGTGGAGGACGTAACTGAGGTACGGGTCCGAGGACTGGTCGGCGATGGTGTAGACGGCGCACCAGGTGGCGAGGGTCGGGACGGTCATCTGGGCCATGAGGGCCAGGGTCTGGTCCCGGTCCAGGGTGCCCGCCAGCAGGTCGGAGGCCTCGACGAGGAAGGACAGAGAGCCGCGGCGCAGCCGCTCCAGTTCGCCGAGGCGGGCGGACTCCACCGCCAGGGCGATGCGGTCGGCGGCGAACTGGAGGTGGAGCGCCTCCTCGTTCGAGTAGCGGCCGGGGCTCTCGGCGGCGACGCCCAGGGAGCCGGTGAGCCGGCCCTCGACCTTGAGGGGGACGGTGACGGCGGAGCGCATGCCGGTGGCGTCCAGGAGCGGAACGGCCCCGGGGACGGCGACGAGGTCGTCGTGGACGGCGGGCATGCGGGCGGAGCCGTAGCGGTTGGTGCCGGCCTCGACGGGGACGCGGGCGAAGCGCTGGCGGGTGGAGGGCAGGCCGGTGGTGGCGCGGACCTCCAGCTCGGTCTCGTCGTCGGTGGCGAGCAGCAGGAAGGCGGCGTCGGCGTCCAGGAGGTCGCGGGCCCGCTCGACGGTGCGCTGGAGCAGGCCGTCGAGGTCGTCGGGGGCGGGCGAGCCGATGAAGACCTCGAACGGGTCGGCGGCGCGGGGCTCGGCGAAGTGGCCGCCGTCGGTGGAGGGCACCCGTACGGGGCTCTGGAGGAGGGCGCGCTCGTCGTCGTGGACGAGGAGGCAGACGGTGGACGGTTCGCCGTGGGCGTCGCGGACCCGCAGGTGCGAGGCGTAGACGGGGATGACTCGGCCGTCGGCTCCGCGGACGCCGTAGCTGCCCTCCCAGCGGGACAGGCGCAGGGCCTCGGCGATGCCGGTTCCGGTGCCCGGGGTCTGCGGCCAGGCGGCGAGCTCGGCGAGCGGGCGGCCCACCGCCTTCTCGGCGGGGTGGCCGAAGATGTGCTCGGCGTCCTCGTTCCAGGCGGAGACGGCGTCGGCCGAGTCGACCTGGAGGACGGCGACGCGGACCCGGCTGTCGGCGAGGGGGAGCATCCGGTCGGGGACGACGGGGCCCGCGGAGCGGGTACCGACCGGCCGGTCTGGCAGATCGAGGCGGAACCAGACGTGTTTGTGTGTGGCGGTGTACTCGACGCCCCAGCGGGTGGCCAGGGCCGCGCAGAGCATCAGGCCGCGGCCGTTCTCGCGGTCGGGGTCGGCGTACGGGCGCTCGCCGGGGTGCCGCAGCGGCAGTTCGCGCTCCGGATAGCGGTCGGCCACCTCGACCCGGACGCCGTCCTCGGTGCGCAGGCACAGGACCTCCGCCCTGGTTCCGGCGTGGACCACGGCATTGGTGACGAGCTCGCTGGTGAGGACCACCGCGTCGTCGACGATGTCCGCGAAGCCCCAGCCCTGCAGGGTGTCGCGGACGAACGCGCGAGCGGCGGCGACCGAGCGCCCGAGGGGATCGAAGCTGGCAGCCGCCCGTGCCGTGATCACGAATCTCCTTCGACGCGGTTGGACATCGGTTGCCAGGTTACTTACCTTCGCGGACGGCATGGTGCCGTCGTCCGGGAATCCACTCGCAGGGTACGGCGGGTGTGCGATGGTGCCGAAGTGTTATGGCCGGGTTCGGCCAGGGTGAAACACTGGGCAGGCTTGCAGAGCCGGCTTGTGATGAGTCAGGTGTCCGGTGGAACAGTGGTCGACCCTTTCGGGAGGGACACGGTGGAGTCTGGCGCAGTGGTGCGGCGTACGGGGACGCGGCCGAAGGGCGGGCGGTCCCGGCGCGGCGGCACGACAGAGGTGGATACCGCCGCTCTGAACCGGCTGCTCACGGCCCTGGTGTCGATGCGGGACGGTAACTTCCGCAAGCGGTTGACGGTGTCCGGCGAAGGCGTGATGGCGGAGATCGCCGCCGTCTACAACGAGGTCGCCGACCGCAATCTCCACCTGACCGGGGAGCTGTCCCGGGTGAGGCGGATGGTGGGCCGTGAGGGGAAGCTGAGCGAACGGCTGGAAACGGGTGCCTGCGAGGGCTCCTGGGCGGCCGCGATCGACGCCTCGAACCAGCTGGTCGACGATCTGGCCCGGCCGGTGTCCGAGGTGGGACGGGTGCTGTCGGCGGTGGCCGAGGGCGACCTGGACCAGCGCATGGACCTGCGGACGCAGGCGGCCGACGGGGCCGGGCATCCGCTGCGCGGCGAGTTCCTGAAGGTCGGCCGTACCGTGAACAACCTGGTCGACCAGCTGTCCGCGTTCACCGACGAGGTGACGCGCGTGGCGCTGGAGGTGGGTACCGAGGGCAAGCTCGGCGGCCAGGCCCAGGTGCGCGGAATGTCCGGATCCTGGAAGGACTTGACCGACTCCGTCAACACCATGGCGTACCGGCTCACCGCGCAGGTGCGTGACATCGCTCTCGTGACGACGGCGGTCGCGAAGGGCGACCTGTCGCGCAAGGTCACCGTGCACGTGGCCGGCGAGATGCTCCAGCTGAAGAACACCGTGAACACGATGGTGGACCAGCTGTCGTCCTTCTCCTCCGAGGTGACGAGGGTCGCACGCGAGGTGGGTACGGAGGGCGAGCTGGGCGGCCAGGCCAAGGTGCCCGGCGTCGCCGGCGTGTGGAAGGACCTGACCGACTCCGTCAACACGATGGCCGGGAACCTGACGGCCCAGGTGCGCGGGATCGCGCAGGTGACGACGGCGGTCGCCAACGGCGACCTGTCGCAGAAGGTGCGGGTCAGCGCGCGCGGCGAGGTCGCGCAGCTGGCCGAAACGATCAACCAGATGACGGAGACGCTGCGGACCTTCGCGGACGAGGTCACGCGCGTGGCCAGCGAGGTCGGCGCCAAGGGCCTGCTCGGCGGTCAGGCGCAGGTGCCCGGGGCGGCGGGGACGTGGAAGGACCTCACCGACTCGGTGAACACGGTCTTCCGCAACCTCACCACCCAGGTGCGGGACATCGCGCAGGTGACCACGGCGGTGGCCAACGGCGACCTGTCGCAGAAGGTCACGGTGGACGTCGCCGGCGAGATGCTGGAACTGAAGAACACCGTCAACACGATGGTCGACCAACTCCAGTCCTTCGGTGCGGAAGTGACGCGAGTGGCCCGCGAGGTCGGCGTCGAGGGAGAGCTGGGCGGTCAGGCGCAGGTGCCGGGGGCCGCCGGTACCTGGAAGGACCTCACCGACTCGGTGAACACCGCCTTCCGCAACCTCACCGGGCAGGTCCGCAACATCGCCCAGGTGACCACGGCGGTGGCCAACGGCGACCTGTCGCAGAAGGTCACGGTGGACGTCTCCGGCGAGATGCTCCAGCTGAAGAACACCGTGAACACGATGGTCGACCAGCTGTCGTCCTTCGCGGACCAGGTCACGCGGATGGCGCGGGACGTGGGTACGGAGGGCCGCCTCGGCGGCCAGGCCAGGGTCGAGGGGGTCTCGGGCACCTGGAAGGAGCTCACCGACTCCGTCAACTTCATGGCCGGGAACCTGACCTCGCAGGTGCGCCAGATCGCGCAGGTGACCACGGCGGTGGCGCGCGGCGACCTGTCGCAGAAGATCGACGTGGACGCCCGGGGCGAGATCCTGGAGCTGAAGAACACCATCAACACGATGGTCGACCAGCTCTCCGCCTTCGCGGAGCAGGTGACCCGGGTGGCCCGGGACGTCGGTACGGAGGGCCGCCTCGGCGGCCAGGCGCAGGTGCCCGGCGTGGCCGGTGTCTGGCGCGACCTGACGGACTCGGTGAACGGCATGGCCGGGAACCTGACCTCGCAGGTGCGCAACATCGCCCAGGTCGCCACGGCGGTGGCGCGCGGCGACCTGTCGCAGAAGATCGACGTGGACGCCCGGGGCGAGATCCTGGAGCTGAAGAACACCCTCAACACGATGGTCGACCAGCTCTCGAACTTCGCCGAGCAGGTGACCCGGGTGGCCCGGGAGGTGGGTACCGAGGGCATCCTCGGCGGTCAGGCCGAGGTCAAGGGTGTCTCCGGCACCTGGAAGGACCTCACCCAGTCCGTCAACTTCATGGCGAACAACCTGACCTCGCAGGTGCGCAACATCGCCGAGGTCACGACGGCGGTCGCCATGGGCGACCTCTCCAAGAAGATCACCGTCGACGCCAAGGGCGAGATCCTCGAACTCGTCACGACCGTCAACACGATGGTGGACCAGCTGTCCTCCTTCGCGGAGCAGGTGACGCGGGTGGCCCGCGAGGTGGGTACCGAGGGCATCCTCGGCGGCCAGGCCCGGGTCCGCGGGGTCACCGGCATCTGGAAGGACCTCAGCGACAACGTCAACACGATGGCCGGGAACCTGACGGCCCAGGTGCGCGGGATCGCGCAGGTCTCGGCGGCCGTCGCCAACGGCGACCTGACGAAGAAGGTCACGGTCGAGGCGCGCGGCGAGGTCGCGCAGCTCGCCGACACCGTCAACACGATGGTGAAGACCCTGTCGTCCTTCGCCGACGAGGTGACGCGGGTGGCCCGCGAGGTGGGCACGGAGGGCCGTCTCGGCGGGCAGGCGCACGTGCCGGGGGTCTCGGGGACGTGGAAGGACCTCACCGACTCGGTGAACTTCATGGCCTCCAACCTCACCGGCCAGGTGCGGCAGATCGCCATGGTCACGACCGCCATCGCCAAGGGCGACATGACCAAGAAGATCGACATCGATGCCCGGGGCGAGATCCTGGAGCTCAAGACGACCATCAACACGATGGTCGACCAGCTGTCCTCCTTCGCCGACCAGGTGACGCGGGTGGCCCGCGAGGTGGGCACCGAGGGCATCCTGGGCGGCCAGGCCCGGGTCCGGGACGTCGACGGCACCTGGCGGGACCTGACCGAGTCCGTGAACGAGATGGCCGGCAACCTCACCCGGCAGGTGCGCGCGATCGCGGCCGTGGCGACCGCGGTGACCCGCGGCGACCTCAGCCTGAAGGTCGACGTGGACGCGGCGGGCGAGATCCAGGTCCTCCAGGACAACATCAACACGATGATCGTCAACCTGCGCGACACCACCTTGGCCAACAAGGAGCAGGACTGGCTCAAGGGCAACCTGGCCCGGATCTCCGCCCTGATGCAGGGCCGCCGCGACCTCGACGACGTCGCCTCGCTGATCATGAGCGAGCTGACGCCGGTGGTCTCCGCGCAGCACGGCGCCTTCTTCCTGGCGGTGCCGGCCGGCGGCACCACCGAGATCGGGACGGAAGGGGGCGCGGACGGCTCGTACGAGCTGCGGATGCGCGGGAGCTACGCGTACGCGGGCGGGCAGATGCCCATCTCCTTCCGGCCGGGGGAGGGGCTGATCGGGGCGGTCGCCGAGGAGAAGCGGACGATCCTCGTCGAGAACACCCCGCCCGGCTACCTGAAGATCTCCTCGGGCCTGGGCGAGGCCCCGCCGGCGCACGTGATCGTGCTGCCGGTGCTCTTCGAGGGCAAGGTGCTCGGCGTCATCGAGCTGGCCTCCTTCACGCCCTTCACGCAGATCCAGAAGGACTTCCTCAGCCAGATCGCCGAGATGATCGGTACGAGCGTCAACACCATCAGCGTCAACTCCAAGACGGAGATGCTGCTGAAGCAGTCGCAGGAGATGACCGAGCAGCTGCGGGAGCGTTCCGACGAGCTGGAGAACCGGCAGAAGGCCCTCCAGGCCGCCAATGCGGAGCTGGAGGAGAAGGCCGAACTGCTGGCCCAGCAGAACCGGGACATCGAGGTGAAGAACACCGAGATCGAGGAGGCCCGGCAGGTCCTGGAGGAGCGCGCCGAGCAGCTCGCGGTCTCGATGCGCTACAAGTCCGAGTTCCTGGCGAACATGTCGCACGAGCTGCGCACCCCGCTCAACTCGCTGCTGATCCTGGCCAAGCTGCTCGCCGACAACGCGGACGAGAACCTGTCGCCGAAGCAGGTGGAGTTCGCCGAGACCATCCACGGGGCGGGTTCGGACCTGCTCCAGCTGATCAACGACATCCTCGACCTGTCGAAGGTCGAGGCCGGGAAGATGGACGTCTCGCCGACCCGGATCGCGCTGGTGCAGCTCGTGGACTACGTGGAGGCGACCTTCCGGCCGCTGACGGCGGAGAAGGGCCTGGACTTCTCGGTGCGGGTCTCCCCGGAGCTGCCGGCCACTCTGCACACCGACGAGCAGCGGCTGCTGCAGGTGCTGCGCAACCTGCTGTCGAACGCGGTGAAGTTCACCGACACCGGCGCGGTGGAGCTGGTGATCCGGCCCGCCGGCGCCGATGTGCCCACCGCGATCCGCGAGCAGCTGCTGGAGGCCGGTTCGCTGCGGGAGGCGGACGCGGACCTGATCGCCTTCTCGGTCACCGACACCGGCATCGGGATCGCGGCGAGCAAGATGCTGGTGATCTTCGAGGCCTTCAAGCAGGCGGACGGGACCACGAGCCGCAAGTACGGCGGCACCGGGCTGGGCCTGTCCATCAGCCGGGAGATCGCCCGGCTGCTGGGCGGGGAGATCCACGCGGCGAGCGAGCCGGGCCGCGGCTCCACCTTCACGCTGTACCTGCCGCTGCACCCGAGCGAGCTGCCGCCGCAGGGGTACGCGCCGCCCACGCCGGGAGGCGCCCGCGGCGAGCTGTACCGCCGGTCCCTCGACGGGGCGCGGCCCGGGCTGCCGGTGCTGCCGGCCGGGCCGACGGCCGCACCGGCGGCGGCGCAGCCCCAGCAGCCCGTGCGGTCCGCGCCGTCGGCCGCCGGAGCGGGACAGGGCGGCGGGGCCGCGCTGTTCCGCCGGCGCCGCAAGGCGCTGAGCGACCTGGAGCCGCGTACGGCGGTGCCGGGGCAGCCGAGCGCGGCGGGGGCGGAGGACGCCTGGGACACCGCGGAGGAGGAGCTTCCGACGGTGGCGCGGACGTACGACTTCCGCGGCGAGCGGGTGCTCATCGTGGATGACGACGTCCGCAACGTCTTCGCGCTCACCAGCGTGCTGGAACAGCACGGGCTGGCGGTGCTGTACGCGGAGAACGGGCGCGAGGGCATCGAGGTCCTGGAGCAGCACGACGACGTGAAGGTCGTGCTGATGGACATCATGATGCCCGAGATGGACGGGTACGCCACGACCTCGGCGATCCGGCGGATGCCGCAGTTCGCCGGCCTGCCGATCATCGCGCTGACGGCCAAGGCGATGAAGGGGGACCGGGAGAAGGCGATCGACTCCGGCGCTTCCGACTATGTGACCAAGCCGGTCGACCCGGACTACCTGTTGTCGGTCATGGAGCAGTGGATGCGGGGCAAGTGACAGGAGGGAGAGCGGAAGGGAACCGACCGCTGACACACTGTGGCCGTAGCGGTGTGGAAGGGCGGTAAACGGGGAACCTTCTGCTCTCCCACCGCGTTTCTGCTTCGTGCACAGTGACATCTTGGTGACAGGGTGTGGCGATCTCGGGACTGGGGCTACGATGACCGGCACAAGGACGGACGGCGCACGGGTGTCGTCCTCTGGGGCGGGGCCCGGCGCACAAGCCGGTGCCAGGAGCCGGGGAGGCCCCATGCCGGGGCGAGGAGGACAGGGCATGGTGCAGAAGGCCAAGATCCTCCTGGTCGACGACCGGCCGGAGAATCTGCTGGCGTTGGAGGCCATCCTCTCCGCGCTCGATCAGACACTGGTCCGGGCGTCGTCGGGGGAGGAGGCGCTCAAAGCGCTGCTCACGGACGATTTCGCGGTCATCCTGCTGGATGTGCAGATGCCGGGTATGGACGGGTTCGAGACGGCCGCGCACATCAAGCGGCGGGAACGGACCCGGGACATCCCGATCATCTTCCTCACCGCGATCAACCACGGTCCGCACCACACCTTCCGCGGTTACGCGGCGGGTGCGGTCGACTACATCTCCAAGCCCTTCGACCCGTGGGTGCTGCGGGCGAAGGTCTCCGTCTTCGTGGAGCTGTACACGAAGAACTGCCAACTGCGGGAGCAGGCCGCCCTGCTGAGGCTCCAGCTGGAGGGCGGCGGCTCGAACGGCGTGGACGCCGGCAAGGAGACGGCGGGCCTGCTGGCCGAGCTCTCCGCGCGGCTCGCGGCGGTCGAGGAGCAGGCCGAAGCGCTGACCAAGCAGCTCGGCGAGGATTCGGCCGACGCCGGGGTCGTGGCGACCGCGGCCCATCTGGAACGCAAACTCACCGGACTGCGGCGGGCGCTCGACGCCCTGGAGCCCGGCAGCGCCGGAGGGGCTCCGGCACTTCCCTCGCAGAACTGACCGCGCACGCGTCCGGCTTGGCGGAGCGTCAAAGTGCCTACCCCGGCCACGACACGAACGGGTGAAGGGGTGGGCACGCGTGTCCACCGGCGCGCGCACCGGTAACCTCGGGCCCATGGCCTCAAGTACGTCCGGCAAGGGTTCCCCGAGCGCTGCGGGCACCGCGAAGGGCCGCACCGGCCGTACGACGGCGCCCGCCAAGAAGGCGGCCCCCGCACGCAAGCCCCCGGCGAAGAAGGCCGCGGCCGCCAGGCGCGCCCCGGCCAGGAAGGCGGCGGCGAAGCCCGTGCCGTCCCCGACGAGCGGCGTGCTGCGACTGGTGCGGGCCCTGTGGCTGGGCTGCGCGCACGCGGTCGGCGCGGTCTTCCGCGGGATCGGCCAGGGGGCCAGGAACCTCGACCCCGCCCACCGCAAGGACGGCGTCGCGCTGCTGCTCCTCGCCCTCGCGCTGATCGTCGCCGCCGGTACCTGGTCGAACCTGAGCGGTCCCGTCGGGGACCTGGTGACCATGCTGATCACCGGCCTCTTCGGACGGCTGGACCTGCTCGTGCCGATACTGCTCGGCGTCATGGCGGTACGTTTCATCCGCCACCCCGAACAGACCGACGCCAACGGCCGGATCGGCATCGGGCTGTCCGCCCTCGTCATCGGCGTCCTCGGCCTGGTCCACATCGCCTGCGGAGCACCCGGCCGTGACGAGGGCACCACCGCCATGCAGAACGCCGGCGGGCTCATCGGCTGGGGCGCCTCCAAGCCGCTGATCTTCACCATGGGCGCGCCGCTGGCCGTGCCCATGCTGGTGCTGCTGACGATCTTCGGGCTGCTCGTGGTCACCGCGACCCCGGTCAACGCGATCCCGCAGCGGCTGCGCCGACTGGGCATCCGGCTCGGCATCATCGCCCCGAACGAGTACGACGAGGGCTACGGGGAGGCCGACGCAGGCCCCGCCGTCCGGCACGACCCGGACCGGTGGCGGGCCCGCTCGGGGGCCGGCGACCCCGCGGACGCCGCCGAGGAGGAGGCGCTGGCCCGGCGGCGCCGGCCGCGCAAGGCCGCAGCCCGGCCGGCGATCGACCGGGAGATGGACGCCGTCGACGTGGCCGCGGCGGCCGCCGCCGCGCTGGACGGGGCGGTCTACGGCGGAATGCCGCCCTCCCCGCTCGTCGCCGACCTCACGCAGGGGATCGCCGCCGAGCGGGACGGCGTCGAGGCCACCGCTCCGGTGCCGACCGCCCGCGGTGAGCGCTCCGCCCGGCCCGCCTCACCCGCGGCCGCCGCGGAGCCCGCCGAGCAGCCGCACGCCACCACCGCCGCTGCCTCCGGGACGCTGGCGGTGCCGGACCTGACGAAGGCCCCGCCGGAGGCCCAGCCGCTGCCGCCCCGCGCCGAGCAGCTCCAGCTGCGCGGGGACATCACGTACTCCCTGCCCTCGCTGGACCTGCTGGAGAAGGGCGGGCCCGGCAAGACCCGCAGCGCCGCCAACGACGCCGTGGTCGCCTCCCTGCGCAACGTGTTCACGGAGTTCAAGGTGGACGCCGACGTCACCGGCTTCACCCGGGGCCCGACGGTCACCCGCTACGAGGTCACCCTCGGCGCGGCCGTGAAGGTCGAGCGGATCACGGCCCTGACCAAGAACATCGCCTACGCCGTGGCCAGCCCCGACGTGCGGATCATCAGCCCGATCCCGGGCAAGTCCGCCGTCGGCATCGAGATCCCCAACACCGACCGCGAGATGGTCAACCTGGGCGACGTCCTGCGCCTCGCGGACGCGGCCGAGGACGACCACCCGATGCTGGTCGCGCTCGGCAAGGACGTCGAGGGCGGCTACGTCATGGCCAACCTCGCCAAGATGCCGCACGTGCTGGTCGCCGGAGCCACCGGCTCCGGCAAGTCCTCCTGCATCAACTGCCTGATCACCTCGATCATGGTCCGGGCCACCCCGGAGGACGTCCGGATGGTCCTCGTCGACCCCAAGCGGGTCGAGCTGACGGCGTACGAGGGCATCCCGCACCTGATCACGCCGATCATCACCAACCCCAAGCGGGCCGCCGAGGCGCTCCAGTGGGTCGTGCGCGAGATGGACCTGCGCTACGACGACCTGGCGGCCTTCGGCTACCGGCACATCGACGACTTCAACCAGGCCATCCGGGACGGGAAGATCAAACTCCCGCCGGGCAGCGAGCGGGAGCTCAGCCCCTACCCGTACCTGCTGGTGATCGTCGACGAGCTGGCCGACCTGATGATGGTGGCCCCGCGCGACGTCGAGGACTCGATCGTCCGCATCACCCAGCTGGCCCGCGCCGCCGGCATCCACCTGGTGCTCGCCACCCAGCGGCCCTCGGTGGACGTGGTCACCGGCCTGATCAAGGCGAACGTGCCCTCACGCCTCGCCTTCGCCACCTCCTCCCTCGCCGACAGCCGGGTCATCCTCGACCAGCCCGGCGCCGAGAAGCTCATCGGCAAGGGCGACGGGCTGTTCCTGCCGATGGGCGCGAACAAGCCCGTCCGCCTCCAGGGCGCCTTCGTCACCGAGGACGAGATCGCCGGGATCGTCCAGCACTGCAAGGACCAGATGGCGCCGGTCTTCCGGGACGACGTCACCGTCGGGCAGAAGCAGAAGAAGGAGATCGACGAGGACATCGGCGACGACCTGGACCTGCTGTGCCAGGCGGCGGAGCTCGTCGTCACCACGCAGTTCGGCTCCACCTCGATGCTCCAGCGCAAGCTGCGGGTGGGCTTCGCGAAGGCCGGGCGGCTCATGGACCTCATGGAGTCGCGGGGCATCGTCGGCCCGAGCGAGGGTTCGAAGGCGCGCGACGTCCTGCTGAAGGCCGACGAGCTGGACGGGGTGCTCGCGGTCATCCGCGGCGAGACGCATTCGTAGTGAAATCGCGGGCAACCGTTTCCCTTGGGCCCGCGTCAAGTTGAACGGAGGGGCGGCGCCGCGCACGACTCGCGTACGGCGTCGGGCCGCCACGCCGAAGGGGACCTCCCGTCGCCATTCGTATGGCGTAGGAAGGGCACCCTCCGGTTGCTCCACCCTTTCGTCACCCCCCTAGACTGGACTTCCAGCAGGTGGCTACACGCTCGAAAGGCGCCCTTGTGTCCATCGGCAACTCCAACTCCCCCGAAGAAGAGCGGCCTTCGACCGACGACCGGTCCGAGGACCGTCTCGTCGAACGTTCCGTCGAAGAGCCGTCCATCGGGACGGCCCTCAAGAAGGCCCGGATCGCCGCCGGGCTCACAGTCGACGAGGTCAGTTCCATCACCCGCGTGCGCATCCCGATCGTGCACGCGATCGAAGAGGACGACTTCACGCGGTGCGGCGGCGACGTCTACGCCCGCGGCCACATCCGTACGCTCGCCCGCGCCGTCCACCTCGACCCGGCACCCCTGGTCGAGAGCTACGACGCGGCCCACGGCGGCCGGCCGGCACCCACCCCCGCCGCGCCGATGTTCGAAGCCGAGCGGATCCGCCCCGAGCGGCAGCGGCCCAACTGGACCGCGGCCATGGTCGCCGCCATCGTCGCCGTGATCGGCTTCGTCGGCTTCACCGCCTTCAGCGGCGACGCCGAGAAGGAAAAGCGCCCGGTGGCGGAAGGATCCGCCTCCCCCAAGCCCGCACCCAAGCAGACCGGCGGCAAGCCGGCCGCGCAGCCCTCCCAGGTCCCGCCGGCCGCCAAGCCGGAGCCCTCGGACAGTGCCATCGCCGCCGCACCCAAGGATCTCGTCACCGTCGTCCTGACGGCCGACACGGGCGAGAGCTGGATCTCCGCGAAGGACTCCACGGGCCGGCTCCTCTTCGACGGCACCCTCGTCCAGGGCGAGTCGAAGACCTTCACGGACAAGGAGTCCGTCGACCTCGTGCTCGGCGACGCCGGGGTCGTGAAGCTCTTCGTGAACGGCAAGGAGATCAAGGACGACTTCCAGCCGGGTCAGGTGGAACGCCTCACATACACCAAGGAAGACCCCTCCCAGGGCCAGCCGCAGGCGGGCTGACCGAGGGGCCGCCCGTAGGCGGACGGCGTCAACCAAGATCCCCGGGGTGCTGCGCGCACCCCGGGGATCTTGGTGTGCGGGGACTTGCGGCTGGGGCCCGCGCCGGGACGAAGTAGTCTTGAGTCCATGCCCGAACGCCGTACCGTCGCCCTTGTCACTCTTGGCTGCGCCCGTAACGAGGTGGACTCGGAGGAGCTCGCAGGCCGCTTGGCGGCGGATGGCTGGGAGCTCGTCGAGGACGCCGCCGACGCGGACGTAGCCGTCGTCAACACCTGTGGCTTCGTCGAAGCCGCCAAGAAGGACTCCGTAGACGCCCTGCTGGAAGCCAACGATCTCAAGGATCACGGCAAGACCCAGGCCGTCGTCGCCGTCGGCTGCATGGCCGAGCGCTACGGCAAGGAGCTCGCCGAGGCCCTTCCCGAGGCCGACGGGGTCCTCGGCTTCGACGACTACGCCGACATCTCCAACCGCCTCCAGCTCATCCTCAGCGGCGGCAGTGTCGAAGCCCACACCCCGCGCGACCGCCGCCAGCTGCTGCCGATCAGCCCCGCCGCCCGCCAGTCCGCCGACGTCGCCCTCCCCGGGCACGCCCAGGCGCCCGCCGAGGAGCCCGCCGAGGCCCCCGCGGACCTGCCCGAAGGTGTCGCGCCCGCCTCCGGTCCGCGCGCCCCGCTGCGCCGCCGTCTGGACAACAGCCCGGTGGCCTCGGTCAAGCTGGCCTCCGGCTGCGACCGGCGCTGCTCGTTCTGCGCCATCCCGTCCTTCCGCGGGTCCTTCATCTCCCGCCGCCCCGCCGACGTGCTGGGCGAGACCCGCTGGCTCGCCGAGCAGGGCGTCAAGGAGATCATGCTGGTCTCCGAGAACAACACCTCGTACGGCAAGGACCTCGGCGACATCCGCCTGCTGGAGACCCTGCTGCCCGAGCTCGCCGCCGTCGACGGCATCGAGCGCGTCCGGGTCAGCTACCTCCAGCCCGCCGAGATGCGCCCGGGCCTGATCGACGTGCTGACCTCGACCCCCAAGGTCGTGCCGTACTTCGACCTGTCCTTCCAGCACTCCGCCCCCGACGTGCTGCGCGCCATGCGCCGCTTCGGTGACACCGACCGCTTCCTGGAGCTGCTGGACACCATCCGCTCCAAGGCCCCGCAGGCCGGTGTCCGCTCGAACTTCATCGTCGGCTTCCCCGGCGAGACGGAAGCCGACTTCGCCGAGCTGGAGCGTTTCCTCACCCACGCCCGCCTCGACGCGATCGGCGTCTTCGGCTACTCCGACGAGGACGGCACCGAGGCCGTCACCTACGAGAACAAGCTGGACGAGGACACGATCGCCGAGCGCCTGGCGCACATGCAGCGGCTCGCCGAGGAGCTCACCGCCCAGCGTGCGGAGGAGCGGATCGGCGAGACCCTGGAAGTGCTCGTGGAGACGGTCGTCCCGTTCGACGAGGCCGAGGAGGGCGAGGGTGCCTACGGGCGCGCCGCGCACCAGGCTCCCGAAACCGACGGCCAGGTCGTCTTCACCGACGGCACGGGCCTGGTCCCCGGGCGTATCGTCACGGCGAAGGTCGTCGGCACCCTGGGAGTGGACCTGGTGGCCGAGCCCCTGGGCCTGGACTTTGAGGAGGCGGCCGGATGACCGGTGTCCCGGCATCTGCGGCGGGCGGGACCGGCCGCCGGCCCGTACCCGGCGCGAAGCTGGGGGCCGCGGCGGTCAATCAGGCCAGCCTGTGGAACATCGCCAACATCCTGACGATGATCCGGCTCGTGCTGGTGCCGGGGTTCGTCCTGCTGCTGCTCGCCGACGGCGGCTACGACCCGGCCTGGCGGGCCTGGGCCTGGGCGGCGTTCGCCGTCGCCATGATCACGGACATCTTCGACGGGCACCTGGCCCGGACGTACAACCTGGTCACGGACTTCGGCAAGATCGCCGACCCCATCGCCGACAAGGCGATCATGGGGTCGGCGCTGATCTGCCTCTCCTGGCTGGGCGACCTCCCGTGGTGGGTGACCGGGTTGATCCTCGGACGGGAGCTCGGGATCACGCTGCTGCGCTTCTGGGTCATCCGCTACGGCGTGATTCCGGCCAGCCGCGGCGGCAAGCTGAAGACGCTGGCCCAGGGCACGGCCGTGGGCATGTACGTCCTCGCACTGACCGGTGCGCTGGCGACGATGCGCTTCTGGGTGATGGCGATCGCGGTCGTGCTGACCGTCGTCACCGGTTTGGACTACATCCGCCAGGCGATCGTGCTCCGACGCCAGGGTCTCGCCGCGGAGCGGGCCGCGCGGTGACCGATGGGGCGGGGGATGCTCCGGTGGCGCAGGGGCGCGCCGGAGCGACCGGGGGGCGCACGCTCGCCGCGTACGCGCTCCAGCTGCTCGCGGAGAGTGACCAGACGGTGGCTGTCGCGGAATCCCTGACCGGCGGCATGGTCGCTGCCGAGATCACGGCCGTCCCCGGCGCCTCCCGGTCGTTCCGCGGGTCGGTCACGGCGTACGCGACGGAGATCAAGCACCGGGTCCTGGGAGTGGACGCGGGCCTGCTGGAAGCCGAAGGCGCGGTGAACGCCCAGGTCGCGGCGGAGATGGCGGCCGGTGTGCGCCGGGTGATGGGCGCGTCGTGGGGGATCGCGACGACCGGGGTGGCCGGCCCCGACCCGCAGGACGGGCAGCCGGTGGGCACGGTTTTCGTCGCCGTGGACGGTCCGGGGGGCAGGAAAACGGTCCGTCTGAGGTTGAACGGCTCCCGCGCGGAAATTCGTAGGGAGAGTGCACGGACAGTGCTCGAGCTTCTCGCGGACGAACTCCGCGAGAATGCGCGGGGGCAGGATACGGAACAGAACGGGGGGATTTGATGTTTGCAGCCCTGAGTGAACACGACATCGCTCCCCGCACGGCCGCGGCGCGAGGCGGTACGGTGGGGCGTGAAGGATGCGGCTACACGGTCAGAGGAGGGAGCCACCGATGATTCTGCTCCGTCGCCTGCTGGGTGACGTGCTGCGTCGGCAGCGCCAGCGCCAGGGCCGTACTCTGCGCGAAGTCTCCTCGTCGGCCCGAGTTTCGCTCGGCTATCTCTCCGAGGTGGAGCGGGGGCAGAAGGAGGCATCCTCCGAGCTGCTCTCCGCGATCTGCGACGCGTTGGACGTACGGATGTCCGAGCTGATGCGCGAAGTCAGTGATGAACTGTCGCTCGCTGAGCTGGCACAGTCGGCCGCGGCAAGCGAACCGGTCACCGTACCGGTCCGTCCGATGCTCAATTCGGTCTCGATGGCTTCGGTCGCGGGCCCGGAACGGGTGACCATCAAGGCGCCTGCGGAAGCGGTGAATGTCGTAGCCGCGTGAGCGAGCACGTGCGTGTTTGAGCTTGGCCGGAGCCCCGGCCGGTGCGTGGAGCACCGGTCGGGGCTCCCGGCCGTTCTGGGTGCGGGTGCGAGGGGTGTGCGAGACGATGGGGCGGTCCGGGTCCCGGCCCCCTGGAGGTGGCAGTGCGGACGTCGCTGCGCATACCCGCGGTGTCGCGCCCACCCCTGCTGTCGGCCCTCGCCCTGACGCTGGGGGCCCTGTGGTGGTGGGCCGTGCTGCGGCTGGTACTGGCGCCCGCCGAGACGGGTGCCGTGGAGGGCGCGGTGGCGGTGGGCGGCTGGGGGCTCGGGCTGCTGCCGGTGCACTGCGTGCCGGCGCCGTTGCGCAGGGCGCGGCTGCGGGCCGGCCGGGACGCCCTTGACGGCTGCGATGCGGATCCCGGCGGAGACGGAGCCGGGGTGGCCGGAGCGGCCGGCGCGGCTACCAGGGCATCGAAACCCCGCCGTTCGGACGCAGGATCTGGCCCGTCATGAAGGACGAGGCGTCCGAGGCCAGGTAGAGCACCGCCTGGGCGATGTCCTCCGGCTCGCCGACCCGGCGCAGGGGGGACATGCGGACCATGGCCGCCTCGGTCTGTTCCTGGACCTCGGGGCTGTGGCGGCCGGTCATCGGGGTGCGGATCCAACCGGGGGCGACGGCGTTGACCCGTATGCCGTGCGGGCCTGTCTCGGTGGCGAGGGTCTTCGTGAGCTGGATGACGGCCGCCTTGGCGGCGCTGTAGCAGAGCAGGCCGGGCTGGGCGGCGTCCACGGCGCCGGAGGCCATGGTGACGATGGATCCGGGGCGGCCCGCCGCGATCATGGAGCGGGCGGCCTCCTGGCAGGTGCGCAGGACTCCCTTGAAATTGACGTCCAGGACCCGGTCGAGGTCCTCGTCGGACGTCTCCAGGACGCTGCTGGTGTGCATGATTCCGGCGATGGCGGCGGCGATGTCGAGCGGGCCGGCCGCGGAGACGGCGGCCCGGATCGAGGCCCGGTCGGTGACGTCGAGGGGGTGGACGCTGGCGCCGCCGACCCCGGCTCCGGCGGCCAGGGCGGCCGTCTCTGCCAGCCCCTGTTCGTCGCGGTCGGCGCAGTGCACGTGGGCGCCGGCCGAGGCGAGGAGGACGGCGGTGGCGCGGCCGATGCCGCTGGCGGCTCCGGTGACCAGTGCGGTGCGGCCGGTGAGGTCGTACGCGGCTGTGGGTGTGGGCATGCCGGGACGGTACGACCGGATCTGACGGGTAGTCAATCATTGCGTCCGGTCGGCAGGGTGGTCAGGGCGTGGGCCCCGGCTGGCAGCGGGGGCACCAGTAGGTGGGGCGGCCGTCCTGGGGGGCCTCGCGGACGGGCGTGCCGCAGCGCAGGCAGGGCCGGTGGGCGCGGCCGTAGACGAAGAGCTCCTGGCCGGGGCGGTGGATGCCGGTGGTGTTGCGGTGCCCGGGCCGGTCTCCGGTGTTCGCGGACAGCAGGCGGTGGGCGGCGGCGGCCAGCCGCGGCAGCTTGGCCTCGGGGAGCCCGCCGACCGGGGTCCAGGGGGTGACCTGGGCCAGGAAGCAGAGCTCGGCCTTGTAGATGTTGCCGATCCCGGCGAGGTTGCGCTGGTCGAGCAGGGCCTCGCCGAGGGGCCGCTCCGGGACGGCGAGGAGGTTGGCGGCGGCGCGGCCGGGATCCCAGTCCGGCCCGAGGATGTCGGGGCCGAGGTGCCCCACGGCGCGGTCCTCCTCGGCGGTCCGGATCAGCTCCAGGACGGGGAGGCGGTAGCCGACGGCCGTGTGCCCGGCCGTGCCGAGGAGGCAGCGGATCTCGTGGGCGGGGCCGCCGCGCCACTTCTCGCCGGCGGCGAAGACGTGCCAGGCTCCGTCCATGCGGAGGTGGCTGTGCAGGGTGAGGCCGCCTTCGAAGCGGGCGAGGAGGTGTTTGCCGCGCGGGGTGACGTCGAGGGTGACGCGGCCGGTGAGGTCCGCGGTGGCGAAGCGGGGGACGCGCAGGTCGCTGAGGGTCAGTTCACGGCCTGCGAGGACCGCGTGCAGACGGGTCGCCGCACGCCGGATGCTGTCGCCTTCGGGCATGTCCCCATTCTCGCCCGCCGCCGATGGTTCCGGGGCAGACGGGGCGCGGGGAGCGGGGCGCCCCGAGGGCGTCCCTGGGGGCGTCGCGTGCGGCGCGCGCCCGACCGTGCGCATCCGCGGCGGAACGCGATGGCGGGCTCCGCCGGGGTCGGCACCCCGCGCCGGTGGTCGCGCCGGCCGGGGCCTGCGCAACCGGCCGGAGGGGGCCGTCACGCCCTGAGCGGGAGCAGGGCGCGGGTGAGGACGGTCAGGATCTCGTCGCGGGTCGCGGGTCGCGGGTCGCGGGTCGCGGGTCGGGGGGCGTTCATCGCGTGCAGGCGGAGGCCGGTCATCAGCGGGGCCGCCGTCGCGGTGGCCGTCGGTCCGAGCAGCGGCGCCAGGGCCTCGGCAGTGGTCCGGGGGCAGGCTCGCCGCCTCCCGCAGCCCGGGCGGCGCAGGGCGGCGGCGTGCAGCCGGTACTCGACGACCATGGCGGTGCGGCCCTCGCCCGGGCAGGACATGACGCCGTCCGCCAGTGCTCCGACAGCCTCTTGCCCGGCCCAGTGGCGCACGAAGGCGGCGAAGCGTTGCGCCGCACGCTCCGGGCCGGCCCGGCTCAGCGCCTCGCGGTCGGCGAAGTGGTAGGTGGTGGAGGAGAGCGACACGTCGGCCCGCTCGGTGATGGCCCGGTGGGTCAGGGCCTCCGGCCCTCGCTCCGCGATCGGTTCCTCGGCCACCTCGGCGATGCGCTCCCGCCGGTTCGCGTCGTGTCGGCGGGTCCTGCGGGCTTTCTCGGTCACTGTGGTCAGGCTCCTTCCGGGTGCGGCTGGATGCGTAGGCGGGAGGGGAGGGCACGCATCAGCGAGAACGGAGCACCACCATGAAGATCGCAGTCCTCGGGACCGGCGCGGGCGGCCGCGCGCACGCCGCCAAGCTGCTCAGCCTCGGGCACGAGGTGTACGTCGGTACCCGTGACTCCCAGGTCACCCTGGGCCGCACCGAGCCGGACTTCATGGGCGTCGAACCCTTCGGTCAGTGGCTCGCCGACTACCCCGGCATCGAACTGCGGAACTTCGGCGACGCCGCCGCGGCCGCCGACTTCGTCATCAACGGGATCGACGGGGCCAGCGCGGTCGGCGTGCTCACCGGCATCGCCGGACACCTGGCGGGCAAGACCCTGATGGACTACGCCGTCCCGTTCGTCTACAACCCCGAGCAGGCTCACCCCTGGCCGACCCCGTGGGGCGTGATGCCCGCCCTGGACCCGGTCGACCACGACAGCCTGGGGGAGCGGATCCAGCGCGCGCTGCCGCAGGCCAAGGTGGTCAAGGCGGGCGTCACCCAGGAGCAGGAGACCGTGGTCGACCCGCGGGCCGTGGCGGGCGGCGACCACACCATGTTCATCGCGGGCGAGCACGCCGACGCGAAGGCGCAGGTCACCGAGCTGCTGCGGTCCTACGGCTGGCAGGACGTCCTCGACCTCGGCCCGTTGGTGAGCTCCCGCGGCATGGAGATGTACGCCCACATGCACAGCGCCATCCAGTTCGCGCTCGGCGGGGCCCGCTTCGGCGTCAAGGTGATGCGCTGACGCGCTGATGTGCCGACCGTGATGCCGCTGGTCACTGCCGCAGGCGCAGCCCCCGGGGCGTGGCGTGGAACCCGGCCGATTCGAGCGGGGGTCCGAGGGGTGAGGTGAGTGCGGCCTCGGCGTTGATCCGCTCCACCGTCAGCGCCGGCAGGGTGCCCGCCCGGCAGCCGGCGGCGAGGGCGGCGACCGCGGCCGTCAGCCGGGGGTCCTCCGGGCCGGGCCAGGCCAGCAGGGTCTTGCCGCCGCGCTCCAGGTACAGGGTGAGCTCCCCGTCGACCAGGACCACCAGGGAGCCCGCCTTGCGGCCCGGCTTGTGCGTGGCGCCGGCCGGGGGCTCGGGCCAGGGCAGGGCCGCGCCATAGGCGTTCGCCGGGTCGGCGGCGGCCAGCACCACCGCCGCCAGCGGGGGAGGCGTCCGCTCGGCGGCCCGGAGCCGGTCCACCGCGCCGTCCATCGCGAACTGGGCCGCGCCCAGCCCCTCGACCACATAGCCCCGACGGGCCTGGCCGCTGTCCTCGAAGGCGGACAGGACGCGGTAGACCGCGCTGAAGCCCCCCTCCACGCCCTCCGCGGCGACCGCGCCGCGGGTCACCACCCCGTGCCGGTCCAGCAGCGTGCGGGCCAGCGCGTGGGCGCGGTGGGTCGGGTCGGGCGCCGGGGACGGCAGCAGCGACCAGCGGCCGGAGACCGTGGGCGGGCCCGTACGGGACGCGGTCGCGCTGAGCGTGCCGTAGCGGCCGCGCGGGACGGTGCGCCGGGCCCGGTGGGCCGTGGAGCCCGCCGTGCGGCCCGAGCCGAGCAGCGAGCGCAGTGGGGCGAGGGTGTCGTTGGTGAGCCGGCCCGACCAGGCCAGGTCCCACACGGCCTCGGACAGGGCGATGTCCGACACCTCGGGGAACTCGGCGCGCACCGCCTGCGAGATCTGCCGGAAGAACAGGCCGTACCCGCCGGAGAGGGCCGTCAGGACCGCCTGCTGGAGCGGGCTCGGCTCCAGGGGGTGCGGCGGCGGCAGGAGCAGCGGGGCGGCGTCCGCCAGGTAGAGCGACACCCAGCCGTCCTTGCCCGGGAGGGCTCCGGCCCCCGCCCAGACCACCTCGCCGGTGGTGGTCAGCTCGTCCAGCAGGCCGGGGGAGTAGCCGGCCACCCGCGACGGCAGGATCAGCCGCTCCAGCGCGGAGGCCGGCACCGGGGCGCCCTGGAGCTGCTCGACCGCCCGGGCCAGGCCGTCGAGGCCGCGCAGGGCCCCGCCCAGGTGCTGCCACTGGGGCAGGAAGGTGGCCAGCGACGTCGGCGGGACCGGCTCCAGCTCCTGGCGCAGCGCGGCGAGGGAGCGGCGGCGGAGCCTGCGCAGCACCGTCGCGTCGCACCACTCCTGGCCGATGCCCGCCGGGTGGAACTCGCCCTGCACCACCCGCCCCGCCGCCGCGAGACGGTTCAGGGCGCCCTCGGTCACCGCCGCGCCCAGGCCGAAGGCGGCGGCCACGGCGGCCGTGGTGAACGGCCCGTGGGTGCGGGCGTACCGGGCCAGCAGATCCCCCAGCGGATCCTTGACCGGCTCGGTGAACGCCTCCGGGACCCCCACGGGCAGCGCGGTGCCCAGCGCGTCCCGCAGCCGGCCCGCGTCCTCGATCGCCGCCCAGTGTTCCGCGCCGCCGATCCGGACCCGGATGGCGCGGCGGGCGGCGGCGAGCTCGCCGGCCCAGGCCGGATCCGCCCCGCGCGCCGTCAGCTGGTCCTGCGTCAGCGGGCCCAGCAGGCGCAGCAGGTCGGCAACCGACTCGGCGTCCTTGGCCCGCCGGTCCTCGGTGAGCCATTGGAGCTCCCGCTCCAGCTCCTCCAGCACCTGCGCGTCGAGGAGCTCGCGAAGCTCCGCCTGGCCGAGCAGCTCGGCCAGCAGCCGCGAGTCCAGCGACAGCGCGGCCGCCCTGCGCTCGGCCAGCGGGGAGTCGCCCTCGTAGAGGAACTGGGCGACGTAGCCGAAGAGGAGGGAACGGGCGAACGGGGACGGCTCCGGGGTGGTGACCTCGACCAGCCGGACCCGGCGCGCCTCGATGTCGCCCATCAGCTCGGTCAGGCCGGGCACGTCGAAGACGTCCTGGAGGCATTCGCGCACGGCTTCGAGCACGATCGGGAAGGAGCCGAACTCCGACGCCACCTGGAGCAGTTGCGAGGCGCGCTGGCGCTGCTGCCACAGCGGGGTGCGGCGGCCCGGACTGCGGCGCGGCAGCAGCAGGGCGCGGGCCGCGCACTCGCGGAACCGGGAGGCGAACAGCGCGGAGCCGCCCACCTGGTCGGTGACGATCTGGTTGACGTCCCCGTGGTCGAAGGCGACGTCGGCCGCGCCCAGCGGCGCCTGCTCGTCGTCGAACTCGAAGGCGGGCGGCCCCGAGGGGTCGTGGTCCAGGAGGTCCATGGACAGCAGGTCCGCGTCCGGGAGGCGGAGCACGATGCCGTCGTCGGCGTGCATCACCTGTGCGTCCATGCCGTACTTCTCGGCGAGGCGGGCGCTCAGCGCCAGCGCCCACGGGGCGTGCACCTGCGCGCCGAACGGCGAATGGACCACGACCCGCCAGTCGCCCAGCTCGTCGCGGAACCGCTCCACCACGATGGTCCGGTCGTCCGGGACGTGGCCGCAGGCCTCGCGCTGCTCGGCGAGGTACGCCAGCACGTTCTCCGCGGCCCAGGCATCCAGGCCGGCCGCCACCAGCCGCAGCCGGGCGTCCTCCTCGGAGAGGGCGCCGAGCTCGCGCAGGAACGCGCCGACCGCGCGGCCCAGTTCCAGCGGGCGGCCGAGCTGGTCGCCCTTCCAGAACGGCAGCCTGCCCGGCACCCCGGGGGCGGGGGTGACCAGGACCCGGTCGCGGGTGATGTCCTCGATGCGCCAGGAGGTGGTGCCCAGCGTGAAGACGTCCCCGACACGGGACTCGTAGACCATCTCCTCGTCGAGCTCGCCGACCCGCCCGCCGCCCTTCTTCGGGTCCGAGCCGGCCAGGAAGACCCCGAACAGCCCGCGGTCCGGGATGGTGCCGCCGGAGGTGACCGCGAGGCGCTGGGCCCCCGGCCGGCCCGTGACCGTCCCCGCCACCCGGTCCCAGACCACGCGCGGCCGCAGCTCGGCGAACGCGTCCGACGGATAACGGCCGGCCAGCATGTCGAGCACCGCCGTGAACGCCGACTCCGGAAGCGCCGCGAACGGCGCCGCCCGCCGCACCAGCGCCAGGAGGTCGTCCAGCTGCCAGGTGTCCATCGCGACCATGGCGACCAACTGCTGCGCCAGGACGTCGAGGGGGTTGGAGGGGATGCGCAGGGACTCGATCTCCCCCGTCCGCATCCGCTCGGTGACCACGGCCGCCTGGACCAGGTCCCCCCGGTACTTGGGGAAGACCACCCCGGTGGAGACCGCGCCCACCTGGTGCCCGGCCCGGCCCACCCGCTGGAGCCCGGACGCCACCGAGGGCGGGGACTCCACCTGCACGACCAGGTCCACCGCGCCCATGTCGATGCCCAGTTCCAGGCTGGAGGTGGCGACCACGGCCGGCAGCCGGCCCGCCTTCAGGTCCTCCTCCACCAGCGCCCGCTGCTCCTTGGACACCGAGCCGTGGTGCGCCCGCGCCAGCAGCGGCGGGGCTCCCAGGGCCGCGCCCGACTGGGCCATGACGTCGGCCGGCGACGCGTGCTCGGGCAGCTTCTCGCCGACGGCCCGCTCGTACGCGATCTCGTTGAGCCGGTTGCACAGCCGCTCGGCGAGGCGGCGGGAGTTGGCGAACACGATCGTCGAGCGGTGCGCCTGCACCAGGTCCGCGATCCGCTCCTCCACATGCGGCCAGATCGACGGCCGGTCCCCGCCCTCCCGGCCCTCCGTCGCGGGGGAGCCGCCCAACTCGCCCATGTCCTGCACCGGGACGACCACCGACAGGTCGAACTCCTTCGCCGACGGCGGCTGGACGATCTCGACCTTGCCGCGCGGCGCGAGGTATCTGGCCACCTCGTCCACCGGGCGGACCGTCGCCGACAGCCCGATCCGGCGCGCCGGGCGCGGCAGCAGCTCGTCCAGCCGCTCCAGGGACACGGCGAGGTGCGCGCCGCGCTTGGTCCCGGCGACCGCGTGCACCTCGTCCACGATCACCGTCTCGATCCCGGTCAGCGCCTCGCGCGCCGCCGAGGTCAGCATCAGGAACAGCGACTCGGGGGTGGTGATGAGGATGTCCGGCGGCCGCGTGGCCAGCGCCCGCCGCTCGGCCGCCGGGGTGTCGCCGGAGCGGATCCCCACCCGGATGTCCGGCTCCGGCAGCCCGAGGCGGACGGACTCCTGCCGGATCCCGGTCAGCGGGCTGCGCAGGTTGCGCTCGACGTCGACGGCCAGGGCCTTCAGCGGTGACACGTACAGGACCCGGCAGCGCTTCTTCGACTCGGCGGGCGGCGGGGTCGAGGCGAGCCGGTCGAGGGCGGCGAGGAACGCGGCCAGGGTCTTCCCGGAGCCGGTGGGCGCCACCACCAGCACGTCCGAGCCCTCCCCGATGGCCCGCCAGGCACCCTCCTGCGCGCTCGTGGGCGTGACGAAAGCCCCCGTGAACCACGAGCGGGTCGCGGGGGAGAACGAGTCGAGCGCAGCGCCTGCCATGCCCCCATCGTGCACCCGGCCACTGACAACGCCCCGGACCTGGGCAAACGCGCGTCGGCCAGGGGCGCAGAATGGGGGGATGGGGACGGAAGACGGCCACCGGGAGTGGGCACGGCACTGGCAGTACCCGGAGCTGCCCGGGCTGGACCTGCTGCGCGCCCACTACGTACGCCACACCTTCCCGCGCCACGCGCACGACGGCTACGTCATCGCGGCCGTCACCGGCGGCATCGAGGAGGTCGGCCTCCCCGGCCACATCGTGCGCGCCGGACCGGGCAGCGTGGTCCTGATCAACCCCGAGGTGCCCCACACGGCGCGCGCCGGTGCGCCCGAGGGCTGGGCGTACGCCACCCTCTACCCCTCCAGCGCCCTGATCGCCGAGGTCGCCGCCGAGGTCGGCACCCTGCGCGGCACCCCCGGCTTCACCGCCGACATCGTCGCCGACCCGCAGGCCTCGCGCACGATCACCGAGGTGCACCGGGCCGCCGAGGCCGGGAACGCGCTGGCCGCCGACACCCTGCTGCGGGGTGTGGTCGCCCGGATGCTGACCCGGTACGCCGGACCGCTGCCCGCCCGTACGGTCCGCGGCACGGGCGGCGCCGAGGCGGCCGCGGCCCGGGCCGTACTGGAGGAGCGCCTCGCCGACCCGCCGTCGCTGGAACAGCTCGCCGCGGAGCTGGGCACGAGCCCGTTCGCCCTGCTGCGGGCCTTCCGGGAGCGGTACGGGATGCCGCCGCACACCTGGCTGACCGACGCCAGGGTCCGGCGGGCGCGCCGGCTGCTCGACGCGGGCACCCCGCCGGCGGAGGCGGCCCTGGCCGTCGGCTTCACCGACCAGCCCCACCTGAACCGGCACTTCACCCGCATCGTGGGGGTCCCACCGGGCGCGTACCGGCGGGAGCGGGCCGTCTAGGCTGCCGATCATGGACACCGGGGGAGTGCTGGCACGCTACGACGAGCAGGTACGGGGGCGGGTGCCCGCATACCCGCCGCCCGGCGCGGTGATCGAGCGAGACGGCCCCTTCGTCCGTACGCACTACGGCACCCACGGGACGGTGGAGCACGGGCCGCTGCCGCAGCCTCCCGGTGGCGGGACCGTACGCGGCAGCTGGAGGCCTTCGCCGCACGTGGCGAGCCAGTGCACTGGAAGGCGTACGGGCACGATCCCGACGGCCAGGGCGAGGCGCTCGCCGCCGCCGGCTTCACGGCCGGGCCCGAGCGGTCGCTGCTGGGGGCGGCCTTCGACCGGCTCGAACCGCCCGGGCGGGCCGGACCGCGGACGGGCGTGCACTCCCTGAACAGCGGCGGCCGCGAGAACCCGTGGTGGGAGCGGCGCGCACGCTCGCCGCGGCTTCCGGCCCGCACGCCTCGACGCTCGCCGACTTCGAGGCCGACGGCGGATGCCGGTACGGCCAACGCGACGCCGCCGTGCTGCTGGAGCGCGGCGAGGTGGTCGCCGCCGGCTGGGCGGAAGTCGCCGCGGGCACGGACTTCCTCCTGATCGGCGGCCTGACCGGGCCGCACGCGGAGTTCCCCGGGGCGTGGCGCGCCATGGTCGAGCCGCCGGAGCACTACCACCGGCACCTGCACCGTCCCGTGCCGTACTGCGTGGCCGAGGCGGCGGGAGAGCTGCGCACGGGCCTGATCGCCGCGGGATTCGCCGAGCTGAGCACCGTACGCACCTACGCGTGGGACCCGCCGGGCACGCCGCCGGCGGACAGGCCGGTCGGCCTGATCGACCCGGGGGCCGAGGACCGGCTGTGGGACCGGCTGGAGCGTGAGTTCGCCTTCGATCCGCACATCGCGAAGTTGCCCGGATTCGCCGCATCCACCCCCTGCGCCACCTGGCGGCTGAGGAGCACGCTCACCGACGAACCGGACCTGATCGTGAGGCCCGCCCTGGTGGCGAACACCCGTCCCGGCGGCCGTCTGGTCTGGCTCGACTGGCAGCACACCGGCTACACCTTCGACCCCCACCGGGTCGGCTTTCCCGGCGCACCGGACTGGCCCGGAGAGGTCTGTCCGAACGGGGACTACTACCTCTACCTCCACCCCGACCTGACGTTCGGGACCTTCGGACACCCCTGGGAGGAGACACTGACCGTCTTCGGAGCCCCGTTGCTCGCGGCCGTCGAGGGGCAGCTGACCGCGCTGCTCGGGGATCCGGTGCGGCGGCGGGACTGACACCGCGCGCAAGAACGTACAAGACCATCCGGCCCGGCCCCGCGTACTTTCGGGGTGTGGGAGAGAAGCAGCTGGTCACAGAGCCAGAGATACGAGAGACAGCGGCGTCCGGTGGGCGGCCGCGGGCCGCGGTCGTCAGGGACGCGCTCGGCGTCGGTGTCGCGGTCGGGCTGTCCGGGTTCGCCTTCGGTGTGACGGCGGCCGGAGCCGGCATCAGCACCCTCCAGGCCTGTGTGCTGAGCCTCCTCGTGTTCACCGGGGCCTCGCAGTTCGCCCTGGTCGGAGCATTGGCCGCCGGAGGCAATCCGTTCACCGCCGCCGCCGGGGCCTTCTTCCTCGGCACCCGGAACGCCTTCTACGGGCTGCGCCTGTCGGAGCTGCTCCGGCTGCCGCGCGCCGTACGGCCCCTCGCCGCGCACTGGGTGATCGACGAGACCACCGCCGTGGCGCTGGCCCAGCCCGACCGCAAGTCGGCCCGGCTCGGCTTCACCGTCACCGGGCTCACCCTCTACGTGCTGTGGAACGTCACCACCCTGCTCGGCGCGCTCGGTGCCGAGGCCATCGGCGACACCCGGGCCTGGGGACTGGATGCCGCCGGACCCGCCGTGTTCCTGGCCCTGCTCGCGCCGATGCTGAAGACGGCCACCGAGCGGGCGGTCGCCGCCCTCGCGCTCGTCCTCGGGCTGGGCTTCCTGCCCGTGCTGCCCGCCGGGGTGCCCGTGCTGATCGCGGCCCTGGCCGCCCCCGTCGTGCTGTGGATGAAGGGACGCCGCTCGTGAACGTCTGGATCGCCATCGGGCTCACCGTCGTCGGCTGCTACGCCGTGAAGTACGCGGGACTGCTCGTTCCCGCCGGGGCCCTGGAGCGGCCCCTGGTGCGCCGCCTGGCCGCGCTGCTGCCGGTCGCGCTGCTGGCCGCGCTCACGGCCCAGCAGACCTTCAGCACCGGGTCCGCGCTCGTCGTCGACGCCCGCGCCGCCGGGCTGGCCGCCGCCGGGCTCGCGCTGCTGCTGCGGGCCCCGTTCCTGGTCGTGGTCGCGGCCGCCGTCGCCGTCACCGCGGGGGTACGGGCCCTGGGCGGCTGACCCGTGCAGGCAGGCGCCCGTACGCCCGCAGGGTCAGCAGCGCCTCCAGCGTCGCGATCGGCCGCCGCTCCAGGGAACTGCCCGGCGCCCAGGCCTCGCGCCGGACCGGCCAGCCGCCGTCCTGCTGCTGCGCGTCGGCCAGGAAGTCCAGCGAGCGGCGCATCTCCTCGTCCGTGAACCAGCCGCGGGCCAGCGACTCGGGCCGCCGCGCGAAGTCGTGCGGGAACAGCTGTTCGCCAGGTGCGTAGCCCGGAGCCGGCGGGAACTCCGCCCGCCGGCGCGGATCGAGCACGGCGAGCCGCTGCTCGCGCACCAGCCGCCCCAGCCGGTCCGCGGCCGTCGCCGCGCGCGCCCGGTCGGGGACGCCGTCGAGGAAGGCCACGGCGCTCTGGACCTCGTACGGGTGCGTGCGGTGCAGGTTCTCGACCCGGTCCCAGCAGAAGTCCGTGGCCCGGAAGAGCCAGGCGTGCCAGACGCGGTTGCGGTGCAGCAGGCCGACGACCGGACCGGTGGTCAGCAGCTCGCCCGGCGCGTCGTCGTGCATCGGGTGGTACGGGGCCCCGGGGTAGTCGTGCGGGGCCGGGAAGACCACCGGAAGCGCGCCCTCCGCAGTGGAGACGCCCGTCAGGTGGCGGCAGAGCCGCTCGATGCGCTGCCCGGCGCAGCGGCCCAGGCTGTCCAGCACCCGCAGCGCGTGCGCGGTGTGCAGGGGCTGGCTCAGGGGGCCGCGCAGATCCGGATCGAGGGCGTGGCCGTAGCCGCCGTCGGGGTTGAGGTACGAACCGAGGGCGGTGTCCACCGGGTCGGCGTCCCCGCCGAGGAAGTGGAACGCGAACCGCCGCTGTTCCAGCACGCGGGCCGTGAGCCAGATGAACCGCTCGGCGCGGGCCAGGGCGGGCTGCGGGTCCGACGGGGGCCGCGGGGCGGGCGGGGCGGGCGGGGTGTGCGCGGGGGCCTGCGGGGGGCGCGGGGATCGCGGGGATGGCGCGTTCTGCGGGGAAGCTTCGTCTCCGGGCATGCGTGCAACGTAGGACGCGGTGACGCGGGGGTGCCGGGCGAACACCGTCGGTGCACTCTCCCGGGGCGGGATACTGGGGGCATGCGGTTGACGATTTTCTGGGAGCGGATGGCCGAGCACTTCGGTGCCGGCTATGCCGACTCCTTCGCGCGGGACCACGTCATGGCGGAGCTGGGTGGCCTGACCGTCCACCAGGCGCTGGATGCGGGCTGGGAGACCAAGGACGTGTGGCGCGCGGTGTGTTCGGCCATGGACGTGCCAGCCTCGCTGCGCTGACGCGCGCCGGGCCGCCGCGCGGCGCCGCGCCGTGCCGGAAGAGCGGGCGGGCAGCGCTTTTTCGCGGCACGGGCCGTCGGTGGGACAGACTTGGCGGCGTGGGAGCCACCGAAGAGACGACCGACCAGCCCGCAGCCGTCCAGGGCGCGCTGCCGCCGCCCCGGGCGGCCGACCCGGGTGCGGCCCCCGCCGCACCGGCCGCTTCCGGCCCGGAGCCGGAGCCGGAGCCGGAGCCCGACCCGGGCGCGGCGGGCACGGGGGCGGCCTGGCCCGCCGATCCCGCCTCGCCGCAGGGTCCCGCCGGCCCCGGCAGGCCACCGGTCGACGCTCCGCCGGCCGGGGGCGACGAGCGCATGCCGCGCTGGCTGCCGCGCGCGGTGGTCCTCGTACTGGGCCTCGTCGCCTGCTTCCAGCTCGGCAGCTGGGCCTTCCACCAGCTGATCGGGCTGCTCGTCAACATCCTGATCGCGTTCTTCCTCGCGCTCGCGATCGAGCCCGCGGTCGCCAGGATGGCGGCCGGCGGCATGCGCCGGGGGCTCGCCACCTTCCTGATGTTCACGGCGGTGTTCGTCGTGTCCGTGGGGTTCCTCGCGCTGCTCGGCTCCCTGCTCGCCGGACAGATCGTGGCCATGGTGGAGGGCTTCCCGGGCTACATCGACTCGGTGATCAACTTCATCAACTCCACCTTCCACACCGATCTGTCCCGGCTGGAGATCCAGGAGAGCGTGCTGCGCTCCGACTGGCTGCGCAAGTACGTGCAGAACAGCGCGTCCGGCGTGCTCGACGTGTCCGCCACGGTGCTCGGCGGGCTCTTCAAGCTGCTGACGATCGGGCTGTTCTCCTTCTACTTCGCCGCCGACGGACCGCGGCTGCGGCGCGCGCTGTGCTCCGTGCTGCCGCCCGCGAAGCAGGCCGAGGTGCTGCGCGCCTGGGAGATCGCCGTCGCCAAGACGGGCGGCTACATCTACTCCCGCGGACTGATGGCGCTGATCTCGGGTGTCGCGACCTACGTCGTGCTGGCGGTCCTCGGAGTGCCGTACGCGCCCGCGCTCGCCGTGTGGGTGGGGCTGGTCTCGCAGTTCATCCCCACCATCGGCACCTATCTCGCGGGCGCGCTGCCGGTCCTGCTCGCCTTCACCGTCAACCCCTGGTACGCGCTGTACGTCCTCGTGTTCGTCGTGGTCTACCAGCAGTTCGAGAACTACATGCTCCAGCCGAAGCTGACCTCGAAGACCGTCGACATCCATCCGGCGGTGGCCTTCGGATCGGTCATCGCGGGCACCGCCCTGCTGGGCGCGGTCGGGGCGCTGATCGCGATCCCGGCCGTCGCCACGCTGCAGGCCTTCCTCGGCGCGTACGTCAAGCGCTACGAGCTGACGCGGGACGCGGACTCCTCTACTTCCCGTCCGCGTCGCCGAGTACGGCTGCCAAGGCTTCGTTGACGGTCGCCTCGGCGGCGGCCTTGTCCAGGCCGAGGCCGCTCAGCAGGCCCTCGCCGTTCTCCAGCTCCAGGAGCGCGAGCAGGATGTGCTCGGTGCCGACGAAGTCGTGGCCCAGGCGCAGGGCCTCACGGAAGGTCAGCTCCAGGGCCTTCTTCGCCGAGGCGTCGAAGGGGACGAGGGCGGGCAGCTCGTCCTGGGCGGGCGGGAGTGCGGCGGCCGCGGCGGCCCGTACGTCGTCCGGCGAGACCTCCTGGGCGCGCAGGACGAGCCCCGCGAGGCCGTCGGCCTCGGCCACCAGGCCCAGGACCAGGTGCTCGGTGCGGATCTCGGTGTTGCCGGCGGCGCGGGCCTCGTTCTGCGCGGTCACGACCACGTTGCGGGCGCGGGGGGTGAAGCGGCCGAAGCCCGCGTTCGGGTCGAGGGCGCCGGTGCCCTCCTTGTCCGCCTTGGGGACGAAGCGCTTCTGGGCCGCCTGGCGGGTGACGCCCATGCTGCGGCCGATGTCGGTCCAGGAGGCGCCGGAGCGGCGGGCCTGGTCGACGAAGTGGCCGATGAGGTGGTCCGCGACGTCCCCGAGGGCCTCCGCGGCGACGACGGCGCCACTGAGCTGCTCCAGAGGATCGGTGTGGACCTTGTTGATGGCCTCGATCAGGTCGTCGAGGCGTACCGGATTGGTCATGCGAACGGGTTCCACCGAAGGGTTCGTCATAGGTGCAACCCTAGGTTGACAGTTGAGAGGGTGTCAACCTTGGGTTGTCAGTCGATGGCGGCCTCCCGTGCCGCCGGTGCCATGCTGGGAACACGGACTCGGAGGATGCGATGGGCTTCTACGCCGAACGGATCGTTCCGCGGATCGTCGACCTCGCGTGCGGGGCGCGGACGACCCGGCCGCTCAGGCGGCGCGTCTGCGCCGGCCTGGCCGGGGAGGTGGTCGAGATCGGTTTCGGCTCCGGCCACAACGTCCCCTTCTACCCGCCGGGCGTCACCGGCGTGGCCGCGATCGAGCCCTCCGACCTGGGGTGGAGGCTCGCCGCCGACCGCGTACGGGCCTCGCGGGTCCCGGTGCGGCGGGCCGGCCCGGACGGCCGGTCGCTGCCATTCGAGGACGGCACCTTCGACGCCGCCCTGTCCACATGGACGCTGTGCACCATCCCGGATCCCCTGGCGGCCCTGCGCGAGGTGCGGCGCGTGCTCAGGCCCGGGGGCGGCCTGCACTTCGTCGAGCACGGCCTGGCGCCGGAGGGGGACCCGCGGGTGCGCCGCGCACAGCGGCGGATCGAGCCGCTGCACAAGCGGTTCTGCGGCGGGTGCCACCTCACCCGGCCGACCGTCGAGCTGCTGACCGCCGCCGGCTTCACGGTCACGGAACTCGACGTCTTCTACCAGGAGGGCGCACCGAAGCCCTTCGCTGCGGCGTCGCTCGGCGTCGCGCTCTCGCCCGGGCCCGGCGAATGACGGCTCTGCGGGTGCTCAGTAGGTGACGGTGATCCGCCGGGCCGGTCCGTCCACGCGGATCCGCCCGCCCACGGGGATCACGAGCTGCGGGTCGGTGTGGCCGAGGTCCACGTCGAAGACCGCCATGGTGTCGGGGGCGTACTCCCGCAGCGCGCGCAGGACGGCCGCGCGCTGCTCCTCGCGGTACCGCTCCTTCCGTCCGGCGTCGAACGGGTTCTCGAACGACCAGCTCTTCGCCCTGGCCATCAGCAGCGCGGGGAACTGCCGCAGCAGGCCGCGCTCGCCCATGTTCCGGAGCATCCGGTAGACCTCTTCCGCGCGCGGCATCTCCTCGGAGGTCTCCAGGAAGAGCACGTCGCCGGCGTACGCCTCGGCGGGCAGCACCGCGCGGTCGGCCGCCATCATCCAGGCGAGGATCTCCAGGTTGCCGCCCCAGCCGGCGCCCTCGACCACGCGGTCGTCGTTGTGCCAGGTCCAGCCGTAGGAGCGTTCCATCGGCGGCTCGGACTCGAAGGTGTGCGGGTCCTCCCAGGGGAGGTTGACGTCCCCGTACTCGCCGGACCGGTTGAGCTCGTACGGGCCCGAGGTGAACAGCGCCGCCCGGAGCGAGTCGGCGGTGGCCGGGTGCATGGCGCCGGGCCGGCCGAGCTCGACCATCACCGAGGCGCCGTGGTAGCCGACGATGCCCAGGTTCCGCAGGAACAGCAGGAGGTTGGTGTTGTCGCTGTAGCCGATGAACGGCTTGGGGTTGGCGCGCAGGAGGTCGCCGTCGAGGTGGGGGAGGACGGTGATCTGGTCGTCGCCGCCGATGCTGGCGATCACCGCCTTGATGTCGGGGTCCGCGAAGGCGGCGTGGATGTCCGCGGCCCGCTCCTCGGGCGTCGCGCCCGTCCTCCGCGTGGTCGGGTACTCCACGGGCTCCAGCCCGAAGTCGTCACGCAGCCTGCGCAGCCCCAGTTCGTAGGGGAGCGGGAAGACGCCGGGCAGTCCGGCCGAGGGGGACAGGACCGCGATCCGGTCCCCCGGACGGGGCTTGGGCGGATACAGGAATTCGATCATGTGGCGATCGTATGAGCCCGCACCCGCACGCCGGTGAATTGATCGGCGGGCGGGGCGCTCACGGCGGATCCGCGGTCAGGGGGGCGCGCAGGCGGACGGCGAGGGCCGCGATGTCGTCGTCGAGGCGGCCCCTGCTGTAGCGCAGGAGGTCGCGGTGGAGGGTCGCGAGCAGTTCCTGGGGCGGTGTCGGGGGCTGTCGGCCCATCCAGGCGGCCAGTGGGAAGAACTCGCCGTCGCGGGCGCGTGCCTCGGCGATCCCGTCGGTGTAGAGCAGCAGCAGGTCGTCGGGGGCGAAGTCGAAGCTGTCGATGCTGTACCGGTCGCCGATCAGGTCCGCGAGGCTGAGCAGCGGCGACGGGGTGACCGACTCGAGGGTGCGGAGCTTGCCGCGGTTCAGGAGCAGTGGCGGGGGATGTCCGCAGTTGAGGATGTCGATGCGTCTGCCCTCGTGCGGGATCTGGACGAGCAGGGCGGTGGCGAAGCGCTCCATCGGCCCCTCGGGGGGGAAGGCGGCGTTGTAGCGGGTGCTGCTGGCGTCCAGCCGGCGCGCGACCTCGACCAGGTCCGTCTCGCCGTAGGCGGCCTCCCGGAAGGCGTTGACGATCGCCGCGGCGGCCCCCACCGCGGGCAGGCCCTTGCCGCGCACGTCGCCGATGAGCAGCCTGACCCCGTGCGGGGTGTCGACCACCTCGTAGAAGTCCCCGCCGATGCTCGCCTCCGCCGCGGCCGCGAGGTACAGGGACTCGATCTCGAGCCGGCCGAGGAGGTGGGGCATGGGGCTCAGGACCACCTGCTGCGCCGCGTCGGCGACGAGCCGTACCTGGAAGAGCGTGCGCTCCCTTTGGAGCCGTACGTGGCTCCCGTACGCGGCCGCCACGGTGACCGCGATGATCCCCGCGGCCGTCCACCACGTTCCGAGGTCCGGGAAGACGAAGCTGAGGCCGATCATCAGGATGAGGCAGACGGTCCCGAGCAGGACGGTGGGGAGCACCGGCCACATGGCGGCGGCGAGGGCCGGCGCCGCGGGCAGGAGGCGGCTGAAGGCCATCTCCGGCGGAGTGTTGTATGCCAGGCTGGCGATGACGATGGTCAGGATGACCGGCGACAGCCGCACAAGCCTTCCCGGGCCGGGGCGCCTACGAAGTCGCGGCCGTCCAGACTCGATCACACTTCATAGGATATCTACGTAATGGGGGCATAGCGCTCTGGGCGTGGCGAGCTTGACAGGGAAATCGAACATCCATTCTGATGAGTTATCCACAGCCGAACCGGTCGTGGAGGCGCATTGTCAGTGGCAGGCATTAGCGTCAATGGCGTGAAGCGATCGACTCAAGCAAACCGGGTGGAACCCATGGCAGGCACCGACCGCGAGAAGGCTCTCGACGCCGCGCTCGCACAGATTGAACGGCAATTCGGCAAGGGTGCGGTCATGCGCCTCGGGGACAAGCCGAACGACCCCATCGACGTCATCCCCACCGGGTCGACCGCGCTGGACATCGCCCTCGGTGTCGGCGGGCTGCCCCGCGGCCGCGTGGTCGAGGTGTACGGCCCGGAGTCCTCCGGCAAGACGACCCTGACCCTGCACGCCGTGGCCAACGCGCAGAAGGCCGGCGGCACCGTCGCCTTCGTGGACGCCGAGCACGCGCTCGACCCCGAGTACGCGAAGGCCCTCGGCGTCGACACCGACAACCTCATCCTGTCGCAGCCGGACACCGGTGAGCAGGCGCTGGAGATCGTGGACATGCTCGTCCGCTCCGGTGCCCTCGACCTGATCGTCATCGACTCCGTGGCGGCCCTCGTGCCGCGCGCCGAGATCGAGGGCGAGATGGGCGACTCGCACGT
Source organism: Streptomyces erythrochromogenes (assembly GCF_036170895.1). NCBI lineage: Bacteria > Bacillati > Actinomycetota > Actinomycetes > Kitasatosporales > Streptomycetaceae > Streptomyces > Streptomyces erythrochromogenes. Next base: position 2,494,497 of record NZ_CP108036.1, on the reverse strand, counting down.
GGGTCTGCAGGCCCGTCTGATGAGCCAGGCGCTCCGGAAGATCACCGGTGCGCTCAACCAGTCCAAGACCACCGCGATCTTCATCAACCAGCTCCGCGAGAAGATCGGCGTGATGTTCGGCTCGCCGGAGACCACGACCGGTGGCCGCGCGCTGAAGTTCTACGCCTCGGTGCGCATCGACATCCGCCGCATCGAGACCCTGAAGGACGGCACCGAGGCGGTCGGCAACCGCACCCGCTGCAAGGTCGTGAAGAACAAGGTCGCGCCGCCGTTCAAGCAGGCCGAGTTCGACATCCTCTACGGCCAGGGCATCAGCCGCGAGGGCGGCCTGATCGACATGGGTGTGGAGCACGGCTTCATCCGCAAGGCGGGTGCCTGGTACACGTACGAGGGCGACCAGCTCGGCCAGGGCAAGGAGAACGCCCGCAACTTCCTCAAGGACAACCCGGATCTCGCGAACGAGATCGAGCGGAAGATCAAGGAGAAGCTGGGCGTGGGCGTCCGCAAGGACAGCGGCGACGAGGCGGCCGCTGCCGCTGCTGCCGCACCCGCCGATGCCGCGGCAGTGCCCGCACCGGCGTCGAAGGCCAAGACGACGGCCAAGGCCGCCGTGGCCAAGAGCTGACCCGTGCGCGAGCAGGAAGGGGGCGGCGGGAGCCGAGGAGGCCGTGAGGGCCGCCAGGAGCTGCCGCCCCAGAGCCCCGAGGAGCAGGCGCGGGCGATCTGTCTGCGCCTGCTCACGGGGAGCCCGCGCACCCGGCGGCAGCTCGCGGACGCCCTGCACAAGCGGGGCATCCCCGACGAGGTGTCGCAGGAGGTCCTCTCCCGGTACGAGGAGGTGGGCCTGATCGACGACGCGGCCTTCGCCGGAGCCTGGGTGGAGTCCCGCCACCGGGGCCGGGGCCTGGCCCGCCGGGCGCTCGCCCAGGAGCTCCGGACCAAGGGGGTGCACGCCACCCTCGTGGAGGAGGCCCTGGGACAGCTGGACTCCGACCAGGAGGAGCAGACCGCCCGAGAGCTCGTGGAGCGCAAGCTCCGCTCCACCCGGGGCCTGGAGCGCGACAAGCGGATCCGGCGCCTGGCCGGGATGCTCGCCCGCAAGGGATACCCGGAGGGCATGGCCCTGAGAGTGGTCCGCCGCGCCCTGGAGGCGGAGGGCGAGGAAGCCGATGACCTCGGATATCCGGGGGAGTGAGCCGCAGGACCCGGGGTGGGGGCAGCCCGATGCAGCACGATGGATGTCAGGGTGTGCGTCGTGGATGAACTGGTGGAGCGTGTCGACGATCAAGACCGTGTGCTGGGGGTAGTGGTCAGTCGCCGGCAGGCCGTCCAGGAGGGCTGGCTGCACCGGGTCGCTGTGACGGTGTGCCGTGATGAGCGTGGGCGGATCCTCGTTCACCGCCGGTCGGAGCAGTTGTGGCGCTTCCCCGGGCTCTACGAGGTCGTGGTCGGTGGTGCCGTGGACGTCGGTGAGTCCTATGAGCAGGCCGCTTCACGGGAGCTGGCTGAAGAGCTGGGTATTCGTGTGCTGCCGCGCCTGCTGTTCACGTTCCTCAACCGCAGCGGTTTGAGCCCTCACTGGCTCGGCGTGCACGAAGTCGTGGTGTCGGATGTGGATGCCGTGGTCCCCGACCCCGATGAGGTCGCCCGGCACAGCTGGCTGACCGAGTTGGAGCTGCGGTCGGCCCTGCTGGAGTGGTGCTTCACCCCGGACAGTCACGAAGCCATCAACCGGTACCTCACGTTCCGGACCGCGCAATCCTGACCTTGCCAGCCCTGGCTCGCTCCCTCTTCCGGGAGGCGAAGGCGGTTGAGTGCGAGGCACCCTGCCCGTACGGGCCGCCGCCGCGCTGCTCGCCGGTCCGCTGTGGCCGGCCGGCCCGAGCGGCCACCCGGCCACCGCCGACCTGCGCGGCAACGCCACCCGGACGGCCTCCGCCGTCACCCCGCTCGCGCTGCTGATCGGCATGACCTGCACCGTGTGCTCGTGGCGGCGGAGCCCGGGTCGGGTGTGCGCCGGGAGCAGCCGGCCGCCGCCGGGTGGCGCTGCGGGTCGCCCCGGTGGGGGTCGCCACGGCGAAGGGATAGGGAGTGTCCTGGCACCGTGCCCGGGGCCCGCACCGCTCAGGTGGTACGGGCCCCGGGGTGATCAGCGGTGCGGCGGCGCTGCACCGGGAACGACGGGGAGTCCGGCCGACTTCCACGCCTGGAAGCCACCGGTCAGGTCGGTCGCGCGGTGCAGGCCCAGGGCGTGCAGCGAGGCCGCGGCGAGACTGGATGCGTAGCCCTCGTTGCAGATCACCACCACCTGGAGGTCGTGGCCCGTGGCCTCGGGGGCGCGGTGGCTCCCCGTCGGGTCCAGGCGCCACTCCAACTCGTTGCGCTCGACCACCAGCGCCCCCGGGATCAGCCCGTCCCGCTCCCGCAGGGCCTGGTAGCGGATGTCCACCAGGAGGGCCCCGGCCGACGAGGCCGCGTAGGCCTCCTGGGCGTCGACGCGCCTGTATCCGGCCCGGACGCGCTCCAACAACTCGTCGATACCTACCGGGGCGCCCGGGTCCGCCTGGCCGCTCACTGCCAGTCCGCCGGACGCTCGACGTGCTCCAGGTGCAGCACGGGACCGCTGCGGCTGTACCGGCGGATCAGCGGCAGCGGCGGGTAGTAGGCGTGCACCGAGACCGCGTGCTCGTCCGGGGACTCGTTGAGGACCTCGTGCACGTGGTGACGTCCGAAGGCCCGCCCGCCGCCCGCCGCGAGCGTGCGGCTGCGGTCGACGCCGGGCGCCAGCTCCAGCGACCGCCAGCCCTCCGAGGGCAGGCGTACGGCCAGCGAGCGCTCCGTGAGCCGGCCGCGGGCGGTGGCGAACGCGCCGAGCGATTCGGCGTGGTCGTGCCAGCCGGTGCCGGTGCCCGGAGGCCAGCCGATCAGCCAGGCCTCGCTGCCGCCGGGCCCGTCGAGGCGGATCCAGGTGCGGCCCTCGGGATCGAGCGGCAGCGAGGCCGTGATCTCGGGGTCTGCCGCGGTGCGGAGGACGAAGTCGAGGAGCTCGGTGGCCGTGGGGCCCCCGGCCCGCACGGGCTCAGGGGTGTACGCGGGTGCGGGTACAGACATGGAAGGTGACCGTTCCTGGGTTCGCGGAAATGCGCGCAGGCCGGTGGGACGGCACGGGGCGCGCGGAGGAAGGGCGAATCAACAGGAAGGGCGACACACGCAGCCCGCGTAGCGGAGCAGGTCCATATGGACCCTCCGCCACAGGCGTACGTCGTTGCCGGTCATTTCGCGAGTCAACCACGCGGGCCCGCGCACGGTCAATCGATCACCACGGTCGGCGTCGGCGTCGGCGTCGTCGAGGGCGCGGGCACCCGGGACGCGGGAGCGCCGGCCCGGACGGCGTCCGCCGCCTCGTACAGCTCCGCCGGGCGGACCCCCGCGAAGGTCGCCGCCAGATGTCCGTCCGGCCGCACCAGCAGCACGGTGTGCGCCGGGGCGCCCGGGTAGCTGTCGGCGACCAGCAGGTCGGTGCGGACCGGCAGGGCGCTCACCGCGGCGGCCAGCCGGGGCATCAGCCCGGCGCCCAGCCAGTGGCGCCGGTCCCACACCCCGGTGCCCGGGGCCACCAGGACCACCAGCAGCCGGCCCTGACCCATCAGGTCGCGCAGCGGCACGGTCGCCCCGTCCGGCGCGGTGACCGGGACGTTCGCCACCGGACCGCCCGGTTCCGTGGCCGTCGGCACCTCGCGTACGGCGATGGGCGGGGCGTACGTCGGCTCCGCGCCCAGCGGCCCCCGGCCCAGGTGGCCGTCGGTGAGCAGGGACTCGGCGGAACGCGAGGCCCCGGGGAGGTAGTTGCGCAGGCCGCCTCCGGACCGCAGGGTCGGCATCGCCTGGTCGGCCGCGCGCAGCCGGGAGGCCACCGCGGTGCGCCGTTCGCCCTCATAGCTGTCGAGCAGCGCCTCGGAGGCGCCCTGGTGCCAGGCCAGGGAGAGCTTCCACGCCAGGTTCTCGGCGTCCCGGAGCCCCTCCTCCACCCCTTGGGTGCCGAGCGCGCCCAGCAGGTGCGCGGCGTCGCCGGCGAGGAAGGCCCGCCCGTCGCGCCAGCGCCGGGCCAGCCGGTGGTGCAGGGTGTGCACGCCGGTGTCGAGCAGGTCGTACGGGGGAGTCGTGCCGCCGCACCACTGCGCGAGGGTGTCGCGGATCAGGGTGACCAGCGCGTCGGGAGTCACCAGCTCGCCGCGGGCCGGGAGCAGCCAGTCCAGCCGCCAGACCCCGTCGGGCAGCGGCCGCGAGGTGACCTCGTGCGGCGCGCTGCGGTGCAGCAGGGCCTCGCCGGGCCAGGGCAGTTCGGTGCGCAGCGCGGCCACGGCGTGGCGCTCGACGGCGGTTCGGCCCGGGAAGCGGATGCCGAGCAGCTTGCGCACGGTGGAGCGGGCTCCGTCGCAGCCGACCACGTAACTCCCGCGCCACCAGGTGGTCTCGGCGCCCACGGTGTGCGCGGTGACGCCCCGATCGTCCTGTTCCAGGGAGTCCAGTCTGCTGTCCCGGACCAGCTGGACGAGGGGGTGCGCGGCGGCGGAGTCCCGCAGTCCGCGCGCCAGCGCGTGCTGTGGGACGTGCAGGGGGGCCGGTTCGTCCTCGAAGGTGATCCGGTGGGCGTCCCGGCCGCGCCGCATGGTGCGCCAGGCCGCGAAGTACGCCCCCTCGTCGCGCAGCGTCGTACAGCGCAGCCGGTGCGCCATGGCCGCGGTGTCCGCGTGCAGGACGACCGTACGGGCGGGCCGGACCTCCTCCTTGGCGGGCCGCTCGTCGAGCACGACGGAGGGCACGCCCGCGCCCGCGAGGGCGAGGGCCAGGGACAGCCCGACGGGCCCCGCGCCGACGACGATCACCGGGTCCATGGCGCGGCTCCCGATGTCCGGTATGTGATCACAGAAGGTATGCAACCCATTGGAGGTGTCTGCGTCAAGTGACACCCGAGGGCGCAACGCAGTGTGGTGCGGCGGATGAGTTCCGCCGCACCACACTGGATGCGCATTACGACTGACCGTACGTCAGACCTCAGGGGGTCGTCGGCCGGGGTGCCGTCAGGCTCCGGCCGCGGTGTTGGCCCCGGGGACCGGGTCGTCGACCTCTTCCGCGCCGAGCACCGCGCCGGTGCTCTTCTTCGATGCCCGCAGCCGCTTCTCCAGCCAGGAGGCCAGAGTGGTCAGGGCGAAGTTCACCACGATGTAGATCAGGGCGATCACGAACATGGTCGCGATGGTGTTGCTGTAGTTCGCCGCGATCTGCCGGTTCATGGAGAGCAGTTCCGCGAAGCCGAGCAGGGCGCCGCCGAGCGCGGTGTCCTTGAGGATCACGACGAGCTGGCTGACCAGGGCCGGCAGCATGGCCGTGACGGCCTGCGGCAGCAGCACGTGGGTCATGGTCTGGCCCTTGCGCAGGCCGATCGCCTTCGCGGCCTCGGCCTGTCCCTTCGGGAGGGAGAGCACGCCCGCCCGGACGATCTCGGCGATGACGGCCGAGTTGTAGAGGACCAGGCCCGTGACCACGGCCCAGAACGGCCGGGTGTCGGAGGGGACGTCCATGAGCTGGGGTGCGTACAGCGCGTTGCTGAACAGCATCAGCATCAGCACCGGGATGGCGCGGAAGAACTCCACCCACGCCCCGACCGCGGCCCGCACCCCGGCGTGGTCGGACAGCCGGCCGATGCCCAGCGCGGCACCGAGCGGGAGGGCGATCACCATGGCGAGCGCGCCGGCCTTGAGGGTCTCCATCAGGCCGGGGATCAGGTACGTGGTCCAGATCTGCCCGTCGGTGACGAAGGGGGTCCACTTGTCGGCGTCGAGCTGGCCCTTCTCGCCCATGAGGGACAGCGCCCACCACAGGACGAGCCCGAACAGGACGACGAAGATCCCGCTGTAGATCCAGTTGCGCACCTTGGCCTTGGGGCCCGGGGTGTCGTACAGCACGGAGCTCATCGCTTCACCGCCACTCGCTTGGCCACCCAGCCCAGCAGCAGGCCGGTGGGCAGGGTCAGAAGGACGAAACCGAGGGCGAAGACCGCGAAGACGGCGAAGACCGCCTGGGCCTCGTTCTCCAGCATTTCCTTCATCAGCAGCGCCGCCTCGGCCACGCCGATGGTCGCCGCCACCGTGGTGTTCTTGGTGAGCGCGATCAGTACGTTGGCGAGCGGTGCGACGACCGCCCGGAAGGCCTGGGGGAGCACGATCAGGGTGAGCACCTGGAAGAAGCTCAGCCCCAGCGCGCGGGCCGCCTCGGCCTGGCCGACGGGCACGGTGTTGATGCCGGAGCGCAAGGCCTCGCAGACGAAGGTTCCGGTGTAGGCGACCAGTCCGAGGACCGCGAGCCGGAAGCCGGTCTCCTTGAACGTTTCGCCGCCCAGGTTGATGCCGAGGGTCTGGCTCAGGCCCAGTGAGCAGCCGATGATCAGCAAGGTCAGCGGCGTGTTGCGCACCAGGTTGACGTACGCGGTGCCGAAGCCGCGGAGCAGCGGGACCGGGCTGACCCGCATCCCCGCCAGGACGGTGCCCCAGATCAGGGACCCGACCGCCGAGTAGAGGGTGAGCTGAACCGTCACCCAGAAGGCTCCGAGCACGTCGTACTGCCCGGAATCAAGAAAATCGAACACGATGCCCTGCGCTCTCCCCAGGATGGCCGGTGAGGTGCGCCGCCGCCCGCGGCAGGCGGGCGGCGACGCCCCTCACCGATGAATCAGCTGCCTTCGGTGATCTGCGGGGCAGGCTCGTTCTTGTAGTTGGCCGGGCCGAGGTTCTTGTCCACGGCCTTCTGCCAGCTGCCGTCCTCGACCATCTTCTTGAGCGCGGCGTTGATCTTGGTCTGGAGCTCCTTGTCGCCCTTCTTCAGACCGATCCCGTAGTTCTCGTTGCTCATGCTCAGGCCGACGAGCTTGAACTTGCCCTTGTTCTTCTCCTGCGCCGCGTAACCCGCCAGGATCGAGTTGTCCGTGGTCAGGGCGTCGACGGCCTTGTTCTCCAGGCCGGTGAGGCACTCGGAGTAGCCTCCCTGCTCCAGCAGGTCGGCCTCGGGGGCCAGGTTCTTCTTGACGTTCTGCGCCGAGGTGGAGCCGGTGACCGAGCAGAGCTTCTTCTTGTTCAGGTCCTCGACCTTGGTGATGCTCGTGTCGTCGGCGCGGACCAGCAGGTCCTGGTGCGCGAGGAAGTACGGGCCGGCGAAGTCGACCCGCTCCTTGCGCTTGTCGTTGATCGAGTAGGTCGCGACGATGAACTTGACGTCGCCGTTGGAGATCAGGTTCTCGCGCTCGGCGCTGACGGCCTGCTTGAACTCGATCTGGTCGGGCTGGTAGCCGAGCTCCTTGGCGACGTAGGTCGCCACGTCGACGTCGAAGCCCGTGAACTTGCCGTCCGGGGTCTTCAGGCCGAGACCGGGCTGGTCGAACTTGATACCGACGACGATCTTGTCCTTGGCGCCACCGGAGGCACCGCCGTCACTGGCGGCGTCCTTCTTGCTGCCGCCACACGCGGTCGCGGTCAGGGACAGGGCTACGGCGACGGCCGCGGCCGCAGCGGCCTTGGAGATCTTCATGGTGAACTTCCCTCGGATGAGACGTTGTTGAACGACGAGCGACGCTTACGGCGCACGCACGGCCGACAGGAACCGTTCCGGCAGTGATCCGCATACGGATGACTACCAGACGTAAACCTCAGTGGTGCAGGATCTTCGACAGGAAGTCCTTCGCCCGATCACTGCGCGGGTTGCTGAAGAACTGCTCGGGGGTGGCCTCTTCGACGATCTTTCCGTCGGCCATGAAGACGACCCGGTTCGCCGCGGAGCGGGCGAAGCCCATCTCGTGCGTGACGACGACCATGGTCATCCCCTCACGGGCGAGCTGCTGCATGACCTCCAGCACCTCGTTGATCATCTCCGGGTCGAGGGCCGAGGTGGGCTCGTCGAAGAGCATCACCTTCGGCTCCATCGCCAGAGCCCGGGCGATCGCCACGCGCTGCTGCTGGCCGCCGGAGAGCTGCGCCGGGTACTTGTCGGCCTGTGTGCCGACGCCCACCCGCTCCAGCAGGGACACCGCCTTCGCGTGGGCCGTGGCCTGGTCGATCCCGCGGACCTTGAGCTGGCCCAGCATGACGTTCTCCAGCACCGTCTTGTGCGCGAAGAGGTTGAACGACTGGAACACCATGCCGACGTCGGCACGCAGACGGGCGAGCTCCTTGCCCTCGGAGGGCAGCTCCTTGCCGTCGAGCGTGATGGTGCCCGAGTCGATGGTCTCCAGACGGTTGATGGTCCGGCACAGCGTGGACTTGCCCGATCCCGAAGGACCGATCACCACGACCACCTCGCCGCGGGCAATGCTCAGATCGATGTCCTGAAGCACGTGCAGCGCGCCGAAGTGCTTGTTGACGTTGCTCAGCACGACCAGGTCGTCCGCGGTACCGGCCGCGTCCTGAACGTCCTTGGTCACTGATACTCCGCTCATCGGCTTCTAGCTCCGTCCTCCTCGGTTGGGAGGACAGTAGTGACGTCCCGCGCACAACGTCATCACATCTGAGGGAGAATTGAGCATAACGATCCGGCCTCTTCCGGATACGCTCCGTGCGCGGCACCGGCGTGGTCGATCATGTGCGCGTACCGGGTGCATAACGGAAGGCGCGCCGCGGCGGAACCCTCTTGACGTGGGACTCCGCATGGGCGTGGATGCAGGGTGGCCTTTTCTGCGGCCATGCGCGCGGCACTGACCAGCCGCGGAGTCGAGAGAGAAGAGGAGAGGGGGACGACATGAGGCTGCTGCTCGTCGAGGACGACGACCACGTCGCCGCCGCCCTGTCCGCGATCCTCGCCCGGCACGGCTTCCAGGTCACCCACGCCCGCAACGGCGAAGAGGCCCTCCAGGCGCTGCTGCCCGCCGGCGCCCCGCCGTTCGGCGTGGTCCTGCTCGACCTCGGCCTGCCCGACCAGGACGGCTACGAGGTGTGCGGCAGGATCCGCAAGCGCACCGCCACGCCCGTCATCATGGTCACCGCGCGGGCCGACGTACGCTCCCGCATCCACGGCCTGAACATGGGAGCCGACGACTACGTCGTCAAGCCCTACGACACCGGCGAGCTCCTCGCCCGCATCCACGCCGTCGCCCGGCGCACCGGAGCCTCCGAGGAGGCGGCCGCCACCGGAACCGGTGCTCCCACCGTCGTCCGCCTCGGCCCCGTCAGCATCGAGCTGCCCACCCGCCGGGTCAGCGTGGACGGCACCGACGTACCCCTCACCCGCAAGGAGTTCGACCTGCTGGCCCTGCTCGCGCAGCGGCCCGGCGTCGTATTCCGCCGCGAACAGATCATCAGCGAGGTGTGGCGCACCAGCTGGGAGGGGACCGGGCGCACCCTGGAGGTCCACGTCGCCTCGCTGCGCTCCAAGCTGCGCATGCCCGCCCTGATCGAGACCGTCCGAGGGGTGGGCTACCGGCTCGTCGCCCCGACCGCCCCCTAGGGAACTCCTGCCGTGCGCGCACGTCTGCTCCCGCTGCTCGTCATCCTGATGGCGGGGACGCTCCTCGCGCTCGGCTTCCCGCTCGCGGTGTCCCTCGCCGCCGGGCAGCAGCAGCGGGTCGTGGTCGACCGCATCGACGACAGCGCCCGCTTCGCCGCCCTCGCCCAGTTCGTCATCGACGCCCAGGGCTCCGGTTCCACCGGCGCCGCCGAGCGCCGGGACCTGCTCCAGCTCGAACTCGCTCGCTACCAGGAGCTGTACGGCATCCGCGTCGGGGTCTTCCTCCGCGACGACAACGCCCTGGCACGCTCCCCGGGCTGGTGGCAGCTCCCGCGGTCCGGTGAGGGCCACAAAGCCCTCCAAGAGGCGCTCGCCGGGCGGCGCAGCCACGACCCGCCGCAGGTGTGGCCCTGGCAGACCGACGGAAGGCTGCTCGTCGTCTCCCCGGTCGTCCTCGACGGCGACGTGGTCGCGGTCGTCGCCACCGAATCGCCGACCGACCTCATGCGCGGCCGGATCCTGAAGGGCTGGCTGCTCATCGCCGGCGGCCTCGCCGCCGCCATGCTCGTCGCCTTCGGCGCCGCCCTGCGGCTCACCAGCTGGGTGCTTAAGCCCGTGCAGACCCTGGACGCCGCCGCCCACGGCATCGCCACCGGGCGGATGAACTCCCGTGTCGCGGCCGCCAGCGGCCCGCCGGAACTCCAGCGCCTGGCCCACTCGTTCAACGAGATGGCCGACAACGTCGAAGAGGCACTGGAGCAGCAGCGGGCGTTCGTCGCCGACGCCTCGCACCAGCTGCGCAACCCGCTCGCGGCGCTGCTCCTGCGCATCGAGCTGCTGGCCCTCGAACTGCCCGAGGGCAACGAGGAGATCGCCTCCGTACGGACCGAGGGCAAGCGCCTGACCCAGGTCCTGGACGATCTCCTCGACCTCGCGCTGGCCGAGCACGCCTCCGCCGAGATCAGCCTCACCGACATCGGCGCGCTGGCGGCGGAACGGGTCGCCGCCTGGCGGCCGTACGCCGAGGAGAAGGGCGTACGGCTCACCGAGACGGGCCGGACCGCCGTCACCGGCTGGGCCGATCCCATCGCCCTGTCCAGCGCGCTCGACGCCGTCATAGACAACGCCCTCAAGTTCACGCCCGCCGGCGAGGCGGTCGAGGTGTCGGTCTCGGCCGAGGGCCGCTCGGTCCGCGTGGTCGTCGCCGACCGCGGCCCCGGCCTCACCGAGGACGAGCTGCAGCGCATCGGCGACCGGTTCTGGCGCAGCGGCCGCCACCAGAACATCAAGGGCTCCGGGCTCGGCCTGTCGATCTCCCGGACCCTGCTCGCCGCGGGCGGCGGGACCCTCTCCTACGAGACGAACCCGCCGCACGGGCTGCGGGTGACCGTGGCCGTCCCGCGCACCGGCCCCGAGGCCCCCTGACCCTGACCCCTGCCGGGTTACGGCTCCCAGGGCAGGACCGCGCGGGCCGGCGCGGACGCCGCGTACAGCTCGTCGACGGCCCGTACCTCGAAGACGGCCGCCCGCTCCCGGCCCGCGCGCGGGACCTCGGGCAGGTAGAGGGCGGTGCCGCAGGTCCCGCCGAGGAAGCGGCGGACGCCGCCGGGGAGCACCCGGTGAACCTCGTGGTGGCGCGGCCGCCCGCCCGCACCGGCCGCCGCCCGCCAGGACAGGCGGAGCCAGGCCCTGCCGTCCTGGCGGGCCGCGGCGTCCACGGCCGCCGCGGTGGGCGGGGCCGGACGCCGGCTGCGGGTGCCGTCGTGCACCGACAGGGCGCCGAGCCGCCACACCACCGGCTTCCCCGCGGGCGCGGTGATCCGTACGGCCAGGGCGTACGCGGTCCTGCCCGCCAGCGGTGCGAGCGCGGCCCGTGCCGTACGCCAGCCCGCCCCGGCGTCCGCGCTGCCGGCCCGCAGCCAGGTGTACGGGACCGGCCCGCCCGGGGCGGACGGCTCGCGGGTGGCCACGCCGACCTCGACCGTGACCGGACCCGACCCGGTCGCGTGCACCAGTTCCACGACGCTCGCTCGGGTCAGCGGCAGCCGCGTGGAGTGCAGGCCGACGGCGACCGGAGCCGTCAGGACGCCCGAGACCAGCAGGCTGGAGCCGCCGCGCCAGGCGTCCGCGAAGTCCAGGGTGACGGACGGACGCCTTCCGGCGGTGTCCACCACCCAGCGGCGGCCCGGCAGCCGGTCCTGGAGCCCGAGGTGGTTCCAGGGGGTGTCGGAGGCGGTCCGGCCGTTCTCGTACCAGCGCAGTCCGTGTCCGGTGTTGAAGGAGCAGGCGAAGGGGAGCCCGGTGACGGTGGACCGGTCGGCGACCGCCGTCGCGGGAGCCCGCCAGGAGCTCTCGGGGGCGGGCCGGGCCGGGTCCAGGGACTCGCCCGTCCAGAACCGGTCGTCCGCGTGGTGGAAGGCGCCGGGGGAGCGGTCGGTGAGGTGGTTGCGGGTCCACTCGGGCCGGTAGAAGCCGTAGCTGACGACGTGGTCGCGTGTCCGCGGGACGATCGCGTCCCAGCGGACGTCGGCGTTCCAGCCCCGCGACTCCGTGTCCACGGCCGCCCACAGCTCGTGGCGGGAGCGGCCCAGCCGGTCGGCGAGCGCGCCCGAGGCGGCCAGCGTCTGCGGGGTCCAGCGGAAGTCCACGAACAGCGTGTCCGCGACCTTCCCGGCCCGGTCCTCGTAGAACTCCTGGTTGAGGGCGTTCAGGGCGCCCTGCCAGCCGACCCGGCCCGTGCTGTTCATGGCGTCGTACCAGGTGATCCGCAGGCCGTGCGGCTCGCCCGCCGCCCGCAGGGCCCGGAGGAACTCCCGCGTCCGGGTGGCGAGGGCGCTGTCGCCTCCGTCGGTCTCGGCGTTGACGAACCAGCCGTCGAAGCCGTACGCGCGCGCCACCCGGACGAGCTGCTCCGCGATCGGGAAGCGGCCGAGGGAGTCGCGCTGCACCAGGTCGCGGGTCCACTGCAGGTCGCCGCCGTAGGCCACGGGCGGCAGGAACACGTTGCCCAGCACCCGGACCCCGTTGCGGTGGGCGGCGTCGACGACCGGTGCGTTCGGGGCCAGGACGATCCCCTCGCCGGCGGAGCCGCCCCAGAAGACCAGCTCGTCGATGTACGCCCAGTGCGTGAGCGCGTAGTAGTCGGCGGTGGGGGAGCCCTGCGAGGGGTTCCCGGCGGTCGGCGCGAAGGACACGAGGGAGGCGATCCGGGCCTGGCCGGCGCGGGCGGTCCCGTTGGCCGGGACAGGGGTGAACCGCTCGGCGAGCGGCACGGTCGCGGTGTTGTGGGCCAGATCGGGGTCGTCCTCGGGGGTCCACCGGCTGAGCGAGCGCCACACGATCCCGGGGCCCGGGGCACCCGCCGGGAGGGAGTCCGGGAACCAGTAGGAGGCGTACGGGGCCAGGCCGCCCGGGTCGGGCTCGGGCACGGGCGCCGTCGGCCCGGCGGGGGCCGCGGCCCGCGCGCGGCCGGCCACGCCCAGCAGCGCGGCGGCGCCGGCCCCGGCGGCCAGCACTCTGCGCCGGGTCGGGCGTAACGGGACGGGCGGCGTACGGGGATCGACGCCGTGGTCGGTCTCGGACATGCGGGGCTCCTCACGAGGGGTCGGGGTCCGGGCCTGTCGGTTCGGGGCGGGCAGGCCCGGGCGAGTGGGTCCGCGTCACAGCACGTCGCGTACGCGCAGCACCTCGGTGATGCCGCGCGCCGCCAGATGGGCCGGGTCCTCGGCACGCTCCGCCCGCACCACGGCGGGGCGCGCCCCCCGGGCCGTCAGCACGGTCCAGGCGTCGAAGAAGGCGCCGCCGGGGGCGCACACGGAACGACCGGGGGCGCGCTCCGCCACGCCCACGCCCACGTCCACGGCGAGCGCGGTGGAGCGCGGAGCGGGCCGGTGCGCGCGTCCGCGCCACTCCTTGGCGATCCGGGCGAGGGCGGCGCCGACCGGCTTGGTCCTGCCGTCGTTGGTGAGCAGGCCGAGGCCGTACTCCAGCTCAGGGAAGTCGGCGAGCTCCCGGGACACGTCGTGCGAGCACCACCAGGTCACGCCCCACAGGTCCGGGCAGTCCAGCGCGTTCACGACCGTGGCCTCGGTGAACCGAGCCGCCTCCTCCGGCCCGATCAGCGGCGCCGGGGCGCCGGCCTCCTGGAGCCACACCGGCCGGTGCGGGTCCGGAGCCCAGGCCTTGGAGAGCTCGATGAGGTACGCGGCGTGGTGCTCGGTCGCCGTCCCGCGCGCGCCGTGCCGCTGCGCGGTGCCGTCGAACACCCAGGAGTGGACGGCGGTCGCCCCGCCCAGCCCGGCGGCCTGGGCGGGCGTGAAGGGGTGGTCGTCCCGGTACCAGACGGCGTCGTACTCGGCGTGCAGGTGGAGCCGGCCGGGCGCCCCCCGCTCGCAGGCGGCGAGCATCCGCTCCAGCCAGTGGGCGGCCTGCGCCGGGGTGATGCGGTCGGGGTCGGGGTGCGGGGCACCGGAGAACTGGTTGATCTCGTTGCCGACGGTCATGCCCAGGAAGTTCGGCCGGTCGGCGAGGGCCGCGGCGAGCGTACGCAGGTACTCCTCCTGCCCGGCGACGACGTCGGGGTCGGTGAAGATGTTGCGCCGGTGCCAGGTCCGGGTCCAGGCGGGCAGGAAGTCGAAGCTCGACAAGTGCCCTTGCAGACCGTCGACGTTGACGTCGAGCCCGCGGTCGGCGGCCGCGTCCGCGAGCGCGACGAGCTGCTCGACGGCACGTGGTCGGATCAGCGTGCGGTTCGGCTGGAAGACCGGCCACAGCGGGAACACCCGGACGTGGTCCAGCCCGAGCGCGGCGATCGCGTCGAGATCGGCCCTGACCGCGTCGAGGTCGAAGTCGAGCCAGTGGTGGAACCAGCCCTGGGCCGGCGTGTAGTTGGCACCGAAGCGGAGCGCGTGATCCTGCACGAGGCGTCCTGGGGTTCTGGAGTCTGCACGAATTCACCGGACGGCCCACAAACTGCCGGTGCGGATGCGGAAAGTCAACAGGGCCTCAAGGTGACCTACTTATGCGCTTCAGTCCAGTCGGGGCAAGGGGTCTGTTCTGAACTGCCGTAGCGACTAATGCGGTTTAGCTCTGGTGAAGATCAGGGAAGTGTGCAGAAATGGACAGCGGATTTCCGGTCATGGCGGCCGGCCGCTGCGGCCCTTCGCGCCTGCCGGGACCCTCACCGGGTGCGGTGGCCGGGGCTGTCCGCCGCGGCCGGATCGCGTACGGTCCGGCCAGTGCGTCCGCAGTCCCAGTCCGCAGTCCGCAACCCGTACCGCCCGAAGGATGGATGAGGCAGGCCATGGTCCGCAGACCCACGATCAAGGACATCGCCAGACGGGCCGGAGTGTCGGAGAGCGCCGTCTCCTTCGCGCTCAACGACCGGCCGGGCGTCTCGAAGGACACCCGGGCCCGGATCCGCTTCGTCGCCGAGGAACTCGGCTGGCAGGCCAACAGCGCCGCCCGCGCCCTGTCCGGCGAACGCTCCGGAGCCGTCGGGCTCGTCCTGGCCCGCCCCGCGCACACCCTCGGCGTCGAGTCCTTCTTCCTGCAGCTCGTCTCGGGCATCCAGGAGGTCCTCGCCGCGGCCCGGACCGCCCTGCTGTTCCAGGTCGTCGAGGACGTGGACGCCGAATGCGCGGTCTACCGCCGCTGGTGGGCCGAACGGCGGGTGGACGGCGTGCTCGTCGTCGACCCGCGTACGGGGGACCCCCGCCCCGCGCTCCTGGCGGAGCTGGGCCTGCCCGCGGTCACCATCGGCGAGCCCGGCCCCCCGGCCGAGCCCGCGCGGGTCCCCGGGCCCGCGAAGGTCCCCGGATCCTCGGCGGTCCCCGCCCCTGCGCCCGTCTCCTCGGTCCGGGCCGACGACGCGGGTGCGATGGCCCAGGTCCTGGAACACCTCCACGGGCTGGGCCACCGCCGGATCGTCCACATCGCGGGGCTCCCCGGCCTCGCGCACACGGTCCGCAGGATGGAGTCCCTGCGGGCCGAGGCCGAGCGCCGCGGCCTCGGCCCCGACCACGTGCGCTCGGTGGTCACCGACTACTCCGACGCCGAGGGCGCGGCCGCCACCCGCCGGGTCCTCGCCCAGCCGCAGGCCCCGACCGCGCTCGTCTACGACAACGACGTGATGGCCGTCGCCGGCAGCGCGGTCGCCGCCGAGCTGGGCATCCCCGTGCCGGACCGGCTGTCGATCGTCGCCTGGGACGACTCCGCGCTGTGCCGGGTCACCCACCCCCGCCTCACCGCCCTCGTCCGCGACACGGCCGGCTTCGGAAGGCTGGCCGCCGAGGAACTCCTGTCCGTACTCGCCGGGGGTCCGCCCGGGGTCCGCGAGAGCGAGCGACCGAGGCTGGAGCCCCGCGACAGCACGGCGCCGCCCCCGGCGCATACTGATTCCTGACCCCTTCCTGGAGCCGCCACCGTGATCACGCCCACCACCCCGTCACCCACACAGCGCGCCGCCGCAGCGGCCGCCGGACCGACGGTGGCGATCGACATCGGCGGCACGAAGATCGCCGGGGCGCTGGTGCAGCCCGACGGCACGATGACGGCCACCACCCGTCGCCCCACCCCGCGCGGAGTGGACGCCGAAGGCGTCATGGCGGCGGTCGCCGAGGTCGTCGCCGACCTGTCCGGGTCACCGCTGTGGTCTTCCGCGGTCCGCTGCGGGATCGGCAGCGCCGGCCCGGTGGACACCTCCCGGGGCACGGTCAGCCCGGTCAACATCGGGGCGTGGCGGGACTTCCCCGTCCAGGAGCGGATCGCGGCGGAGCTCGCGGCGCGCGGGGCCGAACTGCCGACCGTACTGGCCGGTGACGGGGTGGCGATGACCGCGGCCGAGCACTGGCTGGGGGCGGCCCGCGGCTACGCGAACGCCCTGTGCATGGTGGTCTCCACGGGCGTCGGCGGCGGCCTGATCCTGAACAACCAGCTTCACCCCGGTCCCACCGGCAACGCGGGCCACATCGGCCACATCAGCGTGGCCTTCGACGGCGAGCCGTGCGTCTGCGGCGGCCGCGGCTGCGTCGAGTCGATCGCCTCCGGCACGGCGATCGCCCGCTGGGCCCGTGAGCAGGGCTGGACCCCGTCGGCGGGCTCCGGACCGGGCGGTTCCGGCGGCCCGGACGGCGCCGACGGCCCGGGCACCGCGCGCGACGCCACGGCGGCGGGCGTGGCCGCGGCCGCCGCGCAGGGGGACCCGATCGCACTGGCCGCCTTCGACCGCGCCGGCCGCGCCCTGGCCGCCGCCATCGCGGCCAGCGCCACCCTCGTGGAAACGGACATCGCGGTCCTCGGAGGCGGAGTGGCCGCCGCGGGGGACACCCTCTTCGGCCCGATCCGCACCCACCTCGCGCAGTACGCCACGCTCTCCTTCGTCCAGGAGCTCCAGGTGGTGCCGGCGACCCTGGGCACCCACGCGGGCCTGATCGGCGCGGCCGCGGCGGCGACGATGCTGCTGCCCCCGTCCGCGTCCTCGGAGCCCTCGTCCGCGCCCGCCCCCACCGCGTGAGCGTCAGGGCTTGACGGACCGGTAGTACCGGCCGGCTCCCTCGTGGAGCTCCAGGGGATCGGTGTAGATCGCCGTGCGCAGGTCCACCAGCTGCGCCGCGTGCACCGCGCGCCCGACCTTGTCGCGGCTGGCGATCACCGTCCGGGTCAGCTGCTCGGTCAGCCCGGGGTCGGTCTTGGCCGTGGTCACCAGCAGGTTCGGCACGGCCAGGGTGGTCACGGCGCTGGTGTTGCGCGTCCGGCTGTACGCGTCCTGCGGCATGACGGCCGTCCGGTAGTAGCGCGCCGGGCTGCCGCTCTCCTGGAGCTCCTCCACCAGGTCGCCGAGCTGCACGAGCCGGATGTCGAAGCGCTCGGACAGCTCCTTCACCGCGTTCGTCGGCAGGCCGCCCGACCAGAAGAAGGCGTCGATCCGGCCCGCCTCCAGCTCGGTCGGCATGGTGTCGATGCCGATGGACACCGGCGTGATGTCCAGAATGGGGTCGATGCCGGCCGCGGTGAGCAACCGCTCCGTGACGAGCCGCACCCCGGAACCGGGCTGGCCGATCGCCACCCGCTTGCCCCGCAGGTCCCGCGCCGACTGCACCGGGGACCCGGCCGGCACCACCAGCTGCACGTAGTCGTCGTAGAGCCGCGCGCATCCGCGCAGCAGGTCCGCGCCGGGCTTCCCGTCGAGCCGGTACTTGGCGACCGCGTCCGCCGTGGCCACGGTGAAGTCCGCCTCACCGGTGGCCAGCCGCTTCAGGTTCTCCTGCGAGCCCTCGCTGGTCATCAGCGTGACGTCCACCCCGGGCATGTCCTGCCAGAGCGCCTGCTGCAGGAGCTGTCCGTACCGGTGGTAGACACCGGTCCGCGCGCCCGTGCTGAAGGTCAGCTCGCCCTCCGGCCGCGACTCCCCGAAGGGCTTCAGCCACCACGTGAGGACGCCGAGCACGGCGAGTACGGCCACCAGGACCCGCAGGGCGTGGCGCCTGCTGATCCGGGGCGGTACGAGAGGCATGGGCGCGATCCTGCCACCCGGCCGCCGTCCTGTCACGGCGCGGGCCGACCGCGGACCCCGCCCCCGACCGCCGCCGACGCCCCTGACCTGCGGCTCGTCCGGTTCGGCCGGCTCCCGCCCGGTGACCGGGCGCACGGCGACCGGAGGGCTCCCGTCCACCGCCTACCCTTGTTGCATGACCAGCAGCGACCGGAGCCAGGCAGTGGACGAGAAGCGAAGCTACGAGGTGCGCACCTACGGGTGCCAGATGAACGTGCACGACTCGGAGCGGCTCTCCGGTCTGCTGGAGGACGCCGGCTACGTCCGCGCGCCCGAGGGCTCCGACGGCGACGCCGACGTCGTGGTCTTCAACACCTGCGCGGTCCGCGAGAACGCCGACAACAAGCTGTACGGCAACCTCGGCCGGCTCGCCCCGATGAAGACGAAGCGCCCCGGCATGCAGATCGCCGTCGGCGGCTGCCTCGCCCAGAAGGACCGCGACACGATCGTCAAGAAGGCCCCCTGGGTCGACGTCGTCTTCGGTACGCACAACATCGGCAAGCTCCCCGTGCTGCTGGAGCGCGCCCGCATCCAGGAGGAGGCGCAGGTCGAGATCGCCGAGTCGCTGGAGGCCTTCCCCTCCACGCTCCCGACCCGCCGCGAATCCGCGTACGCCGCATGGGTCTCGATCTCCGTCGGCTGCAACAACACCTGCACCTTCTGCATCGTCCCGGCGCTGCGCGGCAAGGAGGAGGACCGCCGGCCCGGCGACATCCTCGCCGAGGTCGAGGCCCTGGTCGCCGAGGGCGTCTCGGAGATCACCCTGCTCGGCCAGAACGTGAACGCGTACGGCTCCGACCTGGGCGACCGCGAGGCCTTCAGCAAGCTGCTGCGCGCCTGCGGCGAGATCGAGGGCCTGGAGCGGGTCCGCTTCACCTCCCCGCACCCGCGCGACTTCACGGACGACGTGATCGCGGCCATGGCCGAGACCCCGAACGTGATGCCGCAGCTGCACATGCCGATGCAGTCCGGCTCGGACCCGATCCTGAAGGCGATGCGCCGCTCGTACCGCCAGGAGCGCTTCCTGGGCATCATCGAGAAGGTCCGTGCCGCGATCCCGCACGCCGCGATCTCCACCGACATCATCGTGGGCTTCCCCGGTGAGACGGAGGAGGACTTCCAGCAGACGATGCACGCGGTGCGCGAGGCCCGCTTCGCGAACGCCTTCACCTTCCAGTACTCCAAGCGGCCCGGCACCCCGGCTGCCGACATGGACGGGCAGATCCCCAAGGAGGTCGTGCAGGAGCGGTACATGCGCCTGGTCGCCCTCCAGGAGGAGATCTCCTGGGACGAGAACAAGAAGCAGGTCGGCCGCACGCTGGAGGTCATGGTCGCGGAGGGCGAGGGCCGCAAGGACGGCGCCACGCACCGCCTGTCCGGCCGCGCCCCCGACAACCGCCTGGTCCACTTCACGAAGCCGGAGGCGGAGGTCCGCCCGGGCGACGTGGTCACCGTGGACATCACCTACGCCGCCCCGCACCACCTGCTGGCCGAGGGTCCGACCCTGACCGTGCGCCGCACCCGCGCCGGCGACGCCTGGGAGAAGCGCAACGCCGCCCCGGCCGAGCCTGCGGGCGTCATGCTGGGCATCCCGACGCTGGGCGTTCCGGCACCCCTGCCGGCCGTCGCCTCCGGCTGCTCGGTGCCCGCCTCCTCCTGAGGCTGCGCCCGCCTCCTGCCTCGCGCCGCCGCCCCTGCCTCGCGCCCGCCGCCGCCTCCTGCGGCTGCGGGGCGGCGGTCCGGCTAGGCTGCGGATCATGCTCGTAGCCGCCGCCGTCTGCCCCGCCCCGCCGCTGCTCGTGCCGGAGGTCGCCGCGGGCGCCGCCGCCGAACTCGGCGACGCCCGCACCGCCTGCTCCGACGCGCTCGCGGTGCTCGCCGCCTCCCGGCCCGATCTGCTGGTCGTGGTCGCAGCCGCCGCCGAGGGCGGCGGATACGACCAGGGCACCCCCGGCAGCTTCGCCGGCTTCGGCGTGGACCTGACCGTCACCCTGGGCCCCGACCTGGGCGAACCGCCGAGCGGCCACGCCACCGGAGCCACCCTCCCGGCTTCCCTCGCGGTGGCCGGCTGGCTGCTCGGGCAGGCCCGCTGGGCAGCCGCCCCCGTCGCGGGTGTGGCCGTCGCCGAGGACCTGCCCCCGAGTGGCTGCGGCCTCCTCGGCGCGGACCTGGGCCGTTCCGCCGATCGCGTGGCCATGCTGGTCCTCGGGGACGGCAGCGCCTGCCGCACCCTCAAGGCCCCCGGCTACCTGGACGAGCGCGCCGCCGGCTTCGACGCCGCCGCCGCACGCGCGCTGGGCGCCGCCGACGCGGCAGCGCTCGCAGCGATCGACGCCGGGCTCGCGGCCGAGCTCCAGGCCGCCGGCCGGGCCCCCTGGCAGGTGCTGGCCGGCGCCGCCGAGGGCGCGGACCTCGCCGGACGGCTGCTGTACGAGGACGCCCCGTACGGCGTCGGGTACTTCGTCGCCACTTGGTCGTAGCGCCGGCAGCGCCGGCAGGCCTGTGGGCCGCCCGCGCGGGCGGCCCACAGGCCCGGTAAGGGCCTCCGGGCGCCGCCGCGGGCGGCACACGGGCCCGGGAACGCCGAAGGGGCGCGGAACCGGCATGAGCTGGTTCCGCGCCCCTTCCGTGACCGCGTCAGGGGGCCGCCGGCGGCGTCGGCCCGCCGGGGGCGTCCTTGTGCGCGATCTTCCCCAGGGCGTCCTTCGCCTTGCCCGTCCCGCTCGTGATCTGGCCGCTGTACTTGCCCTTGGTCTTGGAGTCCACGGCCTTGGCGACCTTGTCCAGACCCTCGCTGATCCTGCCCTCGTGCTGGTGCGCGAGATCGCCGACCTTGCCCTTCGCCGGAGCGAGCTTGGCCTTCAGATTGTCCAGCAGGCCCATGGGTCACCTTCCGTTGGCGTTCGCTACGTACGGGCGCCCTCGCCGGCCTCGCTGTCCGCGGCCACCTCCGCCGACTGCTGCTTCGGAATCTCCACGGCTTCCACCGGCTCGCTCTCCGCAACAGCAGGCTCGGCCTCCTCGGCCACACCGGACTCCGCCGCCGGAGCCGGGGCCGCGACCTCCTCGGTCACGGCCTCGTCCTTACGACGAAAAAACCGATCAAAAACGCCCATGTCTACTCCCGTAACGTTACTCGTGTGAGTGAAGTTCCGCGGTGACCGAACCGGCCTGCGCCCGGCGTGCGCACGGCGCACACCCGGCCGGAACCTCGCCAGGGCAACGACCCCGCTCCCACCCCGTCACGTAGCTCGATCGGGTACATGCCCAGGCGTTTGCGAGACTGGGGCAGTGAGGAAAGCAGCCCCCGCCCCGCGGGTCATCGCCGTCGTCGGTCCCACCGCGGCCGGAAAGTCCGACCTGGGCGTAGCCCTGGCCCGCCGGTTCGACGGCGAAGTCGTCAACGCCGACTCCATGCAGCTGTACCGGGGGATGGACATCGGCACCGCCAAGCTGACGACCGAGGAGCGCGGCGGTGTCCCGCACCACCTCCTCGACATCTGGGACGTCACCGACACCGCCAACGTCGCCGAGTACCAGCGGCTGGCCCGCCTGGAGATCGACAAACTGCTCGCCGAGGGCCGCACCCCCGTCCTCGTCGGCGGATCCGGCCTGTACGTCCGGGGAGCCCTGGACGTCATGGAGTTCCCCGGCACCGACCCCGAGGTCCGCGCCCGGCTGGAGGAAGAGGTCACGCTCCGCGGCCCCGGCGCCCTGCACGCCCGCCTCGCCGCCGCCGACCCGGAGGCCGCCCGGGCCATCCTGCCGAGCAACGGCCGGCGCATCGTCCGCGCGCTGGAGGTCATCGAGATCACCGGCAAGCCGTTCACCGCGAACCTGCCCGGCCACGAGTCCGTCTACGACACCGTCCAGATCGGCGTCGACGTGGCCCGGCCCGAGCTCGACGAGCGGATCGCGCTGCGCGTCGACCGGATGTGGGAGGACGGGCTGGTGGACGAGGTCCGCGCGCTGGAGGCCCGCGGGCTGCGCGACGGGATCACCGCCTCCAGGGCACTGGGCTACCAGCAGGTGCTGGCCGCGCTCGCCGGCGAGTGCACCGAGGACGAGGCCAGGGCGGAGACCGTTCGGGCGACCAAGCGGTTCGCCCGCCGCCAGGACTCCTGGTTCCGCCGCGATCCGCGCGTCCACTGGCTCAGCGGGGCCGCCGCAGACCGGGCGGAACTCCCCGGACTCGCCGAGTCGTTGGTCGAACGAGCGGTTACAGCCTGATCACGTGATGGCATCGGGACGCCCCGGGCGCCCGTAGCGGGGCTGAGGGCGTGCCATCATCAAACTCCAGCGGGTGCGATCACCTGCGATGCATGGCGGCGTACTGAGTCCGAGTGGGGAGGGCGCGTGGCGATGGAGGCCGGCCCTCGCGACACCGGGCGGGACGACACCCGGCGGGAAGCGGACCCGATGCTTCTCGGCGGGACGGACGGGACCGCGGGACTCGGGCTGCCCGCCGACCCCGCGCGGCTGAGCCCCGACGGCCCCGACGCCCCGGACACCGCCGAGGCCGAGGCGGCCGCCGGACCCGAGTTCGAGGTCGAACTGCGACCGCAGCGCCGCCTGCGCGTCTGGCAGATCGCCCCCATCGTGATGCTCGCCGCCGCCGGTTCGCTGATGTTCGCCTTCCCCCTCGCCTTCGAGTTCGGCGACGGCGGAGCCGTGGTCGCCATGCTCGGCTTCCTCATCAGCTGCTGCGCCGGAGGCTGGGGGATGATGGCCGCCCGCCGGGTCGGCTACACCTGGCCCGGCCTCCCGGCCAGGGGGAGCGGCCGCCGCCCCGACTGGCGCATGGCCGCGCTGTACGCCGTGGTCGCACTGGTCGTCGTAGGTCTCGCCGTGTACCGGGTCGCCCGGCTCCGCTGACCGCCGCCGGGCCCGTCACCGCTGACCTCCACCACGCCCCGTGACGGCCCCGGACGCCCTGGTGGCCGACTCTGCTGCCGAGTGATCGCCGCCGGGCCGCCCGGCGCCTCTGAGCAGGGGCTCGGTACCATGGGCGGGTGACGCAGACCACCCTCTCCTTCCTCAAGGGCCACGGCACCGAGAACGACTTCGTGATCGTTCCGGACCCGGACAACGCCATCGAGCTGCCCGCGTCCGCCGTCGCGAAGCTCTGCGACCGGCGCGCCGGCATCGGCGGCGACGGGGTCCTCCACGTCGTCCGGTCCGCCGCGCACCCCGAGGCGGCGCACCTGGCCGACGAGGCGGAGTGGTTCATGGACTACCGCAACAGCGACGGCTCCGTCGCCGAGATGTGCGGCAACGGCGTGCGCGTCTTCGCCCGCTACCTCCAGTACGCCGGCCACGTCGAGCCGGGGGACCTCGCCGTCGCCACCCGCGGCGGCATCAAGCGCGTGCACCTCGACAAGGGGGGCGACGTCACCGTCTCCATGGGCCGTGCCGCGTTCCCCGAGGGCGAGGTCACCGTCAGCGTCGGACCGCGCAGCTGGCCCGCCCGCAACGTGAACATGGGGAACCCGCACGCGGTCGCGTTCGTCGAAAGCCTCGACGACGCAGGGAACCTGTTCACCGCCCCGCCGTTCAGCCCGGCGTCCGCCTACCCGACGGGTGTCAATGTCGAGTTCGTCGTCGACCGCGGCCCCCGGCACGTCGCCATGCGCGTCCACGAGCGCGGCTCCGGCGAGACCCGCTCCTGCGGCACCGGCGCCTGCGCCGTAGCCGTGGCCGCCATCCGCCGCGACGGCGCGGACCCCGCCGCCACCGGCGAACCGGCCACGTACACCGTCGACCTCCCCGGCGGAACGCTCGTCATCACCGAACACCCCGACGGGCAGATCGACATGACCGGACCGGCCGTCATCGTGGCCGCCGGTGAGTTCGACGAAGCCTGGCTCACCGAAACGGCTTTCTCCTGAAGCTTCCCTCTAATGGGTGATCCGTTTCACGCTGTGCGAGAGGTGGACTGCGCCACGTGGTGGGGTCGGTAACATCAGGCACCGGCCCTGAGGGCTCACCCCATGCCCACCACCGCCGGTCGAAGCCGCCGGAGGTGCCCATGAGTGCAGAGGCCACGAACCCCGAAGCACACCCCGAAGCGCGCCCTGAGCTCCGCAGACGGGGCCGGAGCAGGCTCGATCTGCGCCGGCTCGGGCGCGCTGCACTGCTCGGGCCGACGTCCCGGGACCGGCTCCCGGACGCGATCGGCCACGTCGCAGAGGCCCACCGCGCCCATCATCCGGACGCCGATATGTCCATTCTGCGACGCGCTTACCTCCTCGCGGAGAGCTCCCACCGCGGCCAGATGCGAAAAAGTGGTGAGCCGTACATCACACATCCGCTCGCCGTAACCCTGATCCTCGCCGAACTGGGCGCCGAAACCACCACCTTGACGGCCTCTCTGCTCCACGACACCGTCGAGGACACGGACGTGACCCTCGATCAGGTCCGCGCCGAGTTCGGCGACGAGGTCTGCTTCATCGTCGACGGCGTCACCAAGGTCGAGAAGATCGACTACGGCGCCGCCGCCGAACCGGAGACCTTCCGCAAGATGCTGGTCGCCACCGGCAACGACGTCCGCGTGATGTCCATCAAACTCGCCGACCGGCTGCACAACATGCGCACCCTGGGCGTGATGCGTCCCGAGAAACAGGCCCGCATCGCCAAGGTCACCCGCGACGTCCTGATCCCGCTGGCCGAACGGCTCGGCGTACAGGCCCTCAAGACCGAACTGGAAGACCTCGTCTTCGCGATCCTGCACCCCGAGGAGTACGAGGGCACACGCGCCCTCATCGCGGCCCACGCCGGCGAACGCGACCCGCTGCCCGGCATCGCCGACTCGGTGCGCACCGTCCTGCGAGAGGCGGGCATCGGCGCCGAAGTGCAGGTCCGGCCGCGGCACTTCGTCTCCGTGCACCGGATCGCCCGCTCGCGGGGCGAGCTGCGCGGCTCCGACTTCGGCCGCATCCTCGTGCTCGTCGGCGAGAACGCCGACTGCTACGCCGTCCTGGGGGAGCTGCACACCTGCTTCACCCCGGTCGTCTCGGAGTTCAAGGACTTCATCGCCACCCCGAAGTTCAACCTCTACCAGTCCCTCCACACCGCCGTGGCCACTCCCGAGGGTTACGTGGCCGAGGTCATCGTGCGCACCCGGCAGATGCACCGCGTCGCCGAGGCCGGCGTGGTGGCGCTCGGCAACCCGTACGCCACCGCCACACCGGACGCCGCCCCCGACCCGGACGAGGAGCGGGTGGACCCCACCCGGCCCGGCTGGCTGTCCAGGCTGCTCGACTGGCAGCAGTCCGCCCCCGACCCCGACACCTTCTGGACCGTGCTCCGCGCCGAGCTGGCGCAGGACCGGGAGATCACCGTGTTCCGGGCCGACGGGGGCACGCTGGGCCTCCCGGCCGGGGCCAGCTGTATCGACGCCGCCTACGCGCAGCACGGCGAGGCGGCCCACGGCTGTATCGGCGCCCGCGTGAACGGGCGCCTCACCTCCCTGTCCTCGTCGCTGTCCGACGGGGACACAGTCCAGCTCCTGCTCGCGCAGGACGCCTCCTCCGGCCCCTCCGCCGAGTGGCTGGACCACGCCCGGACGCCCGCCGCCCGCATCGCCATCAGCAGGTGGCTGGAGTCCCATCCGGACCGCGCCATGGCCACCACGACGGCCGCGCGGGCGCCGCTGTCGGTCGTCGGAGTCCGGGGCGGCGGGGCCAACGCCGTGGCCGACCTGCCCGACGCCACCGTCCGGCTGGCCGGGTGCTGCACCCCGGTCCCGCCGGACGCCGTCGCCGGCTTCCTGGTACGCGGCGGCGCGGTCACCGTGCACCGCATCCAGTGCGCGGCCGTGGCGCAGATGCGCGCCGTGGGCCGCACCTCCGTCGCCGTGCACTGGCGGGCCACGGCGGACTGCCGGGTGACCCTGCTCGCTGAATCGTTCGGCCGCCCGCACCTGCTGGCCGACCTGACCGAGGCCATCGCCCGCGAGGGCGTCGAGGTGGTCTCCGCCACCGTCGAACCCCCGGTCGAGGGGCGGGTCCGGCACACCTACACCCTCCAGCTGCCCGACGCGGCCGGGCTCCCCGCGCTGATGCGCGCCATGCGGGACGTGCCGGGCGTCTACGACGTCAGCCGCGCGTAGGGGGTGCCTCACCGCTCGGGCCGGACACCCCCTAGGCCCGTACGGCGCCGGAAGGTCCCGTTCGGGTGGACCCGACGCGCGCCGCACGCGGCGCCGCGGCGGACGCTGGTAAGCGGTGGTGGATGCAGCTTTCCTCCCCCCGCCTGCGCGCCGCCCTGCTCGCCGCGGCCTCCCTCACCCTCGTCGCCGCGGTACTGCCCCCGCCGAAGCCCCTGGGCATCGGCGACCGGCTCTTCCCCGAGCTCGGCAACCCCGGCTACGACGTGCTCGCGTACGACCTGTCCTTCACCTACAAGGACAACCTGACCCCGCTCGACGCGGTCACCGTCATCGACGCCCGGGCGCTGGAGCCGCTGGAGCGCATCAACCTGGACTTCACCCACGGCAAGGTGGCGTCCGCCGAGGTCAACGGGGAGCCCGCACGGTTCGAGAGCGTGGGGGAAGACCTCGTACTGACCCCGCCGCGCGCGGTGGCGGAAGGCGGCGCGCTGCGCATCACGGTCCGGCACACCAGCGACCCGCGCGGCCGCGGGGACGGCGGCTGGGTGCCCACCGAGGACGGTCTGGCCATGGCCAACCAGGCCGACGCCGCCCACCGCGTGTTCCCCTGCAACGACCACCCCGCCGACAAGGCCGTCTTCACCTTCCGGATCACCGCCCCCGCCGGGCTCACGGCCGTCGCCAACGGGCTCCAGGCGGCCCCTGCCCGGCGTACGGGCCCCTCCACGACGTGGACGTACCGGACCCGGCACCCGATGGCCACCGAGCTGGCCCAGGTGTCCGTGGGCCGCTCCGCCGTCGTGCACGGGACGGGACCGCACGGGCTTCCGCTGCGCGACGTGGTGCCCGCCGCCGACCGGCAGCGGCTCGACCCCTGGCTGAAGAAGACCGCCGGCCACATCGAGTGGATGGAGGAGCGCGTCGGCCGCTACCCCTTCGAGAACTACGGAGTGCTGATCGCGCGGGCCACGACCGGCTTCGAGCTGGAGACGCAGACCCTCTCGCTCTTCGAGAGCAGCCTGTTCTCCGGCGAGGGCTACCCCGAGTGGTACGTCGAGGCGGTGATGGTCCACGAGCTCGCCCACCAGTGGTTCGGCGACAGCGTCAGCCCGCGCACCTGGTCCGACCTGTGGCTCAACGAGGGACACGCCACCTGGTACGAGGCCCTGTACGCCGACGGGCTCGGCAAGTACTCCCTGGAGCGGCGCATGCGCGAGGCGTACCAGCGCTCCGACCAGTGGCGGGCGGCGGGCGGCCCCCCGGCGGCTCCGAAGGCGGCCGCGCCCGGCGAGAAGATCGGGCTGTTCCGGCCGGTGGTCTACGACGGCGCCGCGCTGATCCTGTACGCGCTGCGGCAGGAGATCGGCGCCCCGGCCTTCGAGCGGATCGAACGGCGCTGGGTCACGCAGTACCGGGACGGGATCGCGGGCACGGCGGACTTCGTGCGCCTGGCCTCCCAGGAGGCGGGCCGCGACCTGGAGGCCTTCCTGGAGCCGTGGCTGTACGGGACGAAGACCCCGCCGATGCCGGGACACCCGGAGTGGAGCGCCCCGGCGGCGGCGGACAGGGCCGCGCCGGGCAAGGCGGCCCCGGGCAGGGCCGTGCCCGGCGGGAAAAGGGTGTGACCGCCGAGGAACGGGCATGTCACCATCGACGGGTCCGTTCGGGGAATCCCCGGGCGGTGTGACACGTTGGACGTGACAGCTACCGTGTCCCCGCCAGGCGTGACACTGCTATTCGAATCGACGTAAGGATCCAATGACCTCCTCTTCTTCCCCTTCCCAGGACGCGCAGGACGCACGGGACGTGCGTGACTCGCAGAGCTTCACCGAGAGCCTTCGGGCCGATGCCCTGATGGAAGAGGACGTCGCCTGGAGCCACGAGATCGACGGAGAGCGGGACGGCGACCAGTTCGACCGCTCCGAGCGCGCGGCCCTGCGCCGCGTGGCCGGCCTCTCCACCGAGCTCGAAGACGTCACCGAGGTCGAGTACCGACAGCTCCGTCTGGAGCGCGTCGTGCTCGTCGGTGTCTGGACCTCCGGCACGGTGCAGGACGCGGACAACTCCCTCGCGGAGCTCGCCGCCCTCGCCGAGACGGCGGGTGCTCTCGTACTGGACGGTGTGATCCAGCGCCGCGACAAGCCCGACCCGGCCACCTTCATCGGTTCCGGCAAGGCCCGCGAGCTGCGTGACATCGTCATGGAGAGCGGCGCCGACACCGTCGTCTGCGACGGTGAGCTCAGCCCCGGTCAGCTCATCGCCCTCGAAGACGTCGTCAAGGTCAAGGTGGTCGACCGGACCGCCCTGATCCTCGACATCTTCGCCCAGCACGCCAAGTCCCGAGAGGGCAAGGCGCAGGTCGCGCTCGCGCAGATGCAGTACATGCTGCCGCGACTGCGCGGCTGGGGTCAGTCGCTGTCCCGGCAGATGGGTGGCGGCGGCGGTGGCGGCATGGCCACCCGAGGCCCCGGTGAGACCAAGATCGAGACCGACCGGCGACGGATCCGCGAGAAGATGGCGAAGATGCGCCGGGAGATCGCGGAGATGAAGACCGGCCGCGACATCAAGCGGCAGGAACGGCGCCGCAACAAGGTGCCCTCGGTCGCCATCGCCGGTTACACCAACGCGGGCAAGTCCTCGCTGCTCAACCGCCTCACGGGCGCGGGCGTGCTGGTGGAGAATGCACTGTTCGCCACCCTCGACCCGACCGTGCGCCGGGCCGAAACGCCGAGCGGCCGGGTCTACACCCTGGCCGACACGGTCGGATTCGTCCGGCACCTGCCCCACCACCTCGTCGAGGCGTTCCGCTCCACGATGGAGGAGGTCGGCGACTCCGACCTGATCCTGCACATTGTCGACGGTTCGCACCCGGCGCCGGAGGAGCAGCTGGCGGCGGTGCGCGAGGTGATCCGCGAGGTCGGTGCGGTGAACGTGCCCGAGATCGTGGTGATCAACAAGGCCGACGCCGCGGACCCGCTCGTCCTGCAGCGGCTGCTGCGGATCGAGCGGCACTCGATCGCCGTCTCGGCGCGGACGGGCATGGGCATCGAGGAACTCCTCGCGCTCATCGACTCCGAGCTGCCGCGGCCCGAGGTCGAGGTGGAGGCCCTGGTGCCGTACACGCGCGGCTCGCTGGTCGCCAAGGCACACGCCGAGGGCGAGGTGATCTCCGAGGAGCACACCGCGGAGGGCACCCTGCTCAAGGCACGCGTCCACCAGGAGCTGGCGGCGGACCTGGCGCCGTACGCGCTGGCGAAGCAGTAGCCGGACCGGCGCGCCGGCCACCTGCCGGTGACGGCCTGAGGGCCATGCCGGTCCGACGGGTGAGGGCCCCCTGCGGTACGCAGGGGGCCCTCAGTCGTTCGCTCCCCAGAGATCCAGAGATCCAGAGATCCAGAGATCCGGAGATCCGGAGATCCGGAGATCCGGAGATCCGGGGAGCCGGGGTTCGGGAGTCCGGGGCGTGGGCTACTTGAACTTGCCGCTGACGGCGTCGAAGATGCCCTTCGCCTCCGGGCCGAGCCGAGGTCCGGCCAGCCAGCCCGCCTTGGCCGGGCCGATCGAGGTGTTCGACACCAGCGCCGGCTTGCCGTTGGCGCCCGTCGCGACCCAGCCGCCGCCGGAGGCGCCGCCGGTCATGGTGCAGCCGATGCGGTACATCACCGGCTCGTTCGCCTTCAGGGTCAGCCGTCCCGGCCGGTCCGTGCACTGGAAGGCCTTCTGGCCGTCGAACGGGGCCGCCGCCGGGTAACCCGTCGCCGTGAGGCTCGCGACCTTCGGCACGGCGGGCGCGTTGAACTCCACCGGGAGTGCCGAACCGACCGTCTCTTCAAGGGACTTGCCGCTGCCCTTCTCGGGCGTCACGTGCAGCACGGCGAAGTCGTACGGAGCACCCGCGCCGCCGGTCGGACCGCCGGTCGCGATCCACTGGTCGGAGGTCTGCGCCCAGTCGCTCCACCACACGCCGAACGGGGCAACCTGCTCGCGGGGCGCGCCCTTGAGCTGCGCCGACGGCTTGCCCGCGTTGTTGTAGGAGGGGACGAAGGCGATGTTGCGGTACCAGCCGCCGGCCTTGCCCGCGTGCACGCAGTGGCCCGCGGTCCAGACCAGGTTGGACTTGCCGGGGTGCGCGGGGTCCTTGACCACGGTCGCCGAGCAGACCATCGAGCCCTCGGGACCGTCGAAGAAGACCTTGCCGGACTCCGGAACGCTCCGGTGGTAGGGCGCGTTGGCTTGCTTGGCCGCCACGGGCGCCGGGGTCGGGTCGGTGACGCCCTGGTCCTTGCCCGCGTCCGGGTCGACGGACGGACGCTGCGGCTGCTCGGCGTCGCGCATGCGGTCCGGGTCCCAGAGGTCCTCGATGATCGGGTTTATGTAGTCGCCCGCCTCGCGGAGCCAGTCCTCCTGCTTCCAGTTCTTCCACTCACCCCCCTTCCACTTCTCCACGTCGATGCCGCGTTCCTTGAGCTTCTCCTTGAGCTGGTCCGGGATCTTGATCCCGTCCGTGTTCGGCAGGCTCGCCGCCACGGTCGGCTTGGCGTCGGCGCCGGCCTCCCCGTCGCCGGGGCCGCAGGCAGCGGCGGTCAGCACGAGGGCGGCCGCGCACAGCGTCGCGGTGACCGGTCGGTTCGGTCGCATGTCGTTCGTCCCCCTGGAGGTTCGAGGCGTGGAGTGGAGCCCCCCACTATGCCGCTGCCGCCTTGGACGACCTAGCCCGGGTCAATGGTTCCTGATGCTCACTTCTTGACAAGGATCTTGCGTCCACCCGTGATCCGCCGCCGTCACCGTCGTTGGTACGTACGGGGGATGGGGGAGCGTTGGTGTTCGAAGGGCAATCCGTAAGCGCAGTCGGTGCGGGAGGAGCGACACTCGTGGCTTTCAGCGAGCCGGTCGGGGCGGCGGCCGCGACACAGACCCCGCCGCAAGCGAAGCCCCAAGTGCCGCCGCAGGGCAGCCGCGCAGCAGGTCACGACGGCATCCTGCGCAGGCAGGCGCAGCGGGAGTCCGCCGCCCGGACCTACGCCCGCTCCCTGCCCATCGTCCCGGTGCGGGCCCGCGGGCTGACCATCGAGGGCGCCGACGGCCGCCGCTACCTCGACTGCCTCTCCGGCGCCGGCACCCTCGCGCTCGGACACAACCACCCGGTGGTGCTGGAGGCCGTCCGCGGTGTCCTGGACTCGGGGGCGCCCCTCCACGTGCTGGACCTCGCGACACCGGTCAAGGACGCCTTCACCACGGAGCTGTTCGCCAACCTGCCGCCGGCGCTGGCCGCCGACGCGCGCATCCAGTTCTGCGGGCCCGCCGGCACGGACGCCGTGGAAGCCGCCCTCAAACTGGTCCGCACCGCGACCGGGCGATCCGGACTGCTCGCCTTCACCGGGGCCTACCACGGCATGAGCGCCGGCGCCCTGGACGCCTCGGGAGGTGCTCCCGAGGTCCGGGTGACACGGCTTCCCTACCCGCAGGACTTCCGCTGCCCGTTCGGCGTCGGGGGCGCCGAGGGAGCCGAACTCGCCTCCCGCTGGACGGAGAACCTCCTCGACGACCCCAAGGGAGGTGTCCCCCTGCCGGCCGGTCTGATCGTCGAACCGGTGCAGGGCGAGGGCGGGGTCAACCCCGCCCCGGACGGCTGGCTGCGCCGCATGCGCGAGATCACCGCGGCCAGGGGGATCCCCCTCATCGCCGACGAGGTCCAGACGGGAGTCGGCCGGACCGGAGCCTTCTGGGGCGTCGACCACGCCGGGGTGGTGCCCGACGTGATGGTGCTGTCCAAGGCGATCGGCGGCAGCCTGCCCCTCGCGGTGATCGTGTACCGGTCGGCCCTGGACGTATGGACCCCCGGTGCCCACGCCGGCACCTTCCGCGGCAACCAGCTCGCCATGGCTGCCGGTACCGCCACGCTCGCCTTCGTCCGCGAGAACCGGCTCGCGGAACGCGCCGCCGTGCTCGGCGATCGGATGCTGGCGGCCCTGCGCGGGCTGGCCTCCGGCCACCCCTGCATCGGGGACGTCCGGGGCCGCGGCCTCATGATCGGCCTCGAACTCGTCGACCCCGACACCGGGGCCGCAGCACCGGCCCTCGCCGCGGCCGTCCGCCAGGAGTGCCTGGAACGCGGTCTGATCGTCGAACTCGGCGGCCGCCACGGCGCCGTGGTCCGCCTGCTCCCACCGCTGACCCTGACCGACGAGCAGGCCGCGGCGGTCCTCGACCGCCTGGCCGACGCCATCCCGGCCGCCGCCCGCCGGACCCGCTGACCCGCACCCCGAGGACCCGCGATGCCAGACCCGCACCAGTCCACCCCGACCACCCCCGTCACCCCGGCCGCACCGCTCCGCCCCAACCCCCTCCCGGACAACCCGGCTCCCGCCACCTCCCTGCCCGCAGCCGCCCCGGAAGGGCCGGACCACCCGCAGCCCCTGCCCGACCCGGCCCGCACGGCGGACCCGCGCCCCGAGACCGAAGCCGCCGCCCCGGCCCGGCCGTCGCCGGTGCCCGAGCCCGCACCCACGGCGGCCGCCGAACCCGTACCGGACCGTGCCCGGCCGCAGCTGCCCCCGATGCCCGCACCGGCCACCGGCGCACCGGCATCGCCCGCCGACACCACGCCCCGTAGCGCGGAGCACGCACAGGCCGCCGACCCGGCGCCCGGCGAGGCCGAACCGCAGGCACCCTCGGCCGACCAGACCCCCGGGCACCGCTCCGCCGCCGGCGCCCATACCGACGGGAGCACGGCCGAGCACCCCCTGCCGCAAGAGGCCACCCCCGGCGAGCCGTCCCCGCAGCCCTCCGCAGCCTGCGCCGGGGCGACCGCCACCGTGCCCCGTCAGAAAGACGGCACGCCCAGAGCCCGCACCGGCTGGCCGGGCTTCATCCGACCGGAGCCGATCGCCGGACCCGACCCCCTGGACCACCCCGACCCGGCCCTCGCCGCCGAGGCCGCGGCCGTCGAGAACCTGCTCCGGTGCTGGGTCCGCGAATCCGGACTCCACCGGCCCGACGGCCCCACGGGGAGCCCGCTGCGCATCCCCCTTCCCGCATCCGGCACCGCCGTGCTGGTCGCTGTCCGCCACTGGTCCCACACCGGCTGGCACCGCTTCGGCCCGGCCCGCTTCGAAGGCACCGCCGCCACCGCGCCGTGCCTGGACGCCGTCACCCTTGCCGCGCTCATCGCCCGCGAGGGTGCGAGCGACGGCCGCGGCAGCGCCGACCTCGTCGGCCGGGTCGCCGACTCGGTGCGCCGTACCACCGAGTTCATCGCCGACCGGCGCGAGCGCCCCACCGCCCCGGCCCCCGCCTGCGCGGACCGCTTCCTCACCGCCGAACAGTCACTCCTCCTCGGCCACCCCCTCCAGCCCGACCCGAAGAGCCGCGAAGGACTCTCCGAGACCGAGGTCCGTCGCTACTCACCCGAACTCCACGGCTCCTTCCCCCTGCACTGGTTCGCGGTCGCGCCGTCCGTGCTCGCCACCGAATCCGCCTGGACCGAGCGCGGCCGCCCCGTCACCGCACCACAACTGCTCGGCCGGCTCGCCCCCGGACTTCCGCTGCCCGTCGGCACCACCCCCCTTCCCCTGCACCCCTGGCAGGCCCGCGACCTCCTCCACCGACCTTCCGTCGCCGCCCTCCGCGACGCCGGACTCCTGCACGACCTGGGCCCGCACGGCGAGGCCTGGTACCCGACCTCCTCCGTCCGCACCGTCCACCGGCCGGGCGCCCCCGCGATGCTCAAGCTCTCGCTGGGCCTGCGCATCACCAACTCCCGCCGTGAGAACCTCCGCAAGGAACTCCACCGCGGCGTCGAGGTCCACCGGCTGCTCCGCACCGGCCTCACCGAGCAGTGGCAGGCAGCCCACCCCGGATTCGACATCGTCCGCGACCCGGCCTGGGTAGCCGTGGACGCCCCGGACGGCACCCCCGTTCCCGGCCTCGACGCCCTGCTCCGTCACAACCCCTTCCGCTCGGGCGACGACGCCGTCTGCATCGCCGCGCTCACCTCTCCCCGCCCGTGGCCCGGCCGGACCACCATGAGCTCCCGTCTTGCCGAGATCGTCTCCGGCCTCGCCTCCGCCACCGGACACAGCACCTCGGCCGTCGCCGCCGAGTGGTTCCTGCGCTACCTCGACCACGTGGTCCTGCCGGTCCTCGCCTTCGACGCCCTCGCCGGCATCGCCCTCGAAGCGCACCAGCAGAACACCCTGGTCCTCCTCGACCCGGCCGGGTGGCCGACCGGCGGCCGCTACCGCGACAACCAGGGCTACTACTTCCGCGAATCCCGCCGCGCCGAACTGGAGCAGCGGCTCCCCGGAATCGGCGGCCGCAGCGACACCTTCGTCTCCGACTCCGTCACCGACGAACGCTTCGCCTACTACCTCGGCGTCAACAACGTGCTCGGCCTGATCGGTGCCTTCGGGTCCCAGCGCCTCGCCGACGAACGCGTCCTCCTTGCCGCCTTCCGACGCTTCCTCGCCAAGGCCGCGGGCCTCGGCCCGCTCCCCACCCGCCTGCTCGACTCGCCCACCCTGCGCTGCAAAGCGAACCTGCTCACCCGGCTGGGCGGCCTCGACGAGCTCGTCGGCCCCGTCGACACCCAGTCCGTCTACGTCACCATCACCAACCCCCTTCACGATTGACGCGTCGGCGCCCGACGCGGAGGAGAGCCCCCGATGCGCCTCACGGACACCGCCGTCGATACCGCCGCACCCGGTCTCGACGCCCATGACGCCTTCGACGCCCTCGGCGTCGTCCGGCACACCGCCGCACCACGCCTCAACGCCGACCTGCTGCCCCTGCTCGCCGAGGCCGACCTGCTCGATTCGCCGGCCACCTGGGGCAGCGTCACCACCCGGGCCGGAGCCTTCCGCCTCGAACCCGTACGGCCGGGCCGAGACCTGGAACTCCTCACCGGCTGGATGAACGACCCCGAGGTTGCCGCCTACTGGGAGCTCGCCGGCCCCGCCGCCGTCACCGCAGCCCACCTGCGGTCCCAGCTCGACGGTGACGGCCGGAGCATCCCCTGCCTCGGCCTCCTCGACGGGACGCCGATGAGCTACTGGGAGATCTACCGGGCCGACCTCGACCCGCTCTCCCGCCACTACCGGGCGCGCCCCCACGACACGGGTATCCACCTGCTCATCGGAGACGGCACGAACCGCGGCCGCGGGCTGGGCACGGCCCTGCTCCGCGCCGTCGCCGACCTGGTCCTCGGCAACCGCCCCCGCTGCACACGCGTCGTCGCGGAACCGGACATCCGCAACACCCCCTCCGTATCGGCCTTCCTCAGCTCAGGCTTCCGCTGCCATGCGGAAATCGACCTTCCCGAGAAGCGCGCCGCCCTGATGGTCCGGGAGCGGGCGCTGCGCAATCTCCTCTGATCGCCGCCCCTTACGCCCCGACCGTCGTCGTCGCTTCGCACCTCTCCCTTCGAAAACTCTGCGTCGCACAGCAAAGTTCCCGATCTTCGAGGAGTCTCGTGCCGAACTTCCCAGCAGCCGCCGACCCGACGGAGCCGGTCCTGCCGCCGTCGCCCCAGCACCCCTGCACGCCGCCCGAACTCACGCTCCCGACCTGGGAATTCGCCGCGCGCCGGCTCCTCGCCAAGATGCTCGCCGAATTCGCCTACGAGGAGATCATCCGCCCGGTCCCCGCCCCGGCCGCCGCCGGCGACGCCTGGACCCTGACCCTCGACGACGGCAGTAGCCTGGGCTTCCGGGCCCGCCGCCGCTCCTACGGCAGCTGGCACGTCACGCCGGACACCATCACCCTCACACCGCCCCCACCCGCACCGGCCGCCCCGGCCTCCTTCGGGGACCCGTACGCCTTCCTCGTCCGCGCCCGCACCCTGCTCGGACTCGACGGAGCCACCCTCGGGCACCTCGTTCGCGAGCTCAGCGCCACCCTGGCCGCCGACGCGCGGATCGACCACACCGCCCTCACCGCCGACGTCCTCGCCGACCTCGACTACGCGGCCCTCGAAGGCCACCAGACCGGCCACCCCTGGCTCGTCCTCAACAAGGGCCGCATCGGACTGTCCGCCTCCGACACCGCCGCCTGGGCCCCCGAAGCCCGCAACCGCCAGCGGCTGCCCTGGCTCGCCGCCCACACCTCGCTCGCCGCCTACCGGGGCACCTCAGGCCTGGAGGATCCCGCCCGCCTCTACTCCGCCGAGCTCGACCCCGTCACCCGCGCGGCCTTCGACCAGACCCTCCGCGACCGCGGCCTCGATCCGCTGCGCTACCTCTACTTCCCCGTGCACCCCTGGCAGTGGGACGAGGTCGTCGTCCCCCTCTTCGCCCCGGCGCTCGCCTCCGGCGACCTCGTCCCGCTCCCCGCCGATCCGGACGTCCGCCTGCCCCAGCAGTCGATCCGTACCTTCCTCAACCTCAGCCGTCCCGACCGGCACAGCGTCAAGCTCCCGCTCTCCGTCTTCAACACCATGGTCTGGCGCGGACTGCCCTCCGACCTCGCCCTCGCGGCCCCCGCCGTCACCGCCTGGATCCACTCCCTCCGCGACGCCGATCCCTTCCTGCGGGACGAGTGCCAGGTGATCCTGCTCGGCGAGGTCGCCTCCGTCACCGTCCGCCACCCCGTGTACGACCGGCTCCCCGAGGTCCCGTACCAGTACAAGGAGCTCCTCGGCGCGATCTGGCGCGAACCCCTCACCGGCCTTCTCGCGCCGGGGGAACGCGCCCGCACGCTCGCCTCACTGCTCCACACCGACCCCCGCGGACGGTCCTTCACCGCCGAGCTCGTCGCCCGCTCCGGCCTGACCCCCGCCGTCTGGCTGCAGCGGCTCTTCGCCGCCGTCCTGCCCCCGCTGCTCCACTTCCTCTACCGCTACGGCACCGTCTTCTCCCCACACGGCGAGAACGCCGTCGTGATCTTCGACGAGCACGACGTACCGGTCCGGCTCGCGATCAAGGACTTCGTGGACGACATCAACATCAGTGACGAGCCGCTGCCCGAGCTGGCCTCCCTGCCCGACGAGGTCCGCGCCGTCCTGCTCACCGAGCCCGCCGACTTCCTGCCGCAGTTCATCCATTCCGGGCTCTTCATCGGAGTCTTCCGCTACCTGTCGGCCCTGTGCGAGGACCGCCTCGGCGTCGCGGAGGGCGATTTCTGGTCGCTCGCCCGGGCCGAGATCCTGCGTCACCAGGCCCGCTTCCCGGAGCTCAAGGACCGCTACGAGCTCTTCGACCTGCTCGGCGAGCGCATCGCGAGGCTGTGTCTGAACAGGAACCGGCTGTACGAGGACGGCTACCGCGACCGCCCCGACCGCCCGCACGCCGTGCAGTACGGCACCGTGCCCAACCCCCTCCACCGGCCATGAATCCCCGTCGGTGTGCGCCCGCTGTCAGCGGGGCCCCGTAGGGTTGGCAGTGCTATGACGAAGCCCTCCCTCCCCGACCTGCTGCACGCCGCCGTCTCCGCCGTCGGCGGCACGGAGCGCCCCGGCCAGGTGGCCATGGCCGAAGCGGTCGCCGAAGCGATCGACGACAACTCCCACCGGCTCATCCAGGCGGGTACCGGCACCGGCAAGTCCCTCGGCTACCTGGTGCCGGCCCTCGCCCACGGCGAGCGCGTGGTCGTGGCCACCGCGACCCTCGCCCTCCAGCGGCAGCTCGTCGAGCGTGACCTGCCCCGGACGGTGGACGCGCTGCATCCGCAGCTGCGCCGCCGGCCGCAGTTCGCCATGCTCAAGGGCCGGTCGAACTACCTGTGCCTGCACCGCCTGCACGAGGGTGCTCCGCAGGACGAGGAGGACGGCCTCTTCGACCAGTTCGAGGCGGCCGCACCTACCAGCAAGCTCGGCCAGGACCTGCTGCGCCTGCGGGACTGGGCCGACGAGACGGAGACCGGCGACCGCGACGACCTGACACCGGGTGTGTCGGACAAGGCCTGGTCGCAGATCTCCGTCTCCTCCCGCGAATGCCTGGGCGCGACGAAGTGCGCGTACGGAGCCGAGTGCTTCGCCGAGGCGGCACGCGAGCGGGCCAAGCTCGCGGACGTGGTCGTCACCAACCACGCGCTGCTCGCCATCGACGCCATCGAGGGCGCGCCGGTGCTGCCGCAGCACGAGGTGCTGATCGTGGACGAGGCCCACGAGCTGGTCTCCAGGGTGACCGGGGTCGCCACCGGCGAACTCACTCCCGGCCAGGTCAACCGAGCCGTGAAGCGCTCTGCCAAGCTGGTCGACGAGAAGATCGCGGACGCGTTGCAGACCGCCTCCGAGTCCTTCGAGCGCGTCATGGAGCTGGCGCTCCCCGGCCGCCTGGAGCAGATTCCCGAGGACCTCGGCTACGCCCTGATGTCCCTGCGGGACGCCGCGCGCAATGTGATCTCGGCGATCGGCGCCACCCGCGACAAGTCCGTCCACGACGAGGACGCGGTCCGCAAGCAGGCCCTGGCGGCAGTGGAGAACATCCACACGGTGGCGGAGCGGATCACGAACGGCTCCGAATACGACGTCGTCTGGTACGAGCGCCACGACCGCTTCGGCGCCACCCTCCGCGTCGCCCCGCTGTCGGTGTCCGGCCTGCTGCGCGAGAAGCTCTTCGAGGACCGTTCGGTGGTCCTGACCTCCGCCACCCTGAAGATCGGCGGCGACTTCAACGGGGTCGCGGCCTCCCTGGGACTGTCCCCGGAGGGAGTCGAGGGCGACGACGTGCCGCTGTGGAAGGGCCTGGACGTCGGCTCTCCCTTCGACTACCCGAAGCAGGGCATCCTCTACGTCGCCAAGCACCTGGCCACGCCGGGCCGTGAAGGCACCCGCGGCGACATGATGGACGAGCTCGCCGAGCTGATCGAGGCGTCGGGTGGTCGCACCCTCGGGCTGTTCTCCTCCATGCGCGGCGCCAAGGCGGCCGCCGAGGAGCTGCGCGGCCGGCTCGACAACCCGATCCTGCTCCAGGGCGAGGAGACGCTCGGCGAGCTGATCAAGAACTTCGCCGCCGACCCGAAGACCTGTCTGTTCGGGACGCTGTCGCTGTGGCAGGGCGTGGACGTGCCCGGCCCCAGCTGCCAGCTGGTGGTCATGGACCGGATCCCCTTCCCGCGCCCCGACGACCCGCTGATGAGCGCCCGCCAGAAGTCGGTGGAGGAGCACGGGGGCAACGGCTTCATGGCCGTCGCCGCCACGCACGCCGCCCTGCTGATGGCCCAGGGCGCGGGCCGGCTCGTACGGGCTTCGGGTGACCGGGGTGTCGTCGCGGTCCTGGATCCCCGCCTGGCGACGGCCCGGTACGGGAGCTTCCTGCGGGCCACGCTGCCGGACTTCTGGTACACGACGGACCGCAACCAGGTCCGCCGCTCACTCGCAGCGATCGACGCGACGGCGAAAGCCGACGGCAAGTAAAGAAGAGAAGAAGACAAAACAACCCCCGGGACCGGCGCAGTGGGTCCCGGGGGCTGGCTAGGGAGCGGCGGGGTCAGACCCGGCGCAGGACCGCGACGACCTTGCCGAGGATGGTCGCCTCGTCACCGGGGATCGGCTGGTAGGCGGCGTTGTGCGGGAGGAGCCAGACGTGGCCGTCCTCGCGCTTGAAGCGCTTGACGGTGGCCTCGCCGTCCAGCATCGCGGCGACGATGTCGCCGTTCTCGGCGACGGGCTGGCGGCGGACCGTGACCCAGTCGCCGTCGCAGATGGCGGCCTCGATCATCGAGTCGCCGACGACCTTGAGGACGAAGAGCTCACCGTCGCCGACGAGCTGGCGGGGGAGCGGGAACACGTCCTCGACCGACTCCTCGGCGAGGATCGGGCCGCCGGCCGCGATCCGGCCGACCAGGGGAACGTAGGAGGCGGCGGGCTTGCCGGTGGTGTCCGTGGGCTGCGAGCTGGGCTGGTCCGAGCCGCGCACCTCGTAGGCCCGGGGCCGGTGCGGGTCGCGACGCAGGAAGCCCTTGCGCTCCAGGGCCATCAGCTGGTGCGCCACCGACGACGTGCTGGACAGGCCGACCGCCTGGCCGATCTCCCGCATCGACGGCGGGTAACCCCGGCGCTGCACGGAGTCGCGGATGACCTCGATGACCCTCCGCTGCCGGTCCGTGAGCCCGGAGCTGTCGGCGCGGATGCCTGGAGGTCGACCTGGCAGCGAGCGTGCGGGGCGCACTGCGGCGTCCGCGTCCGGGTTCAGGTTTGCGTCGTTCATGGCATGCACCGGCTCGAGTCGGTTCTGGGAGCGGTTCTGGGCAGTGATGGCGGCACTGTCTGCGGTGGTGGTCACGTCGGCCCCTCTCGAAATGTTCTCCCTAGCTGGACAACGGTAGTTGCTTTCGAAAGGTTGCGCCAAACACACGTTCGAGTGAAAAATCGCAGATCACCCTGCGTGGGTAAAACGTGGGGTGTATGGGCGATCGGATCGGCGAACGCGGGTTCGGCTCGGCCTCCGCTGCTTACGGTACCCTTCCCGGTCGGGTAGCCGCCGTTCGGCCCTGCGCCCAGTGTGGCACCGAGAGGCCCTGTATCCGGCTATCGGACGCCGCGACACGCAGAGGCGTCCAAATCCACCGCAACCCAAGATCTAGTGGTTGGATGAGCGCGGCCACCCAGAAGTTGTGGTCCCTGGGTCCGCTGAGGCTCCCGGGATCGCATATGCTGGTGGTGCTCCGCGAGCCCCCGACAGAGTCCGTCTCCGTCGTTCAGGGGCCCTGTGGGGTGATTCAGTCGTGCCGAGAAGGAGGGTGAGGGAACCATGCACTGCCCCTTCTGCAGGCACCCCGACAGCCGCGTCGTCGACAGCCGCACCACGGACGACGGCACGTCGATCCGCCGGCGCCGTCAGTGCCCCGACTGCTCCCGTCGTTTCACGACGGTGGAGACGGCCTCGCTGATGGTGATCAAGCGCAGCGGGGTGACCGAGCCCTTCAGCCGTACCAAGGTCATCTCCGGCGTGCGCAAGGCGTGCCAGGGGCGGCCGGTCACCGAGGACGCCCTCGCCAAGCTCGGCCAGCGGGTCGAGGAGGCGGTGCGCGCCACCGGAAGCGCCGAGCTGACCACCCACGACGTGGGTCTGGCCATACTCGGCCCGTTGCAGGAGCTCGACCTGGTCGCGTACCTGCGGTTCGCGTCCGTCTACAAAGCGTTCGACACCCTCGAAGACTTCGAGACCGCCATCGCGGAACTGCGCGAGCCGCGGCCTCACCCTGAAGAGTGCGAGCACGGCGGGACCGCTCCGGTCCCCGTGCCCGCCTCCGCCGCCGACTGACCGGGCTGCCCGCGGAACGGTGCTCGCGCACCGGGTCGCGGCCGGTCGGCCGTGCGAAGAGACGTAGATACAGAGACACAGCACTGTGCCGCGGAATATCGCTGGCACTTTAGGGCGTTTTTGCCCGCATATGGGAGGCAGCGGCATGACAGAGACGGCGAGCAGCTCGGCACGTGGTTCCCGCGCCAAGGGGACCAAGGCTGCCAAGGGCGGCCTGCGTATCGAGCGCATCCACACCACCCCCGGCGTGCACCCTTACGACGAGGTGAACTGGGAACGCCGTGACGTCGTCATGACCAACTGGCGCGACGGCTCGGTCAACTTCGAGCAGCGCGGCGTCGAATTCCCCGACTTCTGGTCGGTGAACGCGGTCAACATCGTCACCAGCAAGTACTTCCGCGGCGCGGTCGGCAGCCCGCAGCGCGAGACCGGTCTGAAGCAGCTGATCGACCGGATCGTGAAGACGTACACGAAGGCCGGCGAGGACTTCGACTACTTCTCGTCGCCCGCCGACGTGGAGATCTTCGAGCACGAGCTGACCTACGCCCTCCTGCACCAGATCTTCAGCTTCAACTCCCCGGTGTGGTTCAACGTCGGCACGCCCCAGCCGCAGCAGGTCTCCGCCTGCTTCATCCTGGCCGTCGACGACTCCATGGAGTCGATCCTCGACTGGTACAAGGAAGAGGGCATGATCTTCAAGGGCGGCTCCGGCGCCGGCCTGAACCTCTCCCGCATCCGCTCCTCCAAGGAGCTCCTCTCCTCCGGCGGCAACGCCTCCGGTCCGGTCTCCTTCATGCGCGGCGCCGACGCGTCCGCGGGAACGATCAAGTCGGGCGGCGCCACCCGCCGCGCGGCCAAGATGGTCGTCCTGGACGTGGACCACCCGGACGTCGAGGCCTTCATCGAGACCAAGGTGAAGGAGGAGGAGAAGATCCGCGCCCTGCGCGACGCGGGCTTCGACATGGACCTGGGCGGCGACGACATCACGTCCGTCCAGTACCAGAACGCCAACAACTCCGTCCGCGTGAACGACGAGTTCATGACGGCCGTCGAGAACGGCACCGAGTTCGGCCTGCGCGCCCGCATGACCGGCGAGATCATCGAGAAGGTCGACGCCAAGGCGCTCTTCCGCAAGCTCGCCGAGGCCGCGTGGGCCTGCGCCGACCCGGGCATCCAGTACGACGGTGTGATCAACAACTGGCACACCTGCCCCGAGTCCGGCCGCATCACCGCGTCCAACCCCTGCAGCGAGTACATGCACCTGGACAACACGTCCTGCAACCTCGCCTCGCTCAACCTGATGAAGTTCCTGAACGACGACGGCAAGGGCAACCAGTCCTTCGACGCCGAGCGCTTCGCCAAGGTCGTCGAGCTCGTCATCACCGCGATGGACATCTCCATCTGCTTCGCGGACTTCCCGACGCAGAAGATCGGCGAGAACACCCGCGCCTTCCGCCAGCTCGGCATCGGCTACGCCAACCTCGGCGCCCTGCTGATGGCCACCGGCCACGCGTACGACTCGGACGGCGGCCGCACCCTCGCCGCCTCGATCACCTCGCTGATGACCGGTACCGCGTACAAGCGCTCCGCCGAACTGGCCGCCATCGTCGGCCCGTACGACGGCTACGCCCGCAACGCCGAGGCGCACAAGCGCGTCATGAAGCAGCACGCCGACGCCAACGCCGTCGCGCCGCGCACCGAGGACCTGGACAACTCGATCTGGGCCGCGGCCACCGAGGCCTGGCAGGACGTCCTGCGCCTCGGCGAGAAGAACGGCTTCCGCAACTCCCAGGCCTCCGTCCTCGCGCCGACCGGCACCATCGGTCTCGCGATGTCCTGCGACACCACCGGCGTCGAGCCGGACCTGGCCCTGGTCAAGTTCAAGAAGCTCGTCGGCGGCGGCTCGATGCAGATCGTC
Organism: Streptomyces erythrochromogenes; assembly: GCF_036170895.1. Classification (NCBI taxonomy): domain Bacteria; kingdom Bacillati; phylum Actinomycetota; class Actinomycetes; order Kitasatosporales; family Streptomycetaceae; genus Streptomyces; species Streptomyces erythrochromogenes. Next base: position 2,451,229 of record NZ_CP108036.1, on the reverse strand, counting down.
AACGGCACCGTTCCGCAGGCCCTGCGCCGTCTGGGATACCAGGAGGAGCAGATCGAGGCGATCGTCGCCCACATCGCCGAGCACGGCGTGGTCGTCGACGCCCCGGGCCTGAAGACCGAGCACTACGAGGTCTTCGACTGCGCCATGGGCGAGCGCTCCATCTCCGCGATGGGCCACGTCCGCATGATGGCCGCGATCCAGCCCTGGATCTCCGGCGCGATCTCGAAGACGGTCAACATGCCGGAGTCGGCGACCGTCGAGGAGATCGAGGAGATCTACTTCGAGGCGTGGAAGCTCGGCGTCAAGGCGCTCGCGATCTACCGCGACAACTGCAAGGTCGGCCAGCCCCTCTCCGCCAAGAAGAAGGAAGAGGAGAAGGAGGAGGCCACCGCCAAGACGGAGGAGACCATCCGCGCCGCCGTCGAGAAGGTCATCGAGTACCGCCCCGTCCGCAAGCGCCTCCCGAAGGGCCGCCCGGGCATCACCACCTCCTTCACGGTGGGCGGCGCCGAGGGCTACATGACCGCGAACTCCTACCCGGACGACGGCCTGGGCGAGGTCTTCCTGAAGATGTCCAAGCAGGGCTCGACCCTCGCGGGCATGATGGACGCCTTCTCGATCGCCGTCTCGGTCGGCCTCCAGTACGGCGTGCCGCTGGAGACCTACGTCTCGAAGTTCACGAACATGCGCTTCGAGCCGGCCGGCATGACGGACGACCCGGACGTGCGGATGGCGCAGTCGATCGTCGACTACATCTTCCGCCGCCTGGCGCTGGACTTCCTGCCCTTCGAGACCCGCTCGGCCCTCGGCATCCACACCGCCGACGAGCGTCAGCGCCACCTGGAGACCGGCTCCTACGAGCCGCTCGAGGAGGAGCTCGACACCGAGTCGCTGGCCCAGTCGGCCCCGCTCGCCGCGGTGCCGTCCGCCCCGAAGCCGGCGCCGGTCGCCGTCCCGGCCCCGGAGCGGAAGGCCGCCCACAGCAGCGCCGAACTGGTCGAGATGCAGCTCGGTGTCTCCGCGGACGCCCCGCTCTGCTTCTCCTGCGGTACGAAGATGCAGCGCGCCGGCTCCTGCTACATCTGCGAGGGCTGCGGCTCCACCAGCGGCTGCAGCTGACCGTAAGCCCTCATCGGGCGTGAATTAGCTGTTCAGGTGGGGTGTCGGCGATCATGCCGACACCCCACCGTCGCGTTCTGATCATCGCGTCGGTCGTCAGTGGGGGATGCGGCGGGCGGGGCGGGTGACGAGGTCCTCGCGGAACTCCGCGATCCGGGAGTGGACCTGGCGCATCAGGTGGGTGTCCTCGATACGGTCCAGGTAGAGGCAGCGCGCGGCCAGCCCCGGCAGGTCGAAGGCGAAGCACAGGGACATCAGCGGGTTCACGAAGAGTTCGCTGCCCTGGGTGCGGGTGGTGAACCGGACATCGCCGAAGGAGCCCCGCACGGCCGCGGCGATCGAGCCGTTGACGATGCTGGGCCGCTCCGGCGTGTTGTCCTGGGCGTGCGCCACCGCGTCGAGGAAGAGTGCGCCTTCGCGGGTGGCGCGCGGTATGGAGAACGCGCCGAGGTAGGCGCCCTCGCGCTCCAGCGCGGCTATGTTCTCCAGCACCAGCGCGTGGCTGACCCCGTGGTACGCGTCCACGCCGAAGCCGACCGACACGACGAGGCGCTCCGGTACGTCGTCCAGCGCGGCCAGCGCCGCGACGCTGGTCATGTCCTCCTCGGGGGTGCCGAGGCCCGCTTCGTCACCCCGCATCAGGATGTCGGTGCCGCCATCGACCAGGACGATCGCGTCGATGCGGTGGAGGTCGACCAGGGCGCGGTAGGCGGCGCGCAGCGGTTGCACCCCGGTCTGGGGAAAGGCGTACACCGTGGAGGGGTAGCCGTGCGTCTCCAGCCATTGGGCCAGTGTCCGCTCGGGGAAATAGGCCTGGTGGGGCGCGCTCTGCGCGGTGACGGCGGCCACGTCGGGGGCCGCCCAGTCCTCCAGGGGCAGTCCCGCGAGATGACTGAACGAGAGGTTCGCCAGATGGACCTCCTTGCCCTGGTGCATGAGGGAGAGGGCGACGGGCAGGCCGGCGTAGATGTCGAAACCGCCGCCCGCGCCCGCAACGAGGATGCGTTCGGCATCGGCGAGGCGGGCGAAGAGCGGGTTGGTGTGCAAGGCGGTCATGGCGATCATTGTGCGGGGCGCGGACGTGCCCCCGCCCGGGTATTCCGGGCCGTGCGACGCCGGAAGGCAGTGGGGGAACAGGGGAGATGGGGCTCATGTGGAGCGGCGACGAGCTGGACCTGGACGCCTATCTGGAGCGGATCGGCCTTCGAGAGGATTCCGGGGCGGTGGGGGAACTCCTGCCGGACCTCCCGACGTTGTACGCAGTGCACCGGGCCCATACCGCCGCCATCACCTTCGAGAGCCTGGACGTCCTGCTCGGCCGCCCCGTCGCGCTGGACGTCAAGTCGATCGAGGACAAGCTCGTGCACGGCCGCCGCGGCGGCTACTGCTACGAACAGAACTCGCTGCTGGCCGCCGCCCTGGAGCGGATCGGCTTCGAGGTCACCGGGCGCGGTGCCCGCAATCGCACCCGCGGGGACTCCCTGCTGGCCGTGACCCACGCCGTCCTCGTCGTCACGGTCGACGGTGAGGAGTGGCTGTGCGACGCCGGGTTCGGCCACCAGGGGCCCCGCGAGCCGGTTCCGCTGGGGCGCCCCGGCGCCGAAGTGGAGCAGGGGAAGTGGACGTACCGCATCCGTGAGGAGGCGGACGGGGTGCTCGCGCTGTGCCTGCTGCGCGGAGAGAGCTGGCGGGACCTGTACGCCTTCTCCCCGCAGCGCTACCACCCGGTCGACTACGTCGTCCTCAACCACTACAGCTCCGCTCACCCCCGCTCCTCCTTCGTCGGGCGGGTCATCGTCCAGCGCCCGGGCGACGACGTCCGCCGGGCGCTCGTCGGGCGGGAACTGACCACGCTGCACCCCGACGGGACGACCGAGCAGCGGCTCGTGGGCCCGGAGGAGCTCCTGACCGTGCTCGACCAGGAGTTCGGTGTTCGGCTGCCCGATCGGGACGCTGCGGAACTGGTGGGGATGTACCTCGCCGAGGACTGACCGGGGCCGCGCCTGGCCCGTACGATGGCGCAGTGCTGGTCAAGTGGATTCGCTGCACGGTGACGGACCGACGCGGGTTCGAGCGGGGGCAGCGAAAATGGGCGGGGCTGCCGGGCGAGCCGGGTTTCCGGGGGCAGGGCGGCGGCTGGAGCAGAGGCCGGCAGGGGGTGGCGCATGTCTTCGCGTTCTGGGAGAGCCGGTCCTTCTACGACTCCTTCATGGCGCGCTCGCACGACAGACTGGCCGCCGCGCAGCACGGCACCTACACCGATCTGCGGGTCACCCTCTTCGACCACCGCTTCGACGTGAAGACCGGCTTCGAGCCGCGCTTCACCGATGCCGACGTCGTCCGGGTGGCGCACACCCGTGTCCGGGAGGGCCGGGTCGACCACTTCGCCCTCATGCAGGAGAAGGTGTGGAACCCGGCCATGGCGGGCTCGCCCGGGATGGTCCGGGGCCTCTTCGGCGAGGCCCCGGGCCGGGAGTTCCTGGTGCTCTCCATGTGGCACGCCGCCGCCGAGCACGGCAAGTACCGGCAGGAGCGGGTCGAGCGGCTGTCCCTGCGCGCCCAGATCCAGGCGGACGTCGAAGCGCTCACCGGTGACGTCGTCGACCTCGAACCGTCCTGGACGGTATGACCGTATGACGAGCGCCAGGCCGACCGGCGTGCCCGGTCGGTCGGCCCGGCGGTGGCCGAATAGGGTCATGGGATGGTTCGACCACGGCGCATCGTCCTTGTCCGCCACGGGGAATCGGAGGGGAACGCCGACGACACGGTGTACGAGAGGGAACCCGACCACGCCCTGCGGCTGACCCGGAACGGCCGCGAGCAGGCCGCGGCGTCCGGCGTCCGGCTGCGCGAGATCTTCGGCAACGAGACGATCAGCGCGTACGTCTCGCCCTACCGGAGGACCCTCCAGACCTTCCGGGAGCTCGGGCTCGACCCCAGGCGGGTCCGGATGCGCGAGGAGCCGCGGCTGCGCGAGCAGGACTGGGGCAACTGGCAGGACCGGGCGGACGTACAGCTCCAGAAGGCGTACCGGGACGCGTACGGACACTTCTTCTACCGCTTCGCGCAGGGCGAGTCGGGCGCCGACGTGTACGACCGGGTCGGATCCTTCCTGGAAAGCCTCTACCGCAGCTTCGAGGCGCCGGACCATCCCCAGAACGTGCTGCTGGTGACGCACGGGCTGACGATGCGGCTGTTCTGCATGCGCTGGTTCCACTGGTCGGTGGCCGAGTTCGAGTCCCTGTCCAATCCGGGGAACGGCGATTTCCGGATGCTCCTGCTGGGACCCGATGGCCGGTACCGGCTGGACCGCCCGTTTGAGCGGTGGACCACACCTGAGCCTTACGACCTGGACGGCTAGAGTGACCCGCGATGACGCCTGACTCCACTCCCGAACGGCGCTACGCACGCGCCATGGCCAGCCTCCGCGGGCTGGCGCTGGGTGATGCCCTCGGCTCCCAGTACTTCGTCCCCGTGAACTACCCGCTGCTCAAGCGGCGCGAACTGCCGTCCGGCACCGAGACGTGGCAGTGGACCGACGACACCGAGATGGCCTGCTCGGTGGTGGCCGTGCTGGCCGGGCACGGGCGGATCGACCAGGACGCGCTCGCGAGCTCCTTCGCCCACCACCACGACTTCGACCGGGGCTACGGGCCCGCAGTGAACCGGATGCTGCGTCTGGTGCGGGAGGGCGAGGACTGGCGCACGCTGGCCGCCGAGCTGTTCAACGGGCAGGGCTCGTGGGGCAACGGCGCCGCCATGCGGATCGCGCCGCTGGGCGCCTGGTACGCCGACGACCCGGAGCAGGCCACTCACCAGGCGGAGATCTCCGCCTACACGACCCACCAGCACCGCGAGGCCGTGTGCGGGGCGATGGCCGTCGCCGCGGCGGCCGCGCTGGCCGCCGGTACGGACGCCCCGCCGAAGGCGGCCGACCTGCTGGACGGGGTGATCGCCCTCGTGCCGCGCAGTGCCGTGGGCGCCGGGCTGCGGCGCGCCCGGGACATGCTGGACTACGGCGACGCGACCACCGTCGCCGCCGTGCTGGGCTGCGGACGGCGCACGAGCGCGCACGACACCGTGCCGTTCGCCCTGTGGTCGGCGGCGCGGGCACTGGACGATTACGAGCGGGCGTTCTGGACCACCGCGCAGGTGGGTGGGGACGTCGACACGACCTGCGCGATCGTCGGCGGAGTACTGGGCGCGCGCGGCGACGCGGTGCTGCCGGCCGAGTGGCTGGCGCGCACCGAAGCCCTGCCGGCCTGGCTGCCGGAGACGGCGGCGTAGTCCCCCGCGGCGGACCCGTGCCCGGCGGGCTGCGCGGGTGAGAGCCCGCGTTCCGATTGTCACGGTCCTGCCACAGCACGCTTTTGATCCTGTTCAAAACCTCCTGTGGTCGGCCTACTCTGTCCACATCGCCGCCCCAACCTGTACGCCGGGGCGGCCGACAGGGGAGGGGACCCGATGTCAGAGAACACCGGCGGGGCGGACGAAGCCCGGCGCGAGGCGGCGGCAAGCGCAGAGCCCGCGACAGGGGATTCGTCCACACGCCCGGCCCAGGCCGGCAATCCGCCCGCCGACGCGGCCGGGCCCCGGCCGGGTGCACACGCCGGCCGGCCCGCCTGGCAGCCGCACCACCACCCGCAGCAACCGCGCCCCTGGGGGGCGCCGCCCCCGAGGCCGACCGCGAAACCCTCCTGGGCCACGCTGGTGCGCCCCGCCGAGGCCGCCCCCGTCCGGACCGCGACCCTGGTCGCCGTCTTCGCATCCGGCCTCGCCGCCGCGCTCCTCCTGGCCGACGGCATGGGCCCCGGCCTGCTCCTCGCGGTGGTGCCCGCCGTCGTCGCCGCGTACGTCGCCGCCCGCGTGGCCGGCCGTACGGCCCGGCCCTGGACGCTGGCCTGGGTGATCGGCTGCCTCGCACTCCTCGCGATACCCGCCCTGCGCGACTCCGCCTGGCCGTCCACGCTCGCGATCCTGGCCGCCCTGCTGCTGGGTGCGCTCGCCCTCCACGGCAGCCGCACCTGGCCCGGAGTCTTCCTCAGCCCGCTCGGCTTCATCGACTCCACCGTGTCCGGCGTCGCCTGGGTCCTGAAGGGGCTGCGCTCGCGCGGCAGCGTCGGCAAGGACCGCTGGCTCCCCGTCGCCAAGGCGGCCGGCGTGGCCGTGGCCCTGCTCGTCCTCTTCGGCGCGCTGTTCGCCTCCGCGGACGCTGCCTTCGCCGATCTCCTGGGCGGTTTGATACCCGACGTGTCGGTCGAGGACGGGCCGATCCGGTTCATGCTCTTCGTCCTCGGTGCGGTGATCGCGATCGCGGCTGCCCGCACCGCGGCCGCCCCACTGCGCTGGGACCGGATCCGGACGGCCCCGGGCAAACCGCGCTCCCGGGTCGAATGGGCCCTTCCGCTCATCGTGCTCAACCTGCTCTTCGCCGGATTCAACGCCGTGCAGCTGGCCGTCCTCTTCGGCGGCTACGACAAGGTCCTGGAGAGCACCGGCCTCACCTACGCCGAATACGCCCGCCAGGGATTCTGGCAACTGCTCTGGGCCACCCTGCTCACCCTCGCGGTGATCGCGCTCGCCCTGCGCTGGGCTCCGCGCTCCGGGGCGGGCGACCGGCGCTTCGTCCGGATCGTCCTCGGAGTCCTGTGCGCGCTGACGCTCGTCGTGGTCGCGGCCGCGCTGCGCCGCATGGACCTCTACGTGGACGCGTACGGGCTGACCAGGCTGCGGGTCTCGGTGGCCGCGATGGAGCTGTGGCTCGGGCTGGTCATCGTACTGATCATGGCGGCCGGCGTGTTCGGCGCGCGGTGGCTGCCGCGGGCGGTCGCGGGCAGCGCCGCCGCCGCGGTCCTGGCCTTCGGCCTGCTGTCGCCGGACGGGATGGTCGCCGAACGGAACGTGGCCCGCTTCGAGAAGGACCAGAAGATCGACCTGGCCTACTTCCAGTCCTTGTCGGCGGATGCCGTCCCCGCCCTGGACCGGCTGCCCGAGCCCCAGCGGTCCTGCGCCCTGCGCGGGATCAACGACGACATGTCCCGGGCCGGCGACGTCCCCTGGTACGCGCTGAGCATGGGCGAGTACCGCGCCCGGCAGATCCTGCGCGAGCGCCCGGTGACGGCGTCGTACGAGGTCTGCTCACGGCTCGGAACCTTCGGCAGCAGGGCCGAGTACTAGTCGCGCACCGGTGCACCGGGGCACTGGGGCACTGGGGGCATCGGTCGACCCGGCCGGACGTGGGGCACCGCCTCCCCGCGTCCGGCCCGGTGCGTGCGGGAACCGTTCAGGCGGCCGGACCGGCCTTCGCGGCGGCGCCGGCCAGGGCCTGCAGGTCGCTCTTGCGCACCCGGATCACCAGCAGGGCGGTGGCCAGGGCGAGGCCGGCCATCGCCACGGCGGCCATGAACGAGGTGGAGATGCCCTGGGCCAGGACGAGGTCCCCCCAGGGGTCGGGCAGCCGTCCGGTCTCCTTGAAGGCGGCCGCGGCCTGGGGATCCGCCTGGGCAAGGAAGGCCGGTACCTGCTTCGTGGCCTCCTCGCGGCTGGCGGTGCCGAAGACGGTGACGAGGATGGACAGGCCGAGCGAGCCGCCGACCTGCTGGCCGGCGTTCAGCAGTCCGGAGGCGGCCCCGGCCTCCTTCGGGTCCACCCCGGAAACGGCGGTCAGGGTCAGCGTCACGAAGTTGAGGCCCATGCCGAAGCCGAACAGGAGCATCGGGCCGAGGACGCCGGAGAGGTACGAGCTGTCGGTCCGCAGGAGGGCCAGCCAGGCCAGCCCGGTGCCGGTGAGCGCGGATCCGATGACCATGAAGGGCTTGGGGCCGAAGCGCGGCAGGAAGCGCTGCGAGAGGCCGGCGGCGGTGACGATGGCGACCGTGACGGGCAGGAAGCCGAGCCCCGACCGGATCGGCGAGAAGCCCAGCACGTTCTGCACGAACTGGACGATGAAGAAGAACATGCCGAACATCGCCGCGGCGAGGCCGAGCATGATGACGTAGGTGCCGGTGCGGTTGCGGTCGGCGAACATGCGCAGCGGGATGATCGGTTCGCGGGCCTGCGACTCGATGACGACGAAGAGCGCCAGCAGGACCAGGGCGGCGGCGAACGAGCCGAGAGTGAGCGGGTCGCGCCAGCCCTCCTCCGAGGCGCGGATGAAGCCGTAGACGAGCGAGGCCATGCCGCCGGTGGAGGTGAGGGCTCCGGCGATGTCGAAACGGCCGGGGTGGCGCTCGGACTCGCTGATGTAGAGCGGGGTGAGCACCGCGATCAGAATGCCGATCGGTACGTTGACGAAGAGCACCCAGCGCCAGTCGAGCCACTCGGTCAGCATGCCGCCCGCCAGCAGGCCGATCGCGCCACCGCCCGCGGAGACGGCGGCGAACACTCCGAACGCCCGGTTCCGCTCCGGGCCTTCGGCGAACGTCGTCGTGATCAGCGCGAGCGAGGTCGGGGAGGCGATCGCGCCGCCGACCCCCTGGAGGGCTCGGGCGGCGAGCAGCTGCCACGGCTCCTGGGCGAAGCCGCCGAGGAGCGAGGCCAGCGTGAAGAGCAGGATTCCGGCCAGGAACACCCGGCGCCGGCCGAGGATGTCGCCGGCCCGGCCGCCGAGCAGCAGCAGTCCGCCGAAGGTGAGGGTGTAGGCGCTGAGCACCCAGGAGAGGTCGGTGGTGCTGAAGTCGAGCGCGGTCTGGATGTGCGGGAGCGCGATGTTCACGATGGTCGCGTCGAGGACGACCATGAGCTGGCAGGCGGCGATGACGGCGAGCGCCACGCCGGGGCGTCCCTCCCGGCGCGCCGCCCCCGGTATCCGGGGCGCGGCGAGTTGAGAGCTTGTCACTGAGGATCCCCCCCAAAGTGAAATAGTGAACGGCGTCGTTCACTACGGGTCCACGGTAGGAGCCGGGATTAGTGCACGCAAGCGTTCACTAAGGCTGAAAATGTATGCAGTGACGGCGTCTCGGGCCGGTGGGAGGTGGGGAGATGGTGGGTTCGCGCTGGTCATCGGCGTCGCCGGGGCGCAGGCGGGGTCCCGAACTCGAACGGGCGATTCTCGACGCGGCGTTGGAGCAACTGAGCACGGTCGGCTGGAACGCGCTGACCATGGAGGGTGTCGCGGCCGGTGCGCAGACCGGCAAGGCCGCGCTGTACCGGCGCTGGCCCTCGAAGGCGGATCTCGTGGCCGACGCGCTGCGGACCGGACTGCCGGAGATCGGTGAGATTCCCGACTCCGGCTCGATCCGCGAGGACCTCTACCTGCTGTGCGAGCAGACGAGGGACGTCATGCACTCGCGTGCCGGACAGGCCCTCTGGTCGGTGCTTCACGAATGCGATCACTTGACCGCGGAGCGGTTCCACGGCGTCATTTGGTCCGGGCTGCAGGAGCCCGCCCGGCGTCTGATCAGGGAGCTTGTGCTGCGCGGAATCGAGCGGGGGGACGTGCGACCGGACGCTACTGGTCCGTTTGTCGTGGATGTCATTCCGGCGATGCTGATGTACCGCGCCAAGGTGTGCGGAAGCGAATGGAGGGATGCTGACATCGCCGAGTTGATCGACGGGGTGATGGTGCCGCTGCTCAGGGTGTGAGACGGGGAGGGGCGGCTGCGGGAGGGGGCGGGCGGGATCCGTGGCCGATCGCATGCCGGTCGGACCGGGGCGGGGGTGTGCAGTGGGCTCGGGGCGGCGTAACCTTGCTGGCGCCATGCCGTACGAAGCACCCACCCACACCGTCGAGCGCTCCCTCCGTGCAACCACCGGCGCCAAGGTCATCGCCGGGGTCGACGAAGTCGGACGAGGGGCCTGGGCCGGTCCCGTCACCGTGTGTGCGGCGATCACGGGCCTGCGCCGGCCGCCCGCCGGGCTCACCGACTCCAAACTGCTCACCCCCAAGCGGCGCGACGCTCTGCTCGATGTCCTGGAGGACTGGGTCACCGCGTACGCGCTCGGGCACTCCACGCCCGAGGAGATCGACGAACTGGGCATGACGGCCGCCCTGCGGCTCGCTGCGGAGCGCGCGCTGGAGGCCCTGCCGGTGCGGCCCGACGCGGTGATACTCGACGGCAAGCACGACTATCTCGGCCCGCCCTGGCGGGTTCGTACGGTGATCAAGGGCGACCAGTCCTGCATCGCCGTCTCGGCGGCTTCGGTCATCGCCAAGGTCCGACGCGACCGCATGATGGCCGAACTCGGCGAACAGGGCGGCGGAATCGAGGACTTCGCTTTCGCCGCCAATGCCGGATACCCCTCGCCCGTGCATCGGGCGGCCCTTGAGGAGCGGGGGCCCACCCCCTACCACCGGCTCTCGTGGTCGTACCTCGACGCGCTGCCCAGATGGCGCCACCTGAAGAAGGTGCGCCGCAGCGAGGAGTCGATGGAGCTGGAAAACGGAGGCCAACTCGGCTTCGATTTCTGATCGCACCCATGTGCCACCGGCCGGTACGTTTCGTACCGGTGTTTGATAGATGTCAACTCATGCCTCTCACCCCCGCCATCGAGGAGCCTCAGATTCACGAGAGTGCCCAGGGTCCCCGCGTCACGCCGGCCGCGAGCCGCACCGCGCAGACCCCCCGCCCCGTACCTGGTCCGCGTCCCGCCGCAGTCCCGCGGCCCGGTCGCCCCGGTCCCGCCCGGCCCGCACCCCCCGCGCAGCGCGCGGCGCAGGCCACGCCCGGACCCGTTCCCGCAGCCCCTGCCCCCACTGCACCGTCCGTCTCCGCGGCGGTGCCGCAGATCCAGCTGATCCCGGCGTCCGCCGAGGGTGCGCTGGACGCGGCCGAAGAGGCCGTGGACCTGCTGCTCGACACCGGGCGCGCGCCCGGCGACATCCTGGTCCTCACCACCGGCGACCCGCACCCGTGGGCCGCTCACGAGCTGTCCTTCGGCGAGGCCGCGTACTGGGCCCTGCACGACGCCGGGGACGACGTCTTCTACGCGGACGCGGCGCAGGTCGAGCGTGCCGCCGGGCGTCCCGTCGTGGTCTTCGCGGCCAACGGCGGTCCGGTCGACACCGTCGTGGGTTCCCTGCCGGTCGCGCTCACCCGGGCGGGTGCCCTGCTGATCGTGTGCGGTGACGCGAAGCAGATCAACTCCGTGCTGGGTGCGGGCGTCTGACGCCCTGTACCCCGGCACGGGCGAGGGGCGGGGCGGGCGCTGAGCCGGCCCCGCTGAAGCCCGGGCCGAGACCTGGTCCGAGGTTCGAGCCGTGGCCCGAGCCGTGGCCCGTGTCGACGCCCGCGCGGGTACCCGAGGCCTGATCCGCCGTACGCCCGGTTCCGGGTGTACGGCCGTGAGGCCTGCCCGCGGGCAGGCTGCGCGTCGTGAACGAGGGTCGAACGGGGCCGGACGCCGGGTACGGGCTTCAGCGCGCGGCGGTCCGGCGCAGGGCCTCGGCCGCGCCGCCACCGGTGTGCAGGGCCACCGGAGCGAACTCGGCCACGGTGTCGCCGAGCCGCTGCGGTCGCGAGTCCGAACTGGGCCGCCGGCCACCACGGCCTTCGCCCAGCACCTGCCAGCCGGCGCGGGTCAGCGTGATGTACGCGCCGCAGCGCAGTCCGTGCAGGGTGCAGGCGTCCCGCAGCCCCCACATCCACGCCCCGTCCTCCGGGGTCCACCGCTCGTCGCCCTCGCGGCAGTAGAGCAGGACGGCCGTCCGCACCGGGGTCCGTCGGCGCAGGTCGTGCGGGAGGACCCGGCGCAGCCGGGACAGCAGGGCGTTGCGGTACTCCCAGCCGTCGGCCGACGCCGAGCGCTGCACGAAGGAAGCGCTCGCCACGAGCTGTTCCTCCGGGCCGAGGACGGCGATCACCGCGGTCGCAGGCACCGGGCTGTGCCGGGAGTGCAGCCCGCTGACGACCTCGCGAGGATTGCGCAGCAGGGGAATGCCCGCCGACATCCACTCGGACGGTTCCAGCAGCCTGCCGTGCCGGCTCGCGCCGCCGGTGGCCGTTGCCAGAGACGAGGTCGAAGGCGGCGTGAATCCGAAGGTCACGTTCCTCCCTTCGGGTACACGCCCGCGGACGGGCACGGCTGGAGTCAGGGCGCGCCGCAGCGCGGCCCAGGAGGGTGCCGAGGAGCCGAGCGGGAGCACTCCAATTCTCGCGTGGCTTCCGAGCATGCGGCAACGAGCAATTGACGACGCCGACCGGAATTCGCCGGTATGCCGTTCATATCCTTGCCCCGCCACGCCGAGAATGACGCATCGGGTCACCCCTGGAGCGCCAGCACCAGCGGGAACACCTCCTTTGCGCCTGCGCGTCGCAGGAGCCGTGCGGCCACCGCGAGTGTCCATCCGCTCTCCGCGCGGTCGTCCACGAGGAGCACCGGGCCGGGGGTCTGCGCCAGTGCCGCAGCCAGCTCCTGCGGGACGGCCAGGGCTTGGTGGAGACCGCGGACCCGCTGCGCGCTGTTGGAGGACGCCAGCCCGAACTCGGGGACCTGATCGGTGTAGGAGATCGTGCCGAGCAGGGGCATCCGCCCGACCTCGGCGATCCGCGCGGCCAGCGAACCGACGAGTTGGGGACGGCTGCGCGAGGGCAGTGCGACCACACCCACCGGACGTTCCGGTGCGTCGGAGGCGCCGGAGGCCCAACCGCCGGGGCCCCGGGCCCAGTCGGCGAGCACCGCGATCACGGCCTGCGTGACATCGTCCGGAACCGGCTGGTCGGGAGCCTGCGGGGCGAGCATGGGGCGCAGCCGGTTGCCCCAGCCGATGTCGGACAGCCGGCCCAGGGCCCGGCCCGTGGAGGCCTGCTCCCCGGCGGGGATGCGCCCCTTGAGGTCGACACCGACCGCGGCGAGTCCGGTCGGCCACATCTTGCGCGGCTCCAACTCCACACCGGGGCGGCCCAGCTCGCCGCGCGCGGTGTCCAGCGCGGTGGTGGAGACCTCGGCTGCGAACCGGGCTCCGGCGCAGTTGTCGCAGCGGCCGCAGGGCGCGGCCTCCTCGTCGTCGAGCTGCCTGCGCAGGAACTCCATCCGGCAACCCGTGGCCGCCGCGTAGTCGCGCATCGCCTGCTGCTCGGCGGCCCGCTGGCGGGCCACCCAGGCGTAGCGCTCGGCGTCGTAGGCCCACGGTTCACCCGTCGAGGTCCAGCCGCCCTTGACGCGGTGCACGGCGCCGTCGACGTCGAGGACCTTGAGCATGGTCTCCAGCCGGGTGCGGCGCAGGTCGACCAGCGGCTCCAGGGCGGGCAGCGACATCGGGCGCCCCGCCTGGGCCAGGACGTCGAGGGTGCGGCGCACCTGCTCCTCCGGCGGGAAGGCGACCGACGCGAAGTACTGCCAGATCGCCTCGTCCTCCCGGCCGGGCAGCAGCAAGACCTCCGCGTGCTCCACGCCACGGCCCGCTCGGCCGACCTGCTGGTAGTAGGCGATCGGCGAGGACGGAGACCCCAGGTGCACGACGAAGCCCAGGTCGGGCTTGTCGAAGCCCATCCCGAGGGCGGACGTGGCCACCAGGGCCTTGACCCGGTTCGCCTGCAGGTCGTCCTCGGCCTGCTGGCGGTCCGCGTTCTCCGTCTTGCCGGTGTACGAGGACACCGTGTGCCCGCGGTGGCGCAGGTACGTGGTGACCTCCTCGGCCGCCGCGACCGTCAGCGTGTAGATGATCCCGGACCCGGGCAGCTCGCCGAGGTGGTCCGCGAGCCAGGCCAGCCGGTGCGCCGCGTCGGGCAGGGTCAGGACCGCCAGGCTGAGGCTCTCGCGGTCCAGCGGGCCGCGCAGCACCAGCGCGTCCGTGCCGGCTCCGGTGCCCAGCTGCTCGGCGACGTCGGCGGTCACGCGGGCGTTGGCCGTGGCGGTCGTGGCGAGGACCGGGACGCCCGGCGGGAGGTCGGCCAGCATGGTGCGCAGCCGGCGGTAGTCGGGGCGGAAGTCGTGCCCCCAGTCGGAGATGCAGTGCGCCTCGTCCACCACGAGCAGGCCGGTGGCCGCCGAGAGCTTGGGCAGGACCTGGTCGCGGAAGTCCGGGTTGTTGAGCCGCTCCGGGCTCACCAGCAGGACGTCGACCTCGCCCGCCGCGACCTCGGCCTGGATCCCCTCCCATTCCTCGGGGTTGGCGGAGTTGATGGTGCGGGCGCGGATCCCCGCCCGTGCCGCGGCCTCGACCTGATTGCGCATCAGCGCGAGGAGCGGCGAGACGATCACGGTCGGGCCGGCGCCCGCCGCACGCAGCAGCGACGTGGCGACGAAGTACACGGCGGACTTGCCCCAGCCCGTGCGCTGGACCACGAGCGCCCGCCGCTTGTGCGCGACGAGGGCCTCGATCGCGAGCCACTGGTCCTCGCGCAGCCGGGCGGTGCCCGTGGGGTCCCCCACGAGGCGGGCGAGTACGGAGTCGGCCGAGGACCTCAGGTCTGCGTTCATGCCCCCATGCAACCCGATGCATCCGACATCGCGCCAATGCTGCCCGACACAGTGTGGAAGTTGAAGCATCAACACTTATCCACAGGGCTTTCGGGATCGGATCATGCACGGGACCTTCGTGGCATGACGAACAACAGCGAATCCCGTCGCCCGTCCGACCGGCCCTTCATCAGCCCGGCCGGAACCACCGACGAACCTCAGATCACCCTGCGCAGCCCGGCCGAACTGGCCGACGCGCTGCCCTACATGCTCGGCTTCCACCCGTCCGACTCCCTCGTCATGGTCGCCGTTCACGGCGAGGGCGGGCGTTTCGGCGGCCGGCTCCGCGTCGGCATCCCCACCGCTCCCGCCGAATGGGAGGACACCGCCCGACAGGTCGCGGACTGCCTCATCCGGGGCAGCGAACGACGCGGAGTCAAGCCCGACGGCATCGTCGTCTACCTCTGCCAGGAGCCGCGCGGAGAAGAGAGCGGCCGCGGCGTGATGACCCGGCTGCGGCCGTTCGCCCAGCGGATCCGGCTGGCCTGCGGCGCGCTGGACGTGCCGGTGCTGGAGGCCCTGTGCCTGTCGGCGGGCCGCTTCTGGTCCTACGTCTGCCCCGACGAGCGGTGCTGCCCGGCCGAGGGCAGCCCGCTGGCCCCGGTCGGCACCTCGGTGATGGCCGCGGCCGCGACCTTCGCCGGGCTCCAGATCCGGGGCTCCCTCGAAGAGATCGAGGGCAGGCTGGCGCCGCTGCGCGGGGCCGTGGCAGAGGAGGCGGAGCGGGCCCTGGACCGGGCGGCCGCCGCCCTGATGCCGAGGATCCTCCACGGTGCCACCCGGGAAGAGGTCGGCACCGAGACCATCACGCTGGCGCAGGCCCTGATGCGGCGCATGACCCTGGCGCCACCCGTCGAGAGCGGCGTCCAGGGCGACGACTGGGACGACGCGCTGCTCGGCCACGACGAGGCCGCATCGCTGATCCTCGGCCTCCAGGACCGCGAAGTCCGGGACGTCGCGGCCGAGTGGATGGAGGGCGAGGAGGCGGCCCCCGCCCTCCGCCTGTGGCGGGCACTGGCCCGCCGCTGCGTCGGTGCCTACGGCGAGCACGCCGCGGCCCCCCTCACCCTGGCCGGCTGGGTCTCCTGGTCCACCGGGGACGAGCCGACGGCCCGGATCGCCCTCGGCCTGGCCCTGCGGGCCGACGCCGAATACCGCTTCGCCCAGCTGCTCCACCACGCCTGCAACGAGGGAATCGACCCCGAGGGGCTGCGGCAGTGCCTCAGGGAGGAGCGGCGCCGCAGGGAACCCCGGCGCAGCCGGCCCTCCGCCGCCACCCGGCCGCCGGGCCGCCGGGGCCGCACGGCGCCGCGCCGCGGATCCCGCCGCACCGCGGGGAGCGGGCAGTGAGCGCGCGCCGGCCGTCGTACGGCCGTCCCGTGCGGCTGCTCCGCGGCGCCTTGACCCCGGCCTGGCGCAGCGGGCTCCCTCCCCGCCGCGCCCGGCCGGAGCCGCGGCCCGTGACCCGGGCGGGGGCGGGGGCGTTCAGCTGGGGGGAGGTGCCGCCCCGGCCGCGCCGCCGCCCAGCTGAACCCACCGGAGCGCAGACAAGGCGACACATGTCTCACCCCGCACCTCCCCGCCCGACCGGCGTGCCCGCAGCCCGCAGGCCCGAGCTGCCGCCCGTGCACGGCGCCGTCATCTGCGTCGCCGCGCCCTGCCTGGTCATCTCGCCGGAACACGGCCAGCTGACCGGGCGGGGGATCGACGGGATCTACCGCTCCGGGCGCAGGCTGCTCTCCAGGTGCGTGCTGCGCGTCGGGGGCCGTGACCCGGTCGCCGTCCAGGGACGCAGCCTCGGTGCCGACCGGGCCGCCTTCACCGCCACCGTGCGCACCGGCGCCGAGCCCGGACCCGATCCGGACATCGGGGTGGAACGCGTCCGCCACGCCGACGGCACCGAACGGATCACCCTGCGCAGCTTCACGGGCCGGCCGGTGCGGCTTCCCGTGGAGGTACTGCTCGGCACCGACCTGGCGGAACTGGCCGAAGTGGCCGCCGGCCGGGCCGGCCCGGAGCTGCCCGCCGGGGTGCACGCGGCCGGCCTGCGCTGGAGCACCGGCGGCGCGCAAGCCGTCACCGCGGCGGAGCCCGCGCCCGACGACGCCGTGGCCTCGGCCGGTCTGCTGCGCTGGCAGCTCGAACTGGGCCCCGGCGAATCCCGCACCATCGAGCTGCGGACCACGCACGACCGCGTGGTGCGGGCACCCGCCGGCCAGGTGGCGAACCCGCTGGCCGACGCCCGGGCCGAGGGGGACGATCCGAGGGCCGAGGCGTGGTTCCGAACCAGCGTCGAGGATCTGGGCGCGCTGCTCTCGCGAGACCCCGAGGAGCCGGGCGACGCCTTCGCGGCGGCCGGGGCGCCCTGGCGGCTGGGCCTCGCGCCGGCGGAGTCGCTCTGGGCCGCCCGTATGGCGCTGCCGCTGGGGACCGGGCTCGCCGCCGCCACGCTGCGCATCCTCGCCCGGACACAGACCGAGGGGTCCGGGGCCGAGGCCGGGAAGATCCCGGGGCCCCTGCGCGGAGCGGGCCCGCAGCTGCCGCCCGCGTGCACCGGCACCGAGGCGACCCTCGCCTTCCCCGCCGTGCTCGCCGAAGCCCGGCTCTGGGGCATGCCGGAGGAGGACGTCGCCCGACTGCTCCCAGCCGCCGAACGGTGCCTCGACTGGCTGCGCGGCGCCCTCGGCAAGGACGGCTTCCTGGCGGATCCCGAGCCAGGTCCGCGGCGCTGCGAGACCCAGGCCCACGCGCACCGGGCCGCCGTGCTCGGCGCGGACCTCCTCGCCGGATGCGGACGACCCGGAGCGGAGGAGTGGCGGGAGCGGGCGACCGCGCTGCGGCAGCGGTTCCGGGAGGGGTTCTGGATCGACGGCCCGGACGGCGGCCGGCCGGCCTCGGCCCTGCATCCCGACGGGCGGCCACTGCCACGGCTGACCGGCGCCGCCGCCCACCTGCTCGATACCGGGCTGCTCGGCGGCGGCCGGCTCGCCCCCGGGCTCCTCGACCGGATCCGCACCGAGCAGCTGGCCCGGCTGCTCGGAGCCCCCGCCATGGACTGCGGATGGGGGTTGCGGAGCATGGCCCTCAAGGAACCGGGACACAACCCGTTCGGCCACCGCTCGGGCGCGGTACGGGCGCACGAGAGCGCGGTGGCCGTGTCCGGCCTGGCCGCTGCGGGGTTCGAGAAGGAGGCGGCCGGCCTGCTCAGGGGCCTCCTGGACGCGGCGGAGGCCTTCGGGTACCGGCTGCCGGAGATGTTCGCCGCCGAGCAGCGGACCGCGGGCAGCGCCCCCATCCCGCACCCGGCGGCCTGCCGCCCCGCCGCCGTGGCCGCGGCCGCGGGGGTCCACGTACTGACCGCCCTCGCCGGAATCCGCCCCGACGCCCCCGCCGGCACCGTCGCCCTCGTTCCCCTTCCCGGCGCTCCCCTCGGCGCGATCCGGCTCGCGGGCCTGCGGGTGGCGGGCGAGCCCTTCGCCGTCCGGGTCAGCCGGCTCGGCCTCGGCATGGTGGAGGAGGCCGCGGATGCGCTCCAACTGGGAGGCTGAGCCGGCCGGCGGCCCGCGCCTCGTACGAGCCGTGATGTGCCGACTCCGGCGCGCAGGCGGCGCACATCGCGGGCCGCGCCCGCCCGGCGCACCCGTCGGCCTGCAGGCCGTTGTCTTCAAGGTCACCAAAGCGCTGTTTATCGTCAGGCAGACGACTATGATCGCGGCATGTCGCCCTACGACCCGTCGGCCTATCCGCCCTTCGCAGTCACCGTCGACCTGGTCGTGCTCACCGTGCGGCGCCACGCGCTCTGCGCGCTGGTCGTCCGGCGGGGTGAGCAGCCGTTCCAGGGGCGCTGGGCGCTGCCCGGCGGATTCGTCCGCGGGGACGAGGACCTTGCGGCCGCCGCCGCCAGAGAGCTCGCCGAGGAAACCGGCCTGGGCGCGCACGACCCCGCCTTGCCGGGCGCGGGCAACGGGGCGCACCTCGAACAGCTGGCCACGTACGGCGACCCGAAGCGTGATCCGCGGATGCGGGTCGTCAGCGTGGCGCATCTGGTGCTGGCGCCGGACCTCCCCGCACCCCGGGCCGGCGGCGACGCCAACAGCGCGCGCTGGGCCCCTGTCGACGAGGTGCTGGCCGTCGGCGACGAGAGCTCCGCTGGGCTCGCCTTCGACCACGCGCAGATCCTTGCCGACGGTGTGGAGCGGGCCCGCTCGAAGATTGAGTACTCCTCGCTGGCCACCGCCTTCTGCCCGCCCGAGTTCACCGTCGGCGAGCTGCGACGGGTGTACGAGGCCGTGTGGGGAGTGGCGCTGGACCCGCGCAACTTCCACCGCAAGGTCACCGGCACCCCCGGGTTCCTGGTGCCGGCCGGCGGAACGACGACCCGTCAGGGCGGGCGCCCGGCCCAGCTGTTCCGGGCGGGCGGGGCGACCCTGCTCAACCCGCCGATGCTGCGCCCGGAGGTCTGACGCCGCGGCACACGCGCCGCCGGTCCTGCACCCGCCGGCGGCCGAACCGGGCTCCCGGACGGGGGTGAGCTTGACGGAACGATCGGCATTCCATCGGACCGGTTGCGCCGAAAATCGGACATATCGCGTTATCTTGCTTGCGGTACCCACGCTGCCGCAAAGCGGTCTCACACCCCGCGAGGGAAGCGATGCTCCAGGCCATCGGACTCACCAGCAAACCACGTTCCGGCGCCCCGCCACTTGTGGACGACCTCACCCTCGAGGCCCGCCCGGGGCATGTGACCGCCCTGCTCGGCGAGCCGGGATCGGGCAAGACGACCGCCCTGCGGCTCATGCTCGAACTCGAACCGGGCCGCGGCGTCACCTACTTCCGCGGCCGGCCGCTGCACCGGATCCCGCACCCCGGCCGTGAGGTCGGAGTGGTGCTGGGAGACGTCCCCGGCAACCCGGCACGAACCGTCCGCAACCAGCTGCGGATGCTCTGCGCCGCCGCCGGGGTGCCGGCCTCCCGGGCCGACACCATGCTCGAGGTCGTCGGCATCGCGGGCCTGCGGGATCAGCGTCTCGGCTCGCTGTCGCTCGGCATGGAGCGCAGGGTCGCCCTTGCCTCGGCCCTGCTCGGCGATCCTTGCACCCTGCTCCTCGACGAGCCCGCCGCAGGGCTCTCCCCCCGCGAACGCGGCTGGCTGTACGGGCTGCTGCGCGGCCACGCCTCTCTCGGGGGAGCCGTGCTCTTCACCACCGCCGACGCCAAGGAGGCGGCCCGGAGCGCCGACCGGGTCGTCAGCATCGAGGCGGGCCGCCTCGTCGCCGACCAGGAGGCCGCGGAGTTCGCGCGGACGAGGCTGAGGCCCCGGGTCGCCGTGCGCACCCCGCACGCCGCCCGGCTGGCCGACGTACTGGGACGGGAAGCCCGCGCGGCCCAGCGGGCGGTGGAGATCGTCGAGGAGAGCGGCAGCCGGCTGTCGGTGTACGGCAGCAACTGCGCCGAGGTCGGCGAGGCGGCGTTCCGCCACGGCGTACTGGTCCACCAGCTCGCCGACGAGACCGGCGATGCCGGCGCTTCGACGGCGCCGGTCCCGCACGCCCGGGCCGGGGCCGCAACCGCGGTGGCCGCCGGCGCGGCGCAGGAGCCCTCCGAGGACTCCGGCGGCCCTGCCCGGCGCGCCCGCTCCCAGCCGCCGGCCTCGGCCGTGCGGCGCGTGGGCGGACCCCTGCGGCCCCTGCGCTACGAGCTGCTCCGCGTCTTCGGCACCGCCACCCCCGTCCTGACCGCCGCCCTCGTCGTCGTGGTCTCCGTCCTCACCGCCCTCGTGCTCGCCCGGGCCGGCCAGACCCCGCAGAGCCGGCTGCTCGCCGCCTGGCCCGAGCTGCTGCCGCTGCCGCCCGCAGCCCTGGGTGCGGGTCTGCTCGGCGCGCTGGCCTTCGGCGAGGAGTACCGCTACCCCGCCCTCGCCGCCGACCGGGGCACCGTGCCCCGCCGTCTGGGACTGCTCACCGCGAAACTCGGCGTCTGCGCCACCCTCGCCCTCGTGCTGGGCGCCCTGGTGGTGACGGCCGACGCCGCCGCCCTGGCACTCGTCTTCGACAGCGGCCCCCTGCGCGTCCCGGTGGAATGGCTGTCCCCGGCGGCTAGTTGGGCAGGCCTCTTGATCGGCTGCGCCTGGGCCGGAGTACTGGCCTCCGGCGTCTTCCGGTCCGCCACCGCGGGGCTCGCGGCGGTGCTCGCCGTACCCGTGGGAGTGGTTCCGCTGGTGCGCAAGGCGCTGGAAGGCTCGTCCGCGTACCCGGTGACCGGACTGGGGCCCAGGCTGCGCGGCCTGTCCTGGGTGCAGTGGCCGCCCGAGGCGGACCGGCTGCTGGTGGGGGCCCTGCGGGTGATCACCCAACCCGTCGCCACCGCATTGGTGTTGTCGCTGATGGTCCTGTTGTGCGCCTATGGGTTCACCGGACTGCGCAGCAGGGTCCGTTGGTGATCGTTCCGGTGCCGGAGCGGTCACGGACGGGACCGTTGCAGTCCATGTCGCGTCAAGCGGACCGCAACTCCACCCAATAGGCCCGGTTCTTTACGATAAGTCGTCAATTGCGCAGGTGGCGCCGATCACCCTTTCGTGTGCTTTTCACCAAAGACCTCAAGGGTCGTGGAGGCACGACCGACAAAGGATTCGTGAGTACCCTTGCGCACACCATGATGACCGCCGCCCGCCATGCCGACTCCGGCCTCGCCGGCGCGGGCGAACTCGACCGCTACCCCTACGCGGAGGCCCCCGTGTCCGACCGCGTCGGAGCACCCCACTGGGACGGCGCCGACGTGGAGTTGAGCCGCGTGGGCCGCCGCGCGGCAGGCAGCCGCGGGCGCGGACTGCACGGCCAACTCGTCCAGCAGCTCGGCCAGATGATCGTCTCCGGCGACCTCGGCGCGGACCGCCCCCTGGTCCCCGAGGAGATCGGCCAGCGCTTCGAGGTCTCCCGTACGGTCGTCCGCGAATCGCTGCGGGTCCTGGAGGCCAAGGGCCTCGTCAGCGCCCGCCCAAACGTCGGCACCCGGGTCCGCCCCGTCGCCGACTGGAACCTGCTCGACCCCGACATCATCGAGTGGCGCGCCTTCGGGCCCCAGCGCGACGACCAGCGCCGTGAGCTCGGCGAGCTCCGCTGGACGATCGAGCCGCTCGCCGCCCGCCTGGCCGCCGGCCACGGCCGCCCGGACATCCAGCAGCGCCTGGCCGACATGGTCGAGATCATGGGCCACGCCCTCGGGCAGGGTGACTCGATCACCTTCGCGCGCGCCGACAACGAGTTCCACGCGCTCCTCATCCAGGTCGCCGGCAACCGCATGCTGGAGCACCTCTCCGGCATCGTCTCCGCCGCCCTCCAGGTCTCCGGCAGCCCGATGACCTCCTGCGACCGGCCGAGCGAGACCT
The DNA here is from genome assembly GCF_036170895.1 of Streptomyces erythrochromogenes. NCBI lineage: Bacteria > Bacillati > Actinomycetota > Actinomycetes > Kitasatosporales > Streptomycetaceae > Streptomyces > Streptomyces erythrochromogenes. The sequence goes on along the minus strand of NZ_CP108036.1, from coordinate 2,429,328 downwards.
GCGTCGCGCACCACGCACGGATGGTCGAGGCCCTCGCCGCGGGCGACGCGGTGGGCGCCGAGAGCGCGATGCGCCAGCTCCTGACGGTTCATCCGGAGGTCGAGCGCGTGGTCCCCGCCCCGCGCGAGCACTGACGGGCGGGCGCGTGGGGGTGTACGACACGTCGCCGGGCCCGGCCGGGCCCGGCGACACCGGCGTGCGGGCCCCGTCCCTGTTCCGGAGCCCCTTCCGGAGCCGCCGCGGCCCTTCCGGAACCGAGGGGTGCGACCGTATGACCGGCATTCGCGCATACGGGGTGTGACTCGGGCCACGAAGATTGGGCGTAACGCTCCGCGAGGTCGCGCGATGACTTAAGAGGTGATGGCCGACGGAGGGAAGACAGCAGCCCTTGGGGGTGCTGTGCAGCTCCCCGGCCCCTGCCCGCGCCGCCGGCCCATCCCCGGTCGGTGGTCGTCGGCTCCGGTCCAGCACCACCAGGCCCGGGGTCGGAAGCCGTTCCCATCGTTCCGAGAGGTTGTTCGTGTCGGCCAGCACATCCCGTACGCTCCCGCCGGAGATCGCCGATTCCGAGTCTGTGATGGCGCTCATCGAGCGGGGCAAGGCCGAGGGGCAGATCGCCGGCGATGACGTGCGTCGGGCCTTCGAGGCTGACCAGATTCCTGCGACCCAGTGGAAGAATGTTCTGCGCAGCCTCAACCAGATCCTCGAGGAAGAGGGTGTGACGCTGATGGTCAGTGCCGCGGAGTCGCCCAAGCGCACCACCCGCAAGAGCGTCGCAGCGAAGAGCCCGGCCAAGCGGACGGCCACCGAGCCGGTCAGGAAGACGGCGGCCAGGACGACGGCGGCGCAGCCCGCGGCCCCCGCGGTCCCGGCGGCCGAGGCGGCGGACCCGCAGGCAGCGGACGCCCTCGTCGAGGAGACGGCAGCGGAGCCCGTCGCCAAGAAGGCGGCGGCGAAGAAGACGGCCGCGAAGAAGGCCGCGCCCGCCAAGAAGACGGCCGCGAAGAAGACCGCAGCCAAGAAGACCGCGGCCAAGAAGGACGCGGACGAGGGCGGCGACGACGAGAACCCGGAAGAGGGTCCCGACGCGGTCAAGGCCGAGGGCGAAGAAGAGGAAGAGGGCGGGGAGAACAAGGGCTTCGTCATCTCGGACGACGAGGACGACGCCCCGGCCCAGCAGGTCGTGGTGGCCGGCGCCACCGCCGACCCGGTCAAGGACTACCTCAAGCAGATCGGCAAGGTCCCCCTCCTCAACGCCGAGCAGGAGGTCGAGCTCGCCAAGCGGATCGAGGCGGGTCTGTTCGCCGAGGACAAGCTGGCGAACTCCGACAAGCTGGCGCCCAAGCTCAAGCGCGAGCTGGAGATCATCGCCGAGGACGGCCGCCGGGCGAAGAACCACCTGCTGGAGGCCAACCTCCGCCTCGTGGTCTCCCTGGCCAAGCGCTACACCGGCCGCGGCATGCTCTTCCTGGACCTGATCCAGGAGGGAAACCTGGGTCTCATCCGCGCGGTCGAGAAGTTCGACTACACCAAGGGCTACAAGTTCTCCACCTACGCGACGTGGTGGATCCGGCAGGCGATCACGCGCGCCATGGCCGACCAGGCCCGCACCATCCGCATCCCCGTCCACATGGTCGAGGTCATCAACAAGCTCGCCCGCGTGCAGCGCCAGATGCTCCAGGACCTGGGCCGCGAGCCCACTCCGGAGGAGCTGGCCAAGGAACTCGACATGACCCCCGAGAAGGTCATCGAGGTCCAGAAGTACGGCCGTGAGCCGATCTCCCTGCACACGCCCCTGGGCGAGGACGGCGACAGCGAGTTCGGTGACCTCATCGAGGACTCCGAGGCCGTCGTCCCGGCCGACGCCGTGAGCTTCACACTCCTGCAGGAGCAGCTGCACTCGGTGCTCGACACCCTGAGCGAGCGCGAGGCCGGCGTGGTTTCCATGCGCTTCGGTCTCACCGACGGGCAGCCGAAGACCCTTGACGAGATCGGCAAGGTCTACGGGGTCACGCGTGAGCGGATCCGCCAGATCGAGTCCAAGACGATGTCGAAGCTGCGCCACCCGTCCCGCTCCCAGGTGCTGCGCGACTACCTGGACTGAGCAGGCGGGCGGACGGGCCTCGGCGGCGCAAGGTGCCGAGGCCCGGCGACAGAGGCCGTGGCGGTGGCCGCGCGGGTGCGCTCGGCCACCGGGCATCCCACTCTGGGTGGAGTCATGCACACTCGGAGTCAGGAGGCCTCATGCGTCGTCCCTTTGCCCGTGTCCTGGCGGGCGCGCTGACCCTGGCGGCGGGAGCGGCCGCGGCGCCGCTCGCCCAGATGCCTCAGGCGGCCGCGGACAGCGTGGTGATCGGCGGGAAGCCGGTGATGGTGGCCGACAGCCCCTGGGTCGTGGCTCTGGCCAGCCGTGACCGGTTCGGAGGTACGCGGGACGGGCAGTTCTGCGGGGGTGTCGTCGTCGCTCCGACCAGGGTGGTCACCGCGGCGCACTGCCTGAGCCGGCAGGTGCTCGGCGGTCCTGTCGAATCCGTGTCCGATTTCCGGGTGATCGCCGGCCGTACGGAGCTCCGGGCGGCCGACGGCAGGGAGATCGCGGTGCGCGGGGCGCGGGTCAACCCCGGCTACGACCCCCAGAGCAATGCCGGGGACCTCGCGGTTCTGGAGCTGGCGGAAGCCGTGCCGGCGCACCACGTGCTCCCCATGGCGGAGGCGGGTCACCCCGCGTACGGGGCGGGCACCGAGGCGGACGTGTACGGCTGGGGTGACACGAGCGGCTTCGGCGACTACGCGTACGCCCTGCGGGCCGCACGCGTGACGGTGCTGGCGGACGAGGTCTGCGGGCGCGCCTACCCCGGGGACGCGGACGGACAGTACCGGGCCGAATCCATGGTGTGCGCGGGTGACGGCGGGGGCGGCAAGGACGCCTGCCAGGGCGACAGCGGCGGGCCGCTGGTGGCCCAGGGGCGGCTGATCGGGCTGGTCTCGTGGGGCCGGGGCTGCGGGCGGGCCGACAGTCCGGGCGTGTACACGCGCATCGCCCCCTTGGCCGGCTTCGTGACGGCCCCGGAGAGGGCCGCGCAGCCGGGTGGGGGCCAGGACGCCGCGTGGGGGCCCCAGAGGAGCTCCGGGGCGCGAGCAGGGTCCGTACAGGGGCATCGTGCGCATTAGCGGCGGTCGGACGATGTCCCGGCCGACCAGCGCGACACGCCGGTGACAGCCCGTACCCCCGCCCCTCGCGAGGGGCGGGGGTACGGCCTGCGGATGTGAGGACGGGCGGCACCCCTGGGTCTCAGGGGTGCCGCCCGTCGACCGGCCTGGCCGGTCCTGGCTCGTCGGATGCGAGGTTCGGCCTGTGTGTCAGCGGTCCTCGGGTTCGGCATGGGCAGCCGGAGCGGACGTGAGCCGCTCGGTCTCATCCTGTATTTCCGCGGCGATCTTCTTGAGTTCCGGCTCGAACTTGCGACCGTGGTGGGCGCAGAAGAGCAGTTCACCGCCGCTCAGCAGGACGACGCGCAGATATGCCTGGGCGCCGCAACGGTCGCATCGGTCAGCGGCCGTCAGCGGGGTCGCGGGTGTCAGAACAGTAGTCACGTCGCCTCTTCTCTAGCTCGACGAGCTGTCGTACCAGGGTCAACATCCAACCAGGCCGAAAACGTTCCCGCTCGCGGCTTTTCCTCGAAACTTCCTTCCGAAGCTGGCCGGCTGTTGCCGGTTGGCGGCGAAGGAGCCGTATTGCGTTGCTTTACGGTTTCGCGTTGTCAGTCGTGTGCTTGTTGCAGTTCCATCCTCCCCGGCGAGAGTGCCAGGTTGTTCATGAGGACGTGCCCGAACCCTAAATGGTTCATGCGCGGAAGGGAACGTGATGTTTCCTTCACCCGCCCGGGGGATCGAACATCCGTGCGGATCTGGACTAGGCTGAGGAAAGCGCGAGGGTGGCGTTGCATCGGCTCTACCTGGCCTCGGTACCCTTCGACGGGCACCCGAGCCACCCCTGCGCCCGACAGGGCCAGAAAAGAAATTCAGCGAGGAGCGAACTGCGTGACCGCCGACACGTCCGTGCCTTCCAGCGCGCTGCTGTCCGGAGCAGACCGGGACGGTTCCAACTACACCGCGCGGCACCTGCTCGTCCTCGAAGGGCTGGAGGCCGTCCGCAAGCGTCCCGGCATGTATATCGGCTCGACCGACAGCCGGGGCCTCATGCACTGCCTGTGGGAGATCATCGACAATTCCGTCGACGAGGCCCTGGGCGGCTACTGCGACCACATCGAAGTGATCCTCCACGAGGACTCCTCTGTCGAGGTCAGGGACAACGGCCGCGGCATCCCCGTGGACGTCGAGCCCAAGACCGGCCTGTCCGGTGTCGAGGTCGTCATGACCAAGCTGCACGCGGGCGGCAAGTTCGGCGGCGGCTCGTACGCGGCCTCCGGCGGCCTGCACGGCGTCGGCGCCTCGGTGGTCAACGCCCTCTCGGCCCGCCTGGATGTCGAGGTCGACCGGGGCAGCTCCACCCACGCCATCAGCTTCCGCCGCGGCGTCCCCGGCATGTTCACCGAGCAGGGCCCGGACAGCCCCTTCGACCCGGCGAACGGCCTGCGCAAGGTCAAGCGCATCGCCAAGGGCAAGACCGGCACCCGGATCCGCTACTGGTCCGATCGCCAGATCTTCCTCAAGGATGCCCGCCTCGGCCTGGAGACGCTCTACCAGCGCGCCCGCCAGACCGCCTTCCTGGTCCCCGGCCTGACCCTGGTCGTACGCGACGAGCGGGGCATCGACGGGGCCGGCAAGACCGAGGAGACCTTCCGCTTCGACGGCGGCATCAGCGAGTTCTGCGAGTACCTCGCCCAGGACAAGGCCGCCTGCGACGTGCTGCGGCTGACCGGATCGGGCACCTTCAAGGAGACCGTCCCGGTCCTCGACGACCGCGGCCACATGACCCCCACCGAGGTCACCCGCGAACTCGGCGTGGACATCGCCCTGCGCTGGGGCACGGGCTACGAGACCAACGTCAAGTCCTTCGTGAACATCATCGCCACCCCCAAGGGCGGCACCCACGTCACCGGCTTCGAACGCTCCGTGACCAAGACCGTCAACGAGGTGCTGCGCTCGGCCAAGCTGCTGCGCGTGGCCGAGGACGACGTGGTCAAGGACGACGCGATGGAGGGCATGACGGCCGTCGTCACCGTCCGTCTGGCCGAACCCCAGTTCGAGGGTCAGACCAAGGAGGTGCTCGGCACCTCGGCCGCCACCCGGATCGTCGCCGCCGTGGTCGCCAAGGAGCTCAAGGCCTTCCTGACCTCCACGAAGCGTGACGACAAGCAGCAGGCCCGCGCCGTGATGGAGAAGATCGTCGCGGCTGCCCGGACCCGGATCGCGGCCCGCCAGCACAAGGAGGCGCAGCGCCGCAAGACCGCGCTGGAGACCTCCTCCCTGCCCGCCAAGCTGGCAGACTGCCGCAGCGACGACGTGGACCGCAGCGAGCTCTTCATCGTCGAGGGCGACTCCGCCCTCGGCACCGCGAAGCTCGCCCGGAACTCCGAGTTCCAGGCACTCCTGCCCATCCGCGGCAAGATCCTCAACGTCCAGAAGTCCTCGGTCTCCGACATGCTCAAGAACGCCGAGTGCGGGGCGATCATCCAGGTCATAGGAGCCGGCTCGGGCCGGACCTTCGACATCGACGCTGCCCGCTACGGCAAGATCGTGCTGCTCGTCGACGCCGATGTGGACGGCGCGCACATCCGCTGCCTGCTGCTCACGCTCTTCCAGCGGTACATGCGGCCGATGGTCGAGGCCGGCCGGGTCTTCGCGGCCGTCCCGCCGCTGCACCGGATCGAGCTGGTCCAGCCGAAGAAGGGCCAGGACAAGTACGTCTACACGTACTCGGACAACGAGCTGCGCCAGACCCTTCTGGAGTACCAGCGCAAGAACATCCGGTACAAGGACTCGATCCAGCGCTACAAGGGCCTCGGCGAGATGGACGCGGACCAGCTGGCGGAGACCACCATGGACCCCCGCTTCCGTACCCTGCGCCGGATCAACATCGGCGACCTGGACTCCGCCGAGCAGGTCTTCGACCTGCTCATGGGCAATGAGGTGGCCCCGCGCAAGGAGTTCATCACGAGCTCCGCGGCGACGCTGGACCGCTCGCGCATCGACGCCTGAGCGGAAGGGCACCGGTGGCCGGCGACGCCTGATGCGGGCGGTCGCGACGGCACACCGGTGCCCTTCGCTCCATCACCTGTTGGAGTGAAGAGCACCGGTACACCAGTCCGGAAACAGTCCATTCCGCACATCCTTGTGGGCACGCGGCCAATGCGGCAGCGGACAAGGAGAGTTCGGTGGACAAGCACGAAGGTCGTGATGTCGGAACGATCCGGCTGGACGACCCCTGGTACGACGCGCTGGCCGTCGGCTGGGGCGAGGGCGCGGAACCGTCCCCGCCGCGGCCGGCCCCGGCCGGCCGCCCGGCACCCGGCGCATCCGACATCTACCTGGAAGTACAGCGCAGCGCCGCCTTCCAGGAGGTCCGCAGCCGATATCGCCGGTTCGTCGTCCCCGCGACCGCCGGGTTCTTCCTCTGGTACGTCGCCTACGTGGTGGCCGCCACGGCCGCACCCGGTCTGATGGCCCGCCCCGTCCTGGGCGCGGTCAACGTGGCCATGCTTGCGGGGCTCGGCCAGTTCCTCAGCACCTTCCTGCTCACCTGGGCCTACGCCCGGCATGCGCGGCTGCGCCGGGACCGGGCCGCGCTCGACCTGCGCTGGACCGTCTTCGAGCAGGAGCGCGGCCAGGAGCGGAACCGGGCGAGGAGGGCGGGCCGGTGACCACTGAGCACCAGACCCTGGCGCTGATGCTGTTCAGCCTCTTCATCGCGGTGACCCTGGGCATCACCACCTGGGTCAGTCGCAACCGGCACGGCTCGGCCGAGGAGTTCTACGCCGGCGGGCGGCTCTTCTCCCCGATGGAGAACGGTTTCGCCATCGCGGGCGACTACATGTCCGCCGCCTCCTTCCTCGGCATCTCCGGTCTGATCGCCCTCTTCGGCTACGACGGCCTGCTCTACTCGGTGGGATTCCTCGTCGCCTGGCTGGTGGTGCTGTTCCTCGTCGCCGAACTGGTGCGCAACTGCGGGCGCTTCACCCTCGCCGACGTGGTCGCGGCCCGGATGAGCGAGCGCCCGGTGCGGATCGCGGCCGGTACCTCCTCGGTCGTCGTGTCCGTGCTCTACCTCGTCGCGCAGATGGTCGGCGCGGGCAGCCTGGTTGGGCTGCTGCTGGGGAACTCGAGCGCCGCGGCCCGGACCCTCACCGTGATCGGGGTGGGCGCCCTGATGGTGGTCTACGTGTCCTTCGGCGGAATGCGGGCCACCACCTGGATCCAGATCGTGAAGGCCGTGCTGCTGATGGGCGGGGCGATCACGCTGACGGTGCTGGTGCTGCTGCGCTTCCACGGCGACTTCGACCGGCTGCTCACCAGCGCCGCCGAACGCAGCGGGCACGGACTCGCGTTCCTCAGCCCCGGACTCAAGTACGGCGGGGACTGGACCGCCCGCTTCGACTTCATCAGCCTCGGTCTCGCGCTGGTCCTGGGGACCGCCGGACTGCCGCACATCCTGTCGCGCTTCTACACCGTGCCCACCGCCCGCGCGGCCCGCCGCTCCGTGGTGTGGGCGATCGGGCTCATCGGCAGCTTCTACCTGATGACCATCGTCCTCGGCTTCGGGGCCGCGGCCCTGGTCGGACCGGACGAGGTTCGGGCCTCCAACGCCTCGGGCAACACGGCCGTCCCGCTGCTCGCGGCCTTCCTCGGCGGAGGCGCCGAAACCACCGGTGGCGCCGTGCTGTTCGCCTTCGTCGCCGCCATCGCCTTCGCCACCATCCTGGCCGTGGTGGCCGGCATCACCCTGGCCTCGTCCGCCTCCGTGGCCCACGACCTGTACGCCTCGCTCAAGCGCAGGCACGCCAGGCAGCGCAGCGAGGTCTCGGTGGCCCGGGCCGCCGCCGTGGGCATCGGGGCGGTGGCCATCGCCCTCGGGCTGCTCGCGCAGAACCTCAACGTGGCGTTCCTGGTGGGGCTGGCCTTCGCGGTGGCGGCCTCGGCCAACCTTCCGGTGTTGATGTACTCGCTCTTCTGGCGCGGTTTCACCACGCGCGGAGCCGTCTGGTCGGTGTACGGGGGCCTGGTCCCGGCGGTACTGCTGGTGCTGGTCTCACCGGTGGTGTCGGGCAGTGCGGAGTCGCTGTTCCCGGGAGTCGACTTCCAGTTCTTCCCGCTGCAGAACCCGGGGATCGTCTCGATCCCGCTGGGCTTCCTGGCCGGCTGGCTGGGCACGGTCATCTCGGGCGAGGAACCGGACGAGGCGAAGCACGCGGAGACGGAAGTCCGTTCGCTGACCGGCGCTGGAGCGGTCTGAGCGGAGGGGCAGAACCGGAGGTGCCGGGCCGGAGGGGCGGGTCGGGGGGGCGGGTCGGGGGCCGTCAGGCCGGCCCCTCCGACGGGAGCCAGGCGTAGCGGTGCTCCGGGCGGCCGGTCTCGCCGTAGCGCAGGGCCAGGGAGACGCGGCCGGAGCGTTCGAGGAGCTTCAGATAGCGCTGGGCGGTCTGGCGGCTGATGCCCGCGCGGTCGGCGATCTGCTGGGTGGACAGGGGGCCTTCGGCGGAGCGCAGCACCTGGCGGACCAGCTCCGCCGTGGTGGGGGAGTGGCCCTTGGGGAGCTCGTTCACGGAAGCCGCGCCGGCGAGGGCGCCGAAGATCCGGTCCACCTCGGCCTGTTCGGCCTCACCGCCCGTTTCCAGGGCGCGGCGCAGCGAACCGTACGCCTCCAGCCGGGTGCGCAGCCCGGCGAAGGTGAACGGTTTGACCAGGTACTGGAGGGCTCCGAGGCGCATGGCTGCCTGCACGGTGGCGAGGTCGCGGGCGGCGGTGACCATGATCACATCGGTCCCGTCGCCGCGCTGGCGCAGGCGGCGGACCAGGTCCAGGCCGTTCTCGTCGGGGAGGTAGTGGTCCAGGAGGACCAGGTCCACCGGGTGGGCGGAGAGGAAGTCCAGGGCCTCGGCGGCCGAATGTGCCTGCGCGATCACGTGGAAACCGGGAACCTTCGCCACGTACGCCGCGTTGATCCGGGCAACACGCATGTCGTCGTCGACGACCAATACGTGGATCGGGGTCTCGTTCATCGCAGGGCCTCCGGAAGTACGACGGAGAATTCCGCCCCTCCGTCCGCTGCTTCACCGGCCCGGGCGCTTCCGCCCTGCCGCTCTGCGAGGCGGCGTACGAGGGCGAGGCCCAGCCCGCGCTCGCGGTGGGCCCGGGGCTGCTTGGTCGACCAGCCCTCCGTGAAGATCTCCTCGCGGCGCGCGGCGGGGACCCCGGGGCCGCTGTCGCGCACCCGCAGCACGGCGGTACGGCCCTCCGCGCGCAGCTCCACCTCGACCAGGGGCGCCGTTCCGCCGGCGGCGGCGTCCAGGGCGTTGTCCACCAGGTTGCCGACGATCGTGACGAGCCCGCCCGGGTCGACCAGGCGGTCGGGAAGGAGGGTGGCGGCTGCCAGCCGCAGGGGGATGCCGCGCTCGGCGGCGACGGTGGCCTTGCCCACGAGGAGGGCGGCCAGCAGCGGGTCGTGGACCTTCTCGGTGACCTGCTCGGCGGTGGTGCGGTGCACGCCGACGACTTCCGTCACGAACTCCACCGCCTCCTCGTGCAGGCCCAGCTCCAGCAGGCCGAGGAGGGTGTGGAGACGGTTGGCGTGTTCGTGGTCCTGGGCGCGCAGGGCGTCGATGAGACCACGGGTGGAGTCGAGTTCGCGGCCCAGGTGCTCCAGCTCGGTGCGGTCGCGCAGGGTGGCTACGGCACCTCCGTCCGCGGTGGGCATGCGGTTGGCGACCAGGACCCGCGGGCCCTGGACGGTGAGGAGGTCCCGGCCCGTCACGCGGCCGGAGAGTACGTCGGCGGTGCGGCCGGCGCCGAGGACGTCGCCCAGCGGCCGTCCGGCGAAGGTGCCGATGGTGTCCGGGGTGAGGCCCAGGAGGCGGGCGGCCTCGTCGTTGACCAGCCGGACCCGGCCGTCCGGGGCGAGGGCGATCACGCCTTCGCGGATGGAGTGCAGCATCGCCTCGCGTTCGGCGAGCAGGCCGGCGATGTCGGAGAAGGCCAGGTCACGGGTCTGGCGTTGGATCCTGCGGGAGAGGAGGTAGGCGGCGAGGGCGCCTGCGGCCAGGGCGCCGCCGGCGTAGGCCAGCAGGCCCGGTATGGCCCCGAGCAGGCGGTCGCGGACGCTGTCGTAGGCGATGCCGACCGAGACCGCGCCGACGATCTCGCCGTCGGCGGCGACGAGCGGGACCTTGCCGCGGGCGGAGCGCCCCAGGGTGCCGTCGTCGATCTCCATGACCTCGCGGCCGGCCAGGGCGTCGCTCGGGTCGGTGGAGACGGGCAGTCCGATCCGGTCGGGGCTCGGATGCGAGCGGCGGATGCCGTCCAGGTCGAGGACGACGACGTACTCGGCGCCCGTCGCCCGGCGGATGCGCTCGGCCGAGGCCTGCACCGGGCTGTCCGCCGACGCCCCGGAATCCAGGAGGCCTGCGGCGATCGCGGGATCGGCCGCGGCGCTCTGCGCGATGGCCAGGGCACGGCGCATGGCCTGGTCGTCGAGCTGGGCGCTGAGCGGCGCGAGGAACAGTCCCGTGGCCAGGACGACGACCCCGGCCGCGATGGCCAGCTGGGTCAGCAGGATCTGCGAGACCGCCCGTCTGGGCAGCCCGAGGCGCCGAGCGCTCATGAGGGGGAACCGCATGGACAGCAACGGTAGGTCGGCCCCGGCACAAGCGGAACATTTGCGCCCCGCTTGTCGGGTACCCCACTCCCGTCATGCCCGGGTCGTGTTTCACGGGTCACTGCGGGTGAAGTGGGTGTCGTAGGGCTCCTGGACGTCCGGGAGGGATTCCGGGGGCGCGACGAGGAGGTCGGCGTTCTCGCCGGGGCGGCTCGCGGAGCCGGTGCCGTGGCTGCGGGAGGTCCACGCGGCCTCCGGTCCACCGGCAGGGGACATGCTCGCGGTCGCGCTGGCCGCCGCGGGGAGGAGCGGGAAGCCCCGGTATCCACGGCCGGGCCGGACCGCTGCGGACGGACTACTTCCGCAAGGAACTCTCGGTGAACTGGCCGTGCTGCTGGGCCGGGAGGACGGGGCTGCGGCCCGTTTCGCGCTGGCCGAGGGCATCGCGGAGCGGTGGGACAGCCCACTGGGCCGCCCGGACACGGTCTAAGGCATCGGCTGGGGCGGGCGCGGGCCGTGGTACTGGCCGCTCGGCCGCATGCGCAGCGGGCGCTCCTGGTACTCCTCCAGCGCGTGGGCGATCCAGCCCGCCGTGCGGGCCACCGCGAAGACCGTCTCACCGGCCTCGGCGGCCATGCCGCAGGACACCGACAGGACCGCCAGCGCCAGGTCCACGTTGGCGTGCAGCCCGCCCTGGCGGGCCGTCACCGCGACCACCTCGCGGGCCGCCGCCAGGGCGGGGGCGGCTTGCTCCAGCCCTTCCAGCCGTGCGAACAGCGCCCCCGCCCGGGGGTCCTCGCCCCGGTAGAGGCGGTGGCCCAGGCCCGGGACCCGGCGTCCCGCCCGCAGGTGCTCGGCGACCACCGGCGCGGCACCGCCCTGTTCCAGCACCTCCACCAGCATCCGGTGCGCGAGCCGCCCGGCCGCGCCGTGCAGTGGTCCTTCGAGCGCGCCGAGCCCGGCCGAGACCGCCGCGTACGGATGCGCGCGCGCCGACGCGGCCACCCGTACGGCGAGCGTGGAGGCGGCCAGGTCGTGGTCGACCAGCAGCGCCAGGGCCAGGTCCAGTACGGCGAGGGCGTCCGGGTCCGGCTCCCGCGGCGTCAGCCGGGACCACAGCTGCCGGGCGATCCGGCCGTCGCCGGCCCACCCGCTGCCCACCGCGGGCAGTGCGCCGACCAGCGTCGGGATCAGGCAGCGCGCGGAGCCGAGTACGGCCTCCTCCGACAGGTCGAAGCGCAGCGGATCCGCCACCGCGGCGGCGGCGACCGCCACCCGCAGCCGGTCGACCGGGCCGCTGTGCGCCGGCAGGGCGTCCACCGCCCGACGGGCCGCCTCCAGCAGCTCCGCAGGAGCGGTGAACCGGGCCCCGGGGGTGAGGGTCCCGGTCCAGAGCCACTCGGCGACCTCCTCGTAGCGGTACCGCGAGGCCAGGGCCACGGCGTCGACGCCCCGGAAGTAGAACCGGTCGGGTTCGATGAGGGTGAGCGCCGTGCGGACCGAGAGCTCACCGGCGGGGGGAGCCGCCGCCTCGCGCCGGCTGCGCCGGGCCAGCGCCTCCACCTCGGCGGCGTCGAAGCTGCTGCCCCGCCCTGCCGCATCGCGGCGGCTGGTGAGCTGGCCCCGGCTGACATAGGCGTACACCGTCGCCGGCTTCACGCCGAGCACCCGCGCCGCCTCCTGCGTGCTGAGCCTGCGTCCGCCGTCCGTCTGGTCACTCATGCCGAACACCCTACAGATGCATTGTTGTATTGATTCAATCAATATTGACAGCGATTGAATCCATCATGGATGGTCGATGCATGAACACCACCGACAGCACCATCGAAGGACCGCGGGGCCTCGCCGGAGTCGTGGTCACCGAAACCGAGCTGGGCGACGTCCGGGGCCGCGAGGGCTTCTACCACTACCGCCAGTACTCGGCCGTGGAGCTCGCCGCCGGCCGCAGTTTCGAGGACGTGTGGCACCTGATGTTCCGCGGCACCCTCCCGGCGGATCCCGCCGAGCGGGCCGCCTTCGCCGCCGAGACCGCCGCGCTGCGCCGGCTCCCCGAGGAGGTGCGGGCGGTCCTGCCGGACCTGGCCCGCGCCACCCGGCTCTCCGGCCCGCTCGCCGGGCTGCGCACCGCGCTCTCGCTGCTCGGCGCCTCCGCCGGATTCCGGCCGGTGTACGACCTCACCCCCCAGCGCCGGGCAGCGGACGCGCTGGCGGCCTGCGCCGCGGTGCCGACCCTGTTGACCGCCCTGCACCGGCTGGGCCAGGGCCTGGAGCCGGTCGAGCCGCGCGCGGACCTCCCGTACGCGGCCAACTACCTCTACATGCTCACCGGCGAGGAGCCCGACCCCGCCCGGGCCCGCGCGGTCGAGCGGTACCTGATATCCACCGTCGACCACGGCTTCAACGCCTCGACGTTCACCGCCCGGGTGATCGCCTCCACCGGCGCCGACGTCGCGGCCTGCCTGACCGGGGCCATCGGCGCGCTCTCCGGCCCGCTGCACGGCGGCGCCCCCAGCCGCGCCCTGGACACCCTCGACGCGATCGGCACCGTGGACCGGATCGGGCCGTGGATCCGCGAACGTGTCCTCGCCGGCGACCGGATCATGGGCTTCGGGCACCCCGTCTACCGCACCGAGGACCCCCGCTCACGCATGCTGCGCGAGATCGCCCTCGGCTTCGGCGGCCCCCTCGTGGACTTCGCCGTGGAGGTCGAACGCCAGGTGGAGGAGATCCTCGCCGAACTCAAGCCGGGCCGCGAACTGCACACCAACGTGGAGTTCTACGCGGGCGTGGTCATGGAATTGTGCGGGCTGCCGCGCGAGATGTTCACCCCGACCTTCTGCGCGGCCCGGGTCGTCGGCTGGAGCGCGAACATCCTGGAACAGGCCACCGATTCGAAGATCATCCGACCGGCCGCCCGGTACACGGGACCTACCCCTCCGCAGCCGGTGCCGCTGATGGACTGACCGGGAGCCTGGCTACGATCGACCGGGTGAACAGCAGGCAGCCCATCCCCGTCGTCGTCCTCGCCGGATTCCTCGGATCCGGGAAGACCACCGTGCTGAACCACCTCCTCGCCGGCCGCGGCGGTACCCGCATCGGGGTCGTCGTCAACGACTTCGGCTCCATCGAGATCGACGCGATGTCGGTGGCCGGCCAGGTCGGGGACTCGATGGTCTCCCTCGGCGGCGGCTGCCTGTGCTGCGCCGTCGACGGCAGCGAGCTGGACGCGTACCTGGAGAAGCTCTCCGCCCCCGTCCACCGGATCGACGTGATCGTCATCGAGGCGAGCGGCCTGGCCGAGCCCGAGGAGATGATCCGCATGCTGGTGGCCAACGAGAACCCGGCCGTCCGGTACGGCGGCATGGTGGAGGTCGTGGACGCGGCGGAATTCGACGCCACCCGGGCCCGGCACCCGGAGACCGACCGACACCTGGCCGTCGCGGACCTGGTGGTGCTCAACAAGACCGACCGGGTCGACCCTGTCGAACGGGCCAGGATCGAGACCGAACTCGCCGCGCTCTGCGCGCCGGGCACCCCGGTCGTGGGCGCCGCCCACGGCCGCATCGACCCGGAGCTGCTCTTCGACCGCAGGCCCTGGACCGAGACCCGGGGACAGCTGTCCTTCGAGGACCTGCTCGCGCAGGCCGAGGGCCACGACCACTGCACCCACGCGCACGCCGCCTACGAGAGCACCGAGTTCACCTCGGAGCAGGCGCTCTCCCCGCGCCGGTTCATGGACTTCCTCGACCGGCGCCCGGCCGGGCTCTACCGGATCAAGGGCTACGTGTGGTTCGGGGTCCCCGGACACGAGGAGCGCTACGAGATCCAGGCGGTCGGCCGCTTCCTCCGCTTCGCCCCGCAGCCCTGGGGGCGGGGCGAACCCCGCCTGACGCAGCTGGTCCTGATCGGCTCGGGCACCGACGGCGAGGGCCTGGTGCGGGAGTTGGAGGCCTGCCGTGACGAAGCCCCCCAGGACGCGAACCCCGAGAGCATGTGGGGCGTGCTGCGGTACGTCGACCGGCCCGCGGAGGACTGGGGCGACGCACCGGAGCCGGACACGTCCGAGACGCCCCCGGTGCCCCCGACGTATTGACCGCGCAGCGCCGGGCGCGGCCGGCCCCCTACGTGCCGTCCGAGAAGTTGTGCACGCCCCACCAGCCGGAGGCGTCGTGGTGCAGACCCACGCCGACCTCGGTGAACTCCGCGCTGACCTGCGCCTTGTAGTGGCCGGGGCTGTGGCGCCACATCGACTGGAACTTCTCGGCGGCTTCCTGGGCGGTCATCGAGGCATCGCTCCACCAGACGATGTTCTCGCCCGTCCAGGTGCGCGAGCCGGTGTTCAGGTAGGCCCGTTCCTCATTGGAGGAGTGGCCGAATCCGTTCTTCTTCATGTGCTCGGCCCACTTGCGGGCGAAGTCGCTGAGGTCCTGCTTGAGCACGAGCGGAGGCCTGCCGACGGTGGCCCGTTCGCCGTTCAGCAGCTGCAGGGACAACGACTGGGCCGTGCGGACGTCCTGCGTCGAGATGCGGGCACCGGGCACCTTCGGGTCCGGTCCCACCGGACCGTTCCCCGAAGGGCCGCGGGTCGGCTGCGCGGGCCGGTCGTTCTTGGCGGACTGCTTGGACACGGGTTCGGCCGACGCCGCGGTAGGCGAGGGGGAGGCGGCGGTGGTGCTCGCGCTCGGTGTCGCCCCGGCCGTGGGGGTCTCAGCCGCCGCACCTGCCCCGACGGTGGGTGAGGCCGGGCCGGTGGGCGGGCCGCCCAGCGGGCCCGGGCCGACGGCGTCGGAGGACGAGGACGAGGCAGAGGCCGTCGCCGCGGTACGGGCAGGAGCTTCGCCGGATATGAGCGTGTACGCACTCCCGGCTCCGGTCAGCAGGACCACGGTGGCGACCGCTGCCGGCACGGGCATCTTCCGGCGGGTCCGGCGGCGGCCACCGGCCACCCGGCCCGCGTGACGCGGCCCGGAAGACCGGTCCGGCACCGCCCCGTCCACGCCCTGCCCGAACTCGTCGTCGCGCAACTGCATCGCATCTCCTCAGAGGTGTGACGGCCCACTTGGCCTGACACATGGGGAGACCCGCGGGGCGGCCGGCGATAACACTTTCTCCGCGTGATCCGGTTGATTCGGTTGATCCGCGTGATCGGGCCCGTCGGGGTCGTCCGCGTAGTGGGCCTCGCCGGTGAGGCAGGCGTGACACAGGCAGCGGCCCGGATGCGGACTCTTCGGCGCCGTCGCGGCGCGGTACCGGCGCGCGTACCGCTCCAGCATCGCGGCGGCGTCCACCGCGTAGTCCGCCGTGGCGAAGCCGCGCGCGTAGCGCTCCTCACGCAGCCGTTCCAGGACGCGCGGCGTGTGGACGAGCTTCGGCCGGAAGCCGTACAGGTGGCGCGTCGCCGTGTCGATGACGATCCACCGGCCGGTGTGCCGTTCGCGCCCCGCCACCGTGACCCGGTCACCCCCCGGACCCCAGTACACCCGGGCCACGTACACCTTCGCCCCGCCCTTGAAGAACTTCGTCCCCGGGCGCAGTTCCTGGCCGCCGACGCCGCAGCGACGCCAGGCCACGACGTTCGCGGCCACCACCCAGACCGGCTCCGGAGACCGGTCGTCCGACTCGTCCATCCGCTCCACCCCCTATGCGACCTCGACGCCGTACTCGCGCAGCAGGTCCTCCAGGCCGCCGCGGTAGCCCTTGCCGCCGATCACGAAGTCCCAGTCGCCGTTCGGCCTGCGCCGGAACGAGCCCAGCACCAGCGCGGTCTCACCGGCCCGGCCGTCGGAGACCTCCAGCTGCCCGGCCTCCGCGCCCGCCGCGTCCAGGAGCCGGATCCGGGCGTCGGTGAAACCTGCCAGGTCGGCATGCGGATCGGCCTCCGGGTCCACGGCTGCCACGAGCACCAGCCGGTCGGCCTCGCGCGGCAGGGCCTCGAAGGAGACCTCCAGCGCCGCCTTGTCCGGCGCCGCGTGCGCCCGGGCCCGTACCGAACCGTCCGGCGTGCGCGGGTTGTTGAAGAAAACGAAGTGGTCCTCGCTGAGCACCCGGTTGCCCGTGCAGACCAGGGCGCACACGTCCAGCGCGACCCGGCCCGACCAGGTCATGCCGAGCACGTTGTGGTCGTCCGACGGGGCGGGCTCGGGAGCCCGCTGCGCCGGGACCCGGGCCGCCGGGCCGCCACCGAGGCGTCCGCGCAGCCCGTACTGGTGCAGGAGCTCCACCAGCTTCTCCCCGGGAACCAACTCCAGCGGCTTGCCGTTGGAGAAGGTGTACGACGTCGGCCCGAAGGACGAGGTGGTGACCAGCACCCCCTTGTTCGCCCCCTTGTCCTGGACCGTGCCGTACAGGTCCCGTACCGCCGTGGGCGGCACGGTGTTGCGGTAGCGCTTGACCTGGACCACGATCCGTCCGCCCGTGATCGGGGAAGGGTCGTTCGCCTCGATGTCGACGCCGCCGTCGCCGGACCGCTGTGTGGTCAACGCCTCCATGCCCATCGCCCGGAAGAGCTCCGCCACCAGGTTCTCGAAGGCGATCGGGTCCATCACGAAGAGGTCCGGCTCGTCCTCGTCGTCGCCCGCGTGCCCGCCGTGGCTGACGACTCCGCCGCCGACCTCGTCGGGCCGGCGTCCCGCGCGTACGGCCGTCAGCTGGTCGGGCCGCGCCGACAGCTGCCCGCGCAACCCCTCCACCAGGCAGTCCACCGCGCTGACCTGCTCCAGCCGAAGCCCCGCGAAGGCGGAGCGGGCCGCCGACACCGAAGCGAGCGTGATCCGCGCCTCCTGCCCCGTCACCGGATCGTGGTCGTCCACGAAGCCGTTGACCACGACGGACTCGAGCGCGCCGAACTCGTCCGCCGCGTACAGCTCGCGCACCACCAGCAGCAGGCACTGCGCCAGCAGGTCCCGGTACAGCGCGCGCCGCTGCGTGGCAGGGCGAGCCGTCTCCTTGTCCTGGTCCGTACTCGGCATGTACCGGACCGACTTGGCCTCGGGCACCACCTGGAACCCCGGCAGCTGCCAGTCCAGGACCAGCTCGCGCGCGCCCCGATCGTAGGCGGCGGCCAGCTGCCTGGGCAGCGCCTCGGGCCAGGCGGTGGAGGCGTAGAGGGCGGCCGAGAAGTACTCCACGGCGGCATCGGCGTCACCCGCGCGCAGTGCCCTGGCCAGCTCGGCGAGGCCGTTGTTGTGCTCCCGGATCCCGGCGAGCTGCTGCGCCGCCCACTGGTCGTACTGCTGCCGGTACGCCGCCAGCTGCTGCTGCCGCTGCAGCTCCGCGGCATGCGCCGCCTGCCAGGCCTGGGTGTAGCGGGCGTGCGCCTCGCGCTCCGCCTGCGCCCGGCGGTTCGAGCCGAGGGTCCAGCCGCTGTTCTGCTGCTGGAACTGCTCGAGGCGCGGCATCGGCAGCGGATGGGCGAGATTCCCCGGGGCGAAGGGTTCCAGCTGCTCCGGCCGGACCAGCGCGGCCGTACGGAACGCCGGTGCCCGGCAGCCCGCGGCCAGCAGCCCCTGCAGCCCGGCGACCTCCGCCTCGATGCGCTCCGTACGCCGTCGTGCCTCGGCCTCGCGATGCTGCCGGTAGGCGGCCTGCTGCTCGCGCTGCCCCCGGGCCGCCTCGCGTTCGTACGCCCGCTGTCGGCGTTCCGCCTCGCGGTGCTGGATCAGCTGCGTCTGCTGCATCCGGCGCTGGGCCTCGGCCCAGTCCCCGATCAAACCGCCCGACCGACGACTCATCAGCTCTGTGTTCTCCCGCCCCACCCGACAGTGCCAAGAGGGAAAACACTAGTCGCCATTCGGGTGGTACGTCCTCCGGACGTACCACCCGAATGGTCCGGAACCCCTACAGTGCGGGTCCCGCCAGCGTCGCCACGACCGCCGGCAGGGCCGTCCCCGAGCCGTCCCGGCGCGGGTCCGGTGCGGGCAGCTCGGCCGGAGCGCCGTTCGCCGCCGCCGCGCGGGCGGGGGAGCCGCCGGCCCAGGCCAGCACCAGCAGGTCCTCGCCCTTCAGGAACCGCTGGCAGCGCACGCCGCCGGTGGCCCGGCCCTTGCGCGGGTACTGGTCGAAGGGGGTCAGCTTCCCGGACAGCATCGAGTCGTCCAGGGTCCCGTGCGAGCCGGCCACCGTGAACACCACGGCCTCCCGGCCCGGGTCGACGGCCGAGAAGTGGATCACCTTGGCGTTCTCGGAGAGCTTGATGCCCGCCATGCCGCCCGCCGGACGGCCCTGCGGCCGGACCTGGCCCGCCGGGTAGCGCAGCAGCTGGGCGTCGTCGGTGATGAAGACCAGGTCCTCCTCGCCCGTGCGCAGCTCGACCGCGCCGACGATCCGGTCGCCGTCCTTGAGGGTGATGACCTCCAGCTCTTCCTTGTTGGCCGGGTAGTCCGGCACGACGCGCTTGACCACGCCCTGCTCGGTGCCCAGCGCCAGACCCTGCGAGGACTCGTCCAGCGAGGTCAGGCACACCACCTTCTCGTCCGCCTCCAGCCCGGAGAGGAACTCCGAGACCGGTGCGCCGCCCGCGAGGTTCGGCGCGGCGTGCGTGTCCGGCAGCTGCGGCAGGTCGATCACCGAGAGCCGCAGCAGCCGGCCCGCGGAGGTGACCACGCCGACGTCGGCCCGCGCGGTCGCCGCGACCTGCGAGACGATCAGGTCGTGCTTGGCCCGGGCGCCGCCCCCGTCCTGCGGCAGCGGCTCGCCGTTCGCCGTACGGGCCAGCAGGCCCGTCGAGGACAGCAGCACCCGGCACGGGTCGTCCGCGACCTCCAGCGGGACGGCGGCCACCGCGGTGCCCGCCGACTCCAGCAGGACCGTACGGCGCTCGGTGCCGAACTTCTTCGCGACGGCGGCCAGTTCCGCGGAGACCAGCTTGCGCAGCTCGTTGTCGGACTCCAGGATCCCGGTCAGCTCGTCGATCTCGCCCGTCAGGCGGTCGCGCTCGGACTCCAGCTCCAGGCGGTCGAACTTGGTGAGCCGGCGCAGCGGGGTGTCCAGGATGTACTGGGTCTGGGTCTCGCTCAGCGAGAACCGCTCGATGAGCCGGGCCTTGGCCTGGGCGGAGTTCTCGCTGTCGCGGATCAGCCGGATGACCTCGTCGATGTCGATGAGGGCCACGAGCAGGCCCTCGACGAGGTGCAGCCGGTCCCGGCGCTTGGTGCGGCGGAACTCGCTGCGGCGCCGGACGACCTCGAAGCGGTGGTCGAGGTAGACCTCCAGCAGCTCCTTGAGGCCGAGGGTGAGCGGCTGCCCGTCCACCAGCGCCACGTTGTTGATGCCGAAGGACTCCTCCATCGGCGTCAGCTTGTAGAGCTGCTCCAGCACTGCCTCCGGGTGGAAGCCGTTCTTGATCTCGATGACCAGGCGCAGGCCGTGGGCGCGGTCGGTGAGGTCCTTGACGTCGGCGATGCCCTGGAGCTTCTTCGAGCCGACCAGGTCCTTGATCTTCGCGATGACCTTCTCGGGGCCGACCGTGAAGGGCAGTTCGGTGACGACCAGGCCCTTGCGGCGCGCCGTCACGTTCTCCACGGCCACCGTGGCGCGGATCTTGAAGGTGCCGCGGCCGTTCTCGTAGGCGTCCTTGATGCCCGAGAGGCCGACGATCCGGCCGCCCGTGGGCAGGTCGGGACCCGGTACGAAGCGCATCAGCGCCTCCAGGTCCGCGTGCGGGTACCGGATCAGGTGGCGGGCCGCCGCGATGACCTCGCCGAGGTTGTGCGGGGGCATGTTGGTCGCCATGCCGACCGCGATCCCGGACGCGCCGTTGACCAGCAGGTTCGGGTAGGCGGCGGGGAGCGCGACCGGCTCCTGCTCCTGGCCGTCGTAGTTGGCGGTGAAGTCGACGGTGTCCTCGTCGATCGACTCCGTCATCAGCGACGTGGCGTCGGCCATCTTGCACTCGGTGTAGCGCATCGCGGCCGGCGGGTCGTCGTTGCCGAGCGAACCGAAGTTGCCGTGGCCGTCGACCAGCGGCAGCCGCATCGAGAAGGGCTGGGCCATGCGAACGAGGGCGTCGTAGATCGAGGCGTCGCCGTGGGGGTGGAGCTTGCCCATCACCTCGCCGACGACACGGGCGCACTTCACGTACCCGCGGTCGGGACGCAGACCCATCTCGTTCATCTGGTACACGATCCGGCGGTGCACCGGCTTCATGCCGTCCCGGGCGTCGGGCAGGGCACGGGAGTAGATCACCGAGTACGCGTACTCGAGGAAGGAGCCCTGCATTTCGTCGACGACGTCGATGTCGAGGATCTTCTCCTCGAAATCCTCCGGCGGCGGGGTCTTCGTGCTGCGGCGGGCCATCGCTGCGCGGCTCCTTAACCAAGAATGGGATGTGCTGGGTGTCTGGCTGGTCTGGCGGGGTCTGGCTGGGTCCTGCCGGAGTCCGGCGGGGGGTACGACGCGGACCATTGTGGCCCGAGGGACCGACAACGCCGACTCCGACCCAGGTCTGGCCCGGGAACTTATCCGGTGGCCGACGCGCTTGCATACAGTGGCAGGTCTGACGGAAATCTCTGCATCGCGATCGAAGGGACCACATGCCCATGGGTCACACGGCCACAGCCCAGGCCGGCTCCGGCGGCCTGACAGCGACCGAGCACCGGCTGGCCAACGGCCTGCGCGTGGTGCTGTCCGAGGACCACCTGACCCCGGTCGCCGCGGTCTGCCTCTGGTACGACGTCGGCTCGCGCCACGAAGTCAAGGGGCGTACCGGCCTGGCTCACCTCTTCGAGCACCTGATGTTCCAGGGTTCGGCGAGCGTACCCGGCAACGGCCACTTCGAGCTGGTCCAGGGCGCCGGCGGCTCCCTCAACGGCACCACCAGCTTCGAGCGCACCAACTACTTCGAGACGATGCCGACCCACCAGCTGGAGCTCGCGCTCTGGCTGGAGGCGGACCGGATGGGGTCGCTGCTGGCCGCCCTGGACGACGAATCGATGGAGAACCAGCGCGACGTCGTCAAGAACGAGCGCCGCCAGCGCTACGACAACGTCCCCTACGGCACCGCCTTCGAGCGGCTGACGGCCCTGGCGTACCCCGAGGGCCACCCGTACCACCACACCCCGATCGGCTCCATGGCCGATCTGGACGCCGCGTCCCTGGAGGACGCGCGCGCCTTCTTCCGTACGTACTACGCGCCCAACAACGCGGTGCTGTCGGTCGTCGGGGACATCGACCCGGAGAAGACGCTCGCCTGGATCGAGAAGTACTTCGGCACCATCCCCGCCCACGACGGCAAGCAGCCGCCCCGTGACGGCTCGCTGCCCGACATCATCGGGGAGCAGCTGCGCGAGGAGATCGTCGAGGAGGTCCCGGCCCGCGCGCTGATGGCCGCCTACCGGCTGCCGCACGACGGCACCCGCGAGTGCGACGCCGCCGACGTGGCCCTGACCATCCTGGGCGGCGGCGAGTCCTCGCTGCTGCACAACCGGCTGGTACGCCGCGACCAGACGGCCGTCGCCGCCGGCTTCGGCATGCTGCGCCTGGCCGGCGCGCCGTCGCTGGGCTGGCTGGACGTCAAGACTTCCAGCGGGGTCGAGATCCCCGCCATCGAAGCGGCCGTCGACGAGGAGCTCGCGCGGTTCGCCGCCGAGGGCCCGACCGCCGAGGAGATGGAGCGCGCGCAGGCGCAGCTGGAGCGCGAGTGGCTGGACCGGCTGAGCACGGTGGCCGGCCGTGCCGACGAACTGTGCCGGTACGCGGTGCTGTTCGGCGACCCGCAGCTGGCCCTCACCGCCGTCCAGCGCGTCCTCGACATCACCGCCGAGGAGGTGCAGGCCGTGGCCGCGGCCCGACTGCGCCCGGACAACCGCGCGGTGCTCGTCTACGAGCCGCTCGCGGCGGACGGCGCCGAGGGCGAAGAGGGCGAAGAGAACGCCGACAGCGACGAGAACGAGGGGGCGGAGCAGTGAGCGACACCGCAGCCGTCACGATGACCTTCCACCCGCGCCCGCAGGCCGGAGAGCCGCAGCCGTGGGCCTTCCCGGCCCCCGAGCGCGGGACGCTGTCCAACGGGCTGACCCTGCTGCGCTGCCACCGCCCGGGCCAGCAGGTCGTCGCGGTCGAGATCAACCTCACCGCGCCCCTCGACGCCGAGCCCGAGGGCCTGGACGGCGTGGCGACCATCATGGCGCGCGCCCTGTCGGAGGGCACCGACAAGCACACCGCCGAGGAGTTCGCGGCCGAGCTGGAGCGCTGCGGAGCCACCCTCGACGCGCACGCCGACCACCCCGGACTGCGTGTCTCCCTGGAGGTCCCGGCCTCCCGGCTGGCCAAGGCGCTGGGCCTGCTCGCCGAGGCGCTGCGCGCCCCCGCGTTCGCCGACGCCGAGGTCGACCGCCTGGTGCGCAACCGGCTCGACGAGATCCCGCACGAGCTGGCCAACCCACAGCGCCGCGCCGCCAAGCAGCTCTCCAAGGAGCTCTTCCCGGCGTCCCTGCGGATGTCCCGGCCGCGCCAGGGCACCGAGGAGACGGTCGCGCGGATCGACTCCGCCGCCGTACGCGCCTTCTACGAGGCCCACGTACGCCCGGCCACCGCCACCGCGGTGGTCGTCGGCGACCTGACCGGCATCGACCTTGACGCCGTGCTGGCGGACACCCTGGGCGCCTGGACCGGCGACACCGGCCAGGCCCGCCCCGTCCCGCCGGTGACCGCCGACGACACCGGCCGCGTGGTCATCGTCGACCGGCCCGGCGCGGTCCAGACGCAGCTGCTGATCGGCCGGATCGGGGCGGACCGCCACGACCGGGTATGGGCGGCCCAGGTGCTCGGCACGTACTGCCTGGGCGGCACCCTCACCTCCCGCCTGGACAAGGTGCTGCGCGAGGAGAAGGGGTACACCTACGGGGTGCGCGCCTTCGGCCAGGTGCTGCGCTCCACCGCGGACGGCAAGGGCGCCTCGATGCTCGCCATCAGCGGCTCGGTGGACACCCCCAACACCGGGCCGGCGCTGGAAGACCTCTGGAAGGTGCTGCGCACCCTCGCGGAGGGCGGTCTGACCGACGCCGAACGCGATGTGGCCGTGCAGAACCTGGTGGGCGTGGCCCCGCTGAAGTTCGAGACGGCCGCCTCGGTCGCCGGCACCCTGGCCGACCAGGTCGAGCAGGAGCTGCCGGACGACTACCAGGCACAGCTGTACGCGCAGTTGGCCGAAACCGGCACGGTGGAGGCCACCACGGCGGTCGTGAAGGCGTTCCCGGCGGACCGGCTGGTCACGATCCTGGTGGGCGACGCCGCGCTGATCGAGGAGCCCGTGCGGGCCCTCGGGATCGGTGAGGTCACGGTCGTCACCAACTGACGCCACGGGCGCCCGGACTACGGGCAACTGACTCAGGGCGCAAGGGGCTCCGGCGGTTTTCCGCCGGAGCCCCTTTTTGTCCGTTTAGTGGTGAGGTTGCTTGTATGCGGTGTGGCGTACGCAACAAAAAGCCGCGTCTGTTTGGCGATTGACTGATGATCCGCCTAGCGTCGGGCGTGCTGTCCGTCAGTTGTGCCCGCCGCACCCGCGGCACCGGGCAGCGATCGCCGAGTCCCCGTCAGGCGCGAGCCTGGGGAGCCGGGGACCCACATCAGTCCCTGGGGTGAATCGGACCCCCTCGCAAGAGGAGGCCCGTAGGAGACCTTCCTGCTCCGAACCCGTCAGCTAACCCGGTAGGCGAGAAGGAAGGAAAGGATCAAACCCTTCATGGCGTTTGGCAGTCGTCCCGCTGGTACCGGCAAGCACCGTGGTTCCAGCCGCCTGAGCAAGAAGACCGCCGGCTACGCCGGTATCGCCGCGATCGCCACCACGGGTGTGGTCGGCTCCCTCGCCGCCCCGGCCTTCGCCGCGGACAACCACAGCAGCTCCGCCCCGGAGAACGGGCTGGGTGCCGTCGTCGTCGCCGAGGACCTCGCGGGCGACATCGCGGACCAGGCCGAGTCCCAGCAGCGCGCCGCCGAGCACGCCGCCGCCAAGGCGCAGGCCGAGGCCGACGCCAAGCAGAAGGCCGCCGAGGCCAAGCGCCTCGCCGAGGCCAAGGCGAAGGCCGAGCGCGAGGCCGCCGAGCGCGCCGCCCGCGAGGAGGAGCGCAAGCGCCTCAACACCTTCGTCTCCCCGCTGGACGACTCGTACGTCAGCACGCAGTACAAGGCGGGCGGCGGCATGTGGTCCTCCGGCAGCCACACCGGCATCGACTTCCACGCCGCCTCCGGCACCTCGGTCCACGCAGTGGGCTTCGGTACCGTCGTCGAGGCCGGCTGGGGCGGTGCGTACGGCAACAACGTCGTCATCAAGCACAACGACGGCACGTTCACGCAGTACGGCCACATGTCGTCGCTGAACGTCTCCGTCGGCCAGCAGGTCACCCCGGGCCAGCAGATCGGCCTGTCGGGCTCCACCGGCAACTCCAGCGGCCCGCACCTGCACTTCGAGGCCCGCAGCGGCTCGCAGTACGGCTCGGACATCGACCCGATCGCGTACCTGCGCTCGCACGGCGTCAGCCTCTGACCCTCCGCGCCGCCCACCGGGCACAGCGCGCAGCGCACAGCTTCACGAAGACCCCGCCTCCCGAGCCGGGGTCTTCGTGTTTTTGCGCTCCGACGCAATGTTTCGGATTTCTGTCCGCTCTCGAAATTATGCTGTGCTGCAATAGAGTCGATGCGTGCGCGTGAGCGCGCACGGGGGCTGGCGGTCGGAAATAGGCGGAGGTTCGGTCTTGCGTATTCCTGCGCACGCGGTATGCACGGCAATTCGCGACGACATCGTCTCCGGGGTGTTCGAACCAGGCGGTCGGCTGACCGAGGAGGTGCTGGCCCGCCGGTACGGAGTCTCGCGCGTCCCGGTCCGCGAGGCCCTGCGGACGCTGGAGTCCGAGGGCTTCGTGACCACGCGGCGGCACGCCGGGGCCTGTGTGGCCGAGCCGACCGCGCAGGAGGCGGCGGATCTGCTGGAGCTGCGGATGCTGCTGGAGCCGCTCGCGGCGGCCAGGGCCGCCCGGCGCCGCACCGACGCGCACCTCAAGGTGCTGCGCGGGCTGGTCAGGCTGGGTCAGGAGCGGGCCAGGCGGGGCCAGGGCGAGGATCTGCGGGCGCTGGGGGGCTGGTTCCACGAGACGCTCGCACAGGCCTCCGGCAGCCCCGGGCTGATCGCGCTGCTCACCCAGATGCGGCACAAGCTGGCGTGGATGTTCGTGGTGGAGGCGCCGGTCCGGCCCGCGGAGTCCTGGGCGGAACACGGCGCGATCGTGGACGCGGTGGCCCGCGGGGACGCCGAGCGGGCGCGGACGCTGGCCGCGGTCCACGCCGACCGCGCGGCCGCCGCGCACCGGCTGCGGCAGCGGCCGGCGGTGAGCACTTCGCAACCTGCCGTAAACATGTCGAGCGGCCGGCATTAACAGGAGCCGTATACAAAGGATGGAATCGCGCGAATTCGCTGCGCGGGACAATTCGCTGCGCCGAATTCCTGTAGGCGGGCAGAAAGTCGCGCGGCGAATGTCGTGCGGCGAAATGCCCTCCGGCGAGAGGGCGCCGGTCTTCTTTTCCGGCGAGCGGTACTTCCCCGTCTCCGAAACGGCGAAGCCGCGGCCCCTCGTGGGGGTCGCGGCTTCGCCGTTCGCGCTGCGCGGGGTGAACCCGAAGGGTCAGACGGTCTCGGGGAGCTCTTCGAGACCCTCGGCGACCAGCTTCGCGAGGCGGTCCAGTGCGACCTCCGCACCCTCGGCCTCGGAGGCGAGGACGATCTCCTCGCCGCCCTGGGCGCCCAGGCCCAGTACCGCCAGCATGGAGGCGGCGTTGACGGGGTCGCCGCCGGACTTCGCGATGGTCACCGGGACGCCGGAAGCGGTCGTCGCACGGACGAAGATCGAGGCGGGACGAGCGTGCAGGCCCTCGGCCCAACCGACGTTGACGCGGCGCTCTGCCATGGTGATGCCCTTCAGGTTCTTACGGTTGTCTAGACCAGTCTCTCACGGCACCCTGAATGCTCCGACCGACCCTCGGCCCGAATCTCGCCGCTCCTCGACCTTCCCCAGCTTGCACCGGTTTGCACCGGCTTGCCTACTGCGCCGCGCGAGCGCTCTACGGCCCGGTCCGGCCGTAAGGTATGCGCATGACCATAGAGTCGGACCCGTCCTACCCGGCCCACTGGGAAGCCGACGTCGTCCTCCGCGACGGCGGCACCGCCCGGATCAGGCCCATCACCACCGAGGACGCCGGCCGGCTCGTCAGCTTCTACGAGCAGGTCTCGGACGAGTCGAAGTACTACCGCTTCTTCGCGCCCTACCCCCGCCTCTCCGACCGCGACGTGCACCGCTTCACGCACCACGACTACGTGGACCGGGTGGGCCTCGCCGCGACCATCGGCGAGGAGTTCATCGGCACCGTCCGCTACGACCGCATCGGTCCCGACGGCCGGCCCGCCTCCGCTCCCGCCGACGAGGCCGAGGTCGCCTTCCTCGTCCAGGACGCCCACCAGGGCCGCGGGGTCGCCTCCGCGCTCCTCGAACACATCGGCGCGGTGGCCCGCGAGCGCGGCATCCGCCGGTTCGCCGCCGAGGTGCTGCCCGCCAACACCAAGATGATCAAGGTGTTCACGGACGTCGGCTACGAGCAGAAGCGCAGCTTCGAGGACGGCTCGGTCCACCTCACCCTCGACCTCGAACCCACCGCCCAATCCCTCGCCGTGCAGCGCGCCCGGGAACAGCGCGCCGAAGCCCGCTCCGTGCAGCGACTGCTGGCCCCCGGCTCGGTGGCCGTCGTCGGCGTCAGCCGTTCCGGCGCCGGCGTGGGCGCCGCCGCGCTGCGCAACCTGCGCGACAGCGGCTTCCACGGCCACCTCTACGCCGTCAACGAGGCCGTCACGCGCGACCTCCTCGACGGGGTGCGGGCCTACCGCTCCGTCGAGGCCGTCGGCGCCCCCGTCGACCTCGCCGTGATCGCGGTCCCGGCCGAGCGGGTGCCCGAGGCGGTGGCCGCCTGCGGCGAGCACGGCGTGCAGGGGCTCGTCGTCCTCTCCGCCGGATACGGGGACAGCGGCCCGGCAGGACTCGCCCGCCAGCGCGAGCTGCTGCGGCAGGTGCGCTCGTACGGGATGCGCCTCATCGGACCCAACGCCTACGGGGTGATCAACACCGCTCCGGAGGTGGAGCTCAACGCCTCGCTGACCCCCGCGCCGATGCCGATGCGCGGCCGGACCGGCCTGTTCACGCAGTCCGGGGCGATCGGGATCGCCCTGCTCTCGGCGCTGGTCCGGCGCGGCGAAGGCCTGTCCTCCTTCGTCTCCGCGGGCAACCGGGCCGACGTCTCCGGCAACGACATCCTCCAGTACTGGTACGAGGACGAGGCCACCGACGTCGCCCTGCTGTACCTCGAAACCCTGGGCAACCCGCGGAAGTTCACCCGCCTCGCCCGCCGGACCGCCGCCGTCAAGCCCGTGGTCGTCGCCAAGGGCGGCCGCCACACCCCCGCCGGGCACGTCGTCCCCGGCACCCGGCTGTCGGAGGACACCGTCTCCGCCCTCCTGCGGCAGGCCGGCGTCATCCGGGTCGACACGGTCACCGAGCTGGTGGACGTCGGCCTCCTGCTGGCCTCGCAGCCGCTGCCCGCCGGACCCCGGATCGCGATCCTCGGCAACTCCGAGTCCCTCGGGGTCCTCACCTACGACGCCTGCCTGACCCAGGGCCTGCGGCCGCTGCCGCCCCTGGACCTGACGACCGCGGCGTCCCCGGCGGACTTCCGCGCCGCGCTGGCCGCCGCCCTCGCCTCCGACGACTGCGACGCGGTGGTCGTGAACGCCATTCCGTGGGTCAGCGAGCACGCCCTCGCCGACGACCTGGCCGACGCGCTCCGCGAGGCCGTCGCCGAGGCCCCCGGCAAGCCGGTGGCGGTCGTGCACGTGGAACTGGCCGAGCTGGTGCAGGCCCTGTCCGCGACCCGCGGACCCGCCGCCGAGACGCCGGACCGCCCCGCCGCGGACACCCCCTGGACCCCGGCCGCCGCCGCGGCCACCGCCACCGCCGACCCGGTCCGGATCCCCAGCTACCCCGCCGCCGAGCGCGCCGTGAAGGCCGTCGCGGAGGCCGTGCGCTACGGGCAGTGGCGGCGGGCCCTCGCCGACGCCGGGCAGGTCCCCGAGTACGAGGACATCGACGAGGCCGGCGCCGCGACCCAGCTCGCCGGGCTGCTCGCGGACGTCGACGGCGGGGCCGTGCTGACCCTGAGCGACTGGGACGCCCGCGAGCTGCTCGCGCGCTACGGGATCCGGGTCCTGCCCACGCTCCCCGCGCCCAGCGCCGACGCCGCCGTCCGGGCCGCCGCGGTCCTGGGCTACCCGGTCGCCCTCAAGACCACCGCCCCGCACCTGCGCCACCGCGCGGACCTGGGCGGCGTACGGCTCGACCTCACGAACGAGGCCGAGCTGAGGCGCTCGTACGAGGAGCTCACCGACGCGCTGGGCAAGCCGGGCGAGCTCCAGCCCGTGGTCCAGGCCATGGTGCCGCGGGGCGTCGACACCGTCGTCCGGTCCGTGATCGACCCGGCCGCCGGCGCCGTCCTCTCCTTCGGGCTCGCCGGGGTCGCCTCCGAGCTGC